>NZ_CP042464.1:3387500-3748629 GCF_015074785.1 Segatella copri
CCAAGATGCCTCCAAACAGAAACGTCTTCTCTTCCGCATCAGAACTGTTTATCCTAATGTAGTAGAACTCTCTGCATCTTCCCTGCTAAAGAGAGAGGATTTCCAGCAGTTTCTCTGGAAAGTGTCTGATGATACGGTTTTAGTAGTTACAGACATTAATCTCGATGCAGAATATGGGAAAGTATGGCTTCGACTTGTAACAGATAATCGTACGGTTTTGACCTTTAATTTGGTTGATTGCGGTATAGTTTTCTTTGATAAAACCAAATATAAGCAGAATTTTAATGTAAATTATTGATTTGTGCGTAAATTTGTTCCATAAATATTTGGAATTTAAAATAAAAGTATTACTTTTGCAGCCAAAATAATAGAAACGTTAAATTATAGAGCTATGTATTGGACACTTGAATTGGCTTCAAAGCTTGAAGATGCACCATGGCCTGCAACAAAAGAAGAGTTGATTGACTATGCAACTCGCTCTGGTGCGCCTCTAGAAGTTCTAGAGAATTTGCAGGAGATAGAAGACGAAGGCGATGTTTACGAAAGCATCGAAGACATCTGGCCTGATTATCCTTCAAAGGATGACTTCTTGTGGAATGATGACGAGTACTAATCGTTCATCGATTACGATTATCAGTATAAGATAATGGAAATGAGCCATATAGGTGATTTCTCTTGAAATTCCTATATGGCTTTTTGCCGTCTTTTACCGCCAATTTTACCGTTCTAATGGCCTTATTTTACATAATTAAATGATCAATAATCGGTATATCCTGAAATTCTTTCTTTTCTGATCGGTTAATTTCATCTTTTCTTCTCTTATTATTCTCCTTACTTCATACTAAAATCATCTGAAGTTTATAAAAAAGGAGTGATATGATAAACTTTTCTACTATCTTCGCGTACATAGTGCCATAATTAATAAAAAGGTATTTTAATATGGGAAGAATTTCAAGACTTTATCCGAAAGGACGATTGAGACTGCGTATACCAAAGATGGTGCAGTCTGGTAAAAAGTATCCATTGTATATAGAATACAATTGGCATGCTGATTCTATTCGTAAATCAACTGGTATAAGTGTGTCAGTAAAGGAATGGAATGAGAAAGGCTATTGCGGTATTGGTGAAATACGTGCCACGACTGATATTGACTATAAGTATTATAATCATGCTCTTCATAAGCGTATCGAAGACATAGATGTGAAGATACATAAGTATTATGAAATGCATCAACATATTACTTGTGATGTGATTCGATCTTTTCTCGAAGACAATGACAATGCTTTGCGACCTGATGAAGGAAAAGACTTCATAGAGTTTGCTAAAGAGTTGATGGAAAAACGTTATGAGAAAGGTAAGATAGGTTTCAGTACTTGCAAGAATGGTATTTCATATCTCAATCAGTTTGAGGAATACCTGTTGCTTGAACACAAAGGTACACATGGTGAGCATAAGGAATTCATTTATGTCTCAGATATTAGTGAAGACTTATTGCTTGACTTCCGTAAGTATCGACTCTTGGCAAAAAAGAAAGCAACAACAGTCAACAAGACTCTATGTCCGATTCTTCAGGCGTGTGAATATGCTTGTCAGTTAGGTTATATCTCTCATCAGCTTAATGTATCTCTCCAGGACTTGTATATGAAAGAAGAGGACCGGCTTGATGAAGAAGAGAGGAATATCAAGTATCTCACTGAAGAGAGACTTGCTGAGTTAGTTTCCGTTTATAATACCATCGAACAGCCTCGACGAAAAGAGTTTTTGGAGATGTGGCTGTTTGCCTTCCATGCTTGCGGTATGCGAATGGTTGATGTGATGACGCTCCGATGGAAAGACATTGATTTCAACAAGAATTTCATCAGTAAAATACAAGTCAAGACGAGAAACCGAAATACCATACCTTTGAGTGAACCACTCATTCGTATTCTTGAAAAATGGAAGGGTATAAACAAAGTCTTTGTTTTTGATCTATTGCCAGAGAACTTCGATATAAATGACCATGAGGCGATATACCGTCGTAGAAATTCCTGGAATAATACCATCAATACTTCGCTTCGCTGTATATCTCATGATTTAAAATGGAATCAAGACTTGACTTTCCATGTATCAAGACACACTTGGGCAGTTTTAGCGCTTGCACACGGAGCTGAAATCAGTGAGATAAGCAGATTGTTAGGTCACGCTTCAACAGGCGTCACAGAGCGAGTTTATGCAGAATTCTTGCCAGACAACCTTGCGACTGTAGTAAGCAAACTTGGCTTCTGCTTCATTCCTGATATGAATGCCAAACAAAAGAAGGTGGTATCACGCTAAACAGAGTGATACCACCTTCGATCAAATTTGTAGCCTTTATAGTCGAAACTATCAGAATATCTTGTAGTCCTTGCCAGTAAGATTAGAAATTGGCTTGAATAAACGCAATAGAATGAGCCCTATCACGATAAATGCTATTCTGACTATTACTGAACCGCCCATAGTAAAACCGTGCCATACGAGGAAAATGGGTGAGCACATGAGGGCTACGATGATTAGGCACATTAGAGCTGCTAGAAATGTTTTTGGTCCCATACGTCAATAATCTAATGGAGCTATGAAATGATCATCAGGCAGGTCGTGAAAATACTTGCCATCTGCATCATTAGTCACATATGTTTCGTTTTCTGGATCTTCTGTAGCGAAATAGATTTCCAAATCCTTGAAACGATTTTTGAGAAGAACGCGGAAGTCAGTAATCAATGCGAGTTCTTCCGCTTCTATATAGAGAAAGCCTTCTGAAAGTTCGCATTTCTTGATATTACCACAGAGATTGCAAGTCCCATAGTCCACACCAAGAGCTAAGATGATGTTTCCTTCCCAATCATCGGCCTCGTCTTCTTCCATAGCAGGGCGTTCTTTCTGTATGAAAGTCTGATAGAGGTCATATATCTCTTGCAACTCTTCTTGTTTTCCCACAATGTGGTAGCGTACTTTTATATTATGCATTTGGGATGCAAAGATAGCTAAATCTGATTCCATGTCTTGTCAATCGATTTCACTACTGTCCAATAAAAAAGGGCAATTCGATCTTTGAAACAGTTGAATTATAGTCTTTTATGCAGTATTTTGCAATGAAACGGACTTGATTTTGTACAATAGTTCGTTAATAATTCAATAATGTGCTAAGCAGCTATACGCTGTAAGCACGAGAGATCTTTGAAAATCTTGCTAATTAAAGTTCGGTTCGGGATGTACCCGCATGCTTTAAAAATTCGTCTCACCAGATAAATGTTGGTCATCAGTGACTTGAATGAAGACATAGAATATTCCATTCCCATCTCCTTCATAGTTACCTTGGCAACATTTAGTGATGTGAACGAAGCATTGAAAGCAAAATCGAGTTTCCACTTATCGCGAGTCTGGCAGTCCATAAGACCAGTATAGCCTTTGGCGTCACGAAAGCAAAATTCGATCTGAAACCTGGTTCTATAATAAAGAAGTACCTCTTCACCCGAAAGTGAGGTGTCTGTAGAGAAGAATAGTTTCTTCTTGCCATTCGGCATCTGCCAGATGACAAGTCTAACTTTACACTTGAGTGCCTTGGAATAGGCAATCAAAGTATAAGCTGTTCCTTCTATATCTTTCATCTCCATCTTCTCCATTCGAGTGAGGTCAAGATTCTTCATATCAATCTTGCCATCCTTGGTCTTGGGGCGATCACGTTTTCCAGTACGTGGACCAGTATAGACATAAAAGAGACAAGCATTGTCACGAAAGCGGCTTATCAAAGAGAAACCTTCTTTCTTTATCCCATTAACAAATGTACTTGTAGAGAAGTAAGCATCTGCAACTATGAGGGTTGAGAGTTTAAGAAGTTCCTTGCGGTAACGCTTAATGACGCTGATATAGAAATCTACCATAGTCTTGTTTCTAAGACTCAGTTCTTTATTATTTAGCGACTGGTGGGCTCTTAACATCATGCAGTCTTTGGTATCAATATCAATGAGTCCAATACCCATGATTTCGAGACCATGTTTAACAGACTGAGCACATCCTGACCAAAAACGACCGATATGTGGTGTTTTCTTGCCAGCTTTACTGATGTAGCTGGGATCAATGGCAATAGCCCATCTTCCCTGTTTACCCAAGAAGCGCTTGGCAAGTGAGACATTAAGTTTGAGCCAATCAATGCACTTCGACTTTTTCAAGCCGAATGCGTTGCGATAGGTTTGCTCAACATGCAAGCCATACCTCCCCATTTGGGTGAAATTTATCTTTCTTGGTATTACCATGAACAAAATTATCACCTCGATGAGTATTTTCTCGAAACTTTTTGTTATCTTTGCAGCTGAATCTTCAACTGCATCTTTAAAGATATCCATATATTGGTCAAGTCCTGTATTCATGTAATATTGTATTTGTCGTGATCTACAAAGTTACTGAAAATCAGCGACTTGACCAACTTTTTACAGTTAAGTTTTCATAAGCATTTCTTAATATAAGTTATTGATTTACAGACGATTAAATATTAATTTAACGCAGTATTGATTAATAAAGAATATACTACCGCTGATATATGCGCAACAAATTGTGACGCTTGTGATTCATTTCCCTTGAAATCCTTAACAAATACAGCTAAGGTATAGCAGACCTTATTAGGCAGACATATATAGGCTACATCATTCTGAGCTGCAAGAATACCATTTTCATTGACATAACCAGAACCTGTCTTATGTGCTATTACAACCCCTTCTTTATCAAGAAGTGGAGCTACTATCCTATCTATACCTGTTTTACATTCTTTCAATGCATTCTTAATGAAATCTTGTTTCTCATTACTGATAAGACTTTCTGTAAACAAACGATTCATCAACATTGCAGCACCAAGAGGAGATGTGTAATTAGAGTAAGCTTTGTCATGGTCAGCGGACATTTCCTCTTCTGTATAAGCTATCTGAAAACTCGAATGTGGTATGAGTTTCGCTATAAAACTGTCTGTTTGTGCAGTATTGAGCATATTCTTAAACATGATATTGCTTGCATTATTGTCGCTCTGGGAAAGAGTATAGCGCAACAGATCTCTTACTGTCAACGATATAACTGGTGCTGAATAATCTTTCATCATAGGGCTCCATGTCTTTGGATCAAGTTTTTCCCTATTTATCTTTACCAAGGTATCAAGGGAAAGGCCTTTTTTGTCAAAATCATTGCAAAGAGCTAATGCCTGATGAACCTTAAATACACTCATCATAGGATAAATGCTTTTATTATTAACACTAACCGTATCTGTGTTATTAATAATAACCGCCACACCAATTTCACCAGGACAAGCCGAGACAATCTGAGAAATGCTATCAGTCAAAACATCTGTTAATGGAGGATTCGCGCTACCTTTTGTAGCTGATTTATGGGACAATGAGAACACCAAGATGAAGATGCAAACTAAAGCTATACACAAAACTACGATTTGCTTTTTTCTGTTTTTTTTCATGTTCCTTAATTCCGCAACACTATAGTTTAATATTATTTATAAGTGCCTGAGCAACAAAAAAGTTACCCAGGATTTTGCCATGTCAGAATTTTCACTTACCTTAGTGTTGCGAAAAGAAGACAAGCAAAACTCTAATATGACATGGCAAAGATACAAATAAAATCTGAGAAACTCACTCCTTTTGGGGGAATTTTTTCGATTATGGAGCAATTTGATGCTCTTTTAGCTCAAACCATAGATTCCACCTTGGGATTGAGATGCACTATGTTTGGTTATCAATATAGCGAGATTCTACGCTCTCTGATGTGCGTATATCTTTGTGGTGGCTCATGCATTGAGGATGTTACAACTCACCTGATGAAACATTTGTCTCTTCATCCAACTCTTCGCACTTGCAGCGCAGACACCATATTACGTGCTATCGAAGAACTGACTTTTAAGAGCATCACCTATAAGTCTGCTTCTGGCAAATCCTATGATTTCAATACTGCAGACAAGATGAACTGCTTACTGGTCAATGCCCTGCTTGCTACTGGTCAATTGAAATCCGGTCAAGAGTATGATTTTGACTTTGACCATCAGTTCATTGAAACAGAGAAGTATGATGCAAAACCAACCTACAAGAAGTTCTTGGGCTATAGTCCAGGCGTAGCTGTCATTAACGACATGATTGTTGGTATTGAAAATAGAGACGGCAACACAAACGTACGCTTCAACCAAAAAGAAACTTTGGAAAGAATCTTCAAGCGATTGGAGGCTTCGGAAATATATATTTCTCGTGCCCGCATGGATTGCGGCTCATGTTCGGAGGAAATCGTAGATATGGTAGAGGCTCATTGCAGGCATTTTTATATTCGTGCCAACAGATGCTCTTCTTTCTACGATTCCATGTTTGCCTTAACTGGATGGAAAACTGTTGAAATCAACGGTATTGAGTTTGAGTTGAATTCTATCCTTGTTGAGAAATGGAAAGGAAAACCGTATCGTCTTGTCATACAGAGACAAAGGCGAATAGATGGAGACCTTGACATTTGGGAAGGCGAATATACCTACAGATGTATACTGACTAACGATTACAAGTCGAGTGCAAGAGACATCGTGGAATTCTACAATCTTCGTGGTGGCAAGGAACGCATCTTCGATGACATGAACAATGGCTTTGGCTGGAATCGATTGCCAAAATCGTTCATGGCACAGAATACTGTATTCCTGCTTATGACAGCTCTCATCAGAAACTTCTACAAAGCTATTATGCAGAGATTGAAAACCCATGAATTTGGATTGCGTGCCACCAGCAGAATCAAGACCTTTGTTTTCAAGTTCATCTCTGTTCCTGCGAAATGGATTAAGACATCACGTAGGCATGTATTGAACATTTACTCAGACAACAATGCTTATGCCAACCTGTTCAAGACAGACTTTGGTTAAAGACCATGCTTTTCTGGTTAAACCAGCGTATTACCTCAAGTCGCTTTATGGGGTAAGGGGATTTTGTGTCTGCGACATTTCTGTTGTGCAAGAAATATGTACAATAAAATGAATTTTGTCGCTTTGCAAGCAAAATCCCACTAAACCCTATAGGTTGCGGATTTGAGGTAAAGAAGGTTACACAAAAGAACAAATAGCGAAACTTATGTTTATAAATGGTCGTCATCGTAAGACTTCTGACTATTCTCTATATTGGCGAGCCGGAAACTCCATTGTCGTGCAGGTCTTGTCCGCAGTCTTTACTGCAATAATCAAGCAGTATCCAGATTCATTCGGAGAATTTGCCTGTATGTCTCTTAAAGAGTGAAAAACTGCCACGAAAAAAGAGTATCAACGTCGATATTATGCCAGTCATAAGGAAGAACTACAACGCAAGAGCCGTGAGTACCACAGACAGCTAAGAGTGAATAAAAATAAGTGATTGTGGAAAATATTTGCAAAGTTTTCTACATAAAAAAAGTTAATTGAATCGGCGGGGTGTTACACATATCGCTGATTTTTTGTATTTTTGCACCATTAAAGAAAGAAAACGATATGGCAGAAATAGCAAACCGTATATACGAGACAAGTGAAGGGCAGATTCTCTTCATCTCAGACTTCTCTGACATCAATGATAATGAGAAGGTGGTAAGTCGTGCACTTTCTGTAGAAGAAAAAAAGGGAAATATAGTTCGATTAGCTAATGGGGTTTATCTTCGCCCTAAGAATACCCGATTTGGGATAGTCTATCCATCAATAGATGAAATGGTGATGGCTATAGCCCAGCGAGATAAGGTACAAATACAACCTTCAGGAGTTACAGCGCTCAACAAACTTGGACTCTCAACACAGGTGCCTACCAAATATACTTATCTGACATCGGGAAGTGGAAGAGTCTTGACTCTTGGAAATCGGACTATAGAGTTGAAGAGAAGTGTTCCTAAGAACTTTGCTTTTCAGACTGTGTTGGCAGCGCTTCTTGTACAAGCTCTTAGAACATTAGGACAAAAGAATGTAGGTAATCAAGAACTCTCTACCATTAGAAAATTGGTCAATGAAGAGGAACATAAAGACTTGTTTGTACAAGATCTTACTCTCATGCCAGTATGGATGAGAAAGCTGATAACTGATATAATAGATAAAAACGAGCATTATGACACTTTGGTTAAATCACAC
This sequence comes from Segatella copri, assembly GCF_015074785.1. Classification (NCBI taxonomy): domain Bacteria; kingdom Pseudomonadati; phylum Bacteroidota; class Bacteroidia; order Bacteroidales; family Prevotellaceae; genus Segatella; species Segatella copri. The sequence goes on from NZ_CP042464.1 coordinate 3,395,611, forward strand.
AATAGATGAACGAATAGCAATGTTGCAACGTGCGGAAGAGAAGTTTCGTATTAATCAGGTTGCAATTGAAAAGGACTGGTGGGTAACTGTGGTGCTCAACGCTCTTTTCAAATGTTCATGTGCAGATCAACTCATCTTTAAGGGAGGTACAAGTCTCAGTAAAGGATGGAATTTGATAGAAAGATTCAGTGAGGATATAGATTTATCTGTAAACCATGAATTCTTCGGTATAGAGAAGACGACAAAGAATCAGCGTGAAAAGCTTCGCAAGAAGGCACGTAGGTATTTTCTTGATACAGTTTCAGCAGAGTTGGATGAAAATCTAAAGAAACTTGGTGTGGAAGGATACCATATAGAAAATGTAGTAGAGGAAATTGATGAGGATGGTAAGGCAAGTCCCGTTGCAAGTGATAAGGATCCATCTGTCATTCTCGTTCATTATGAGTCTATGCTTGGTCATACGATAGAGTATATTCCGCCAAGAGTTAAGATAGAGATTAGTTGCTTGTCTATGAATGAACCTACGGAAGACCGTTTGATTTCATCATATATTGAGCAGACTTTCCCTGGAGAAGATGCGGCGGCTACAGCTACGGTCAGAACAGTTGTGCCTACTCGAACATTCCTAGAGAAGGCATTCCTGCTATGCGAGGAATTTCAGAAACAGACTCCTCGTCATGTCCGAATGTCTAGACATCTTTATGATCTCGAACGCTTGATGGATACAGAATTTGGCAAACAAGCCCTGCAGGATATTGATTTGTATGAGCGTATAGTTAAGCATCGTTCCATATACTATGCTGTTGGGTATGTAGATTATTCTAAGTTGATGCCTAGTGAGATTGATTTCGTTCCTAGGCAAGAGTTGATGAAGGATTGGGAAGGTGATTATGCAGAGATGTGTAACCACTTTATCTATGGTTAGACTTTATCTTTCGAAAAACTTTTAGAGCGAATCAAGGAGTTGCAAGATAGGTTTAGAAAAGCCTTTTAGCGACTTTTACTCCTTAATAAAATGTTCAATAAAAAAGTTAGAAGGCTATAAGTGTTTGGTATTCAGCCCTAATATTCCTCTGGAATGATGACGAGTATTAATCTCGATGATAGGGCTGCTCTCTTATAAGAGGGTAGCCTTTTTCATCTTTTGTTTCTTGCTTATATATAATAATGTGTAAGAAATTCCGTTATCTTATTGTGTTGAAAAGATTTATCATTATATGGATTCTGCTAGTGGGGGTGCTCGAAATGAGGGCACAGTATGATCCTTCCTTCAGTCATTATTTTGACATGGAACCATCATTCAATCCTGCTGCTGTGGGTAAGCAGTCGAAACTTAATGTTGCGGCGGCCTACGCGCTTGATATGGCTGGATTCGAACATAACCCCCGTACCTTTCAGGTGGCGGCTGACATGCCTTTCTTCTTGCTCAATCACCGGCATGGAGTAGGCTTGTCGCTACAGAATGACCAGATTGGTCTTTTTACTCATCAGCGACTGGCTTTACAGTATGCTTTGCAGAATAAACTCCTGGGTGGAACGCTGAGCGTGGGTGTGCAAGGAGGCATGCTGAGTGAGAAGTTTGATGGAAGCAAGGTGGATTTGGGAGAAAGTGGTGACCCTGCCTTTTCTACTTCAGACGTAAATGGAAGCGGAATGGATTTGAGCCTGGGTCTGTATTACCAGCATAAGGCTTGGTACGTAGGACTTTCTGCCCAGCATCTTACATCGCCTACGATAAATCTAGGTGAGACCAACGAATTGAAAATAGATGCCACATATTATTTGACAGGTGGATACAATATTCGACTGAGAAATCCGTTCTTAACAATAAAGCCGTCTGTTCTTGTTACAACAGATGGTACCACATGGCGAGGCGACCTGACAGGAAGGTTAGTTTACCAATATGAGAAACGGATGTTGTATGGTGGTGTGACCTACAGTCCGGACAGATCGGTAACCGTGCTGGTAGGCGGTAGTTTTCATGGGGTAGTGCTTGGTTACAGTTACGAGGCATACACCTCCAAACTCAGTGCAGGAAATGGCAGTCATGAACTCTTTGTAGGGTATCAGACCGAGATCAACCTGACCAAGAAAGGCAGAAACCGCCATCAGAGCGTCAGAATATTATAATGTAAATAGAAATAAGAACATAGTAGAATCATAAAACAATGAAGAAAAGTATATTGCTCCTTAGTGCATTCGCTATATTGCTCACCTTGAGCGGCTGCTTCGGTGCCAAGCAAGCTTCTGTTGCAGGCAGAGGTGGCGAGGTGGTTGGCGTGAGCGGTAGAAGCTTTGTAGAGCCAGCCCCTTATGGTATGGTAAAGATAAACCGTGGCTTCCTGAAAATGGGAATGGAGACCCAAGACTCACTCTGGGGAATGAAAACACCACGCAAGGATGTGTCGGTGGATGGATTCTGGATGGATGATACCGAAATCACCAATTCAGAATATAAGCAGTTTGTGGCTTATGTGCGCGATTCTATTCTTCGTACCCGTCTGGCTGATCCTGCTTATGGAGGCGACGAGACTTACATGATTACTGAAGATAAGAATGGCGATCCGGTTACACCTCATGTAAACTGGAAGAAAGCGCTGCCTAAGAAACCTAATGAGGATGAGCAGAGAGCTTTTGAAAGTTTGTATGAAACCAATCCGGTTACAGGAGAAAAACTCATCGACTGGCGCCAGCTCAACTATAAATACGAAATCTATGATTATACAGCTGCGGCTCAGCGTAAGTTCCGCCTGAATCCACAGGAACGTACCTTCAACACCGATGTGAAGATAAATCCGGACGAGGTGGTGATGATTTCGAAAGATACTGCTTATTACGATGATGAGGGTAGAGTAGTGCGTGAGACTATCAACCGTCCGCTTTCAGGACCATGGGATTTCCTGAATACCTATATCGTGAATGTTTATCCTGACACTACCTGTTGGGTAAACGACTTCAGAAATGCAGAGAATGAAACCTATCTGAGAAGTTATTTCAGCAATCCTGCGTATAATGACTATCCGGTAGTCGGTGTTACCTGGGAACAGGCAAATGCCTTCTGCGCCTGGAGAACAGACTATCTGTTGAAGGGTTTAGGTCCTGAAGCTAGATATGTGCAGCGTTACCGTCTGCCAACCGAGGCAGAATGGGAATATGCTGCAAGAGGCAAGAACCAGAATGAATTTCCTTGGGACAATGCGGATGTGAAGAATGGGGATGGCTGTTTTTACGCCAATTTCAAACCAGACAGGGGCAACTATACCAAAGACGGCAACCTGATAACCAGTAAGGTGGCTATCTATTCGCCAAATTCTAATGGACTTTACGATATGGCTGGTAATGTGGCAGAGTGGACAAGTACCGTTTATACAGAGGCGGGTGTTGACGCAATGAGCGATTTTAACCCAACTTTACAGTATAATGCTGCCATAGAAGATCCTTACCGTTTGAAGAAGAAGAGTGTAAGAGGTGGTTCCTGGAAAGACCCAGAGTCGTTTATCCGTTCGGCATGGCGCACTTTCGAGTACCAGAATCAGCCTCGCTCATACATCGGATTCCGTTGTGTGAGAAGTTTTGCTACTACGGCTAGCGGAAAACAGAAACCATTGAAGAATAAGAATAGGAGATAAATAATATGAGCTATTATAGCAAATTCAATATCGTATACCGCTTACAGAAGTGGATGGATAGTGTGCCGGGTCAGACATTCCTTAACTATGCTTACAGCTGGGGTGCCTCTATCGTAATCGCTGGTACCCTCTTTAAGTTGACCCATCTTCCTGGTGCCAATCTCATGCTTTTCTTAGGTATGGGAACCGAGATTCTCGTGTTCTTCCTTTCTGCTTTCGACCGTCCTTTCGACAAGACTGCCGAAGGTAGAGACTTGCCTACCCATGCTACAGAGGAGTATCTGGAAGGAAAGGTGTCGGCTGAAGAAATGATGACTGCCAAGAATCGTTCTGAAACCATTCAACCTCAGGTTTCTTCTCCTGTCTCTCCTGTAATGACTGCTGCGCCAGAACTGACTCCACTTAATCCTGAGGTGGTGGAAGTTCAGAACAGCTACGTAGAACAGTTGAAGAGCCTGGTAGAAACCTTGAGTAAGGTAAACGAACAGAGTAGCCGACTGACTCGTGACAGCGAGGAGATGGAGAATCTGAACCGTACCTTGACAGGTATCAGCAGGGTATACGAGATGCAGCTGAAAAGTGCCAGCCAGCAGATTGGTACCATTGACCAGATCAATGAGCAGACCAAGATGATGGCAAAGCAGATAGAACAGTTGAACAAAATTTATACCCGTATGATTGATGCCATGACCATCAATATGCGTGTGGCGGCTCCTCATGTAACAAGTGAAGAGTAAAGACGAAGAAAATAAATAGAATCAAGCAAATTTATATCCATGGCAATCAAGAAAAGACCGGTTTCGCCTCGCCAGAAGATGATTAACCTGATGTATGTCATCCTGATGGCTATGTTGGCGCTGAATACTCCTACAGATGAGGAATTCGGTGTCAAAGGCAAGTCTGTTGTCGAGAAAATCAAGAAAAGTCTTGCCGATGATGGGAAGAAATCGGATGAGGAGAAGAAAAATATAGATCTGGTAGAACTGAATGTGAATGAACTCGATGCATTCGTTATTCCAGAGAAAACAACCCTCTATGCCGGTGAACGTTTCAATTCGCATGTGGTGATGGCTGCAATAGACAGTACACAGCGCCCGGAAATCTATGTGAATGGTAGTAGGCTGAATGCCGAGAATGGCAGATACAGTTTTGTGGCAGGTGGCGTAGGTGAGCATCAGTTTGGCGGTTACATTCTGATGAGAGGCAAGAATGGCGAGATGATGCGACGCAATTTCGTTCAGAAATACACCGTATTGCCTGTTCCTAATACAGCTACCGTTGCTGCCGACCTGATGAATGTGCTCTATGCAGGCTATGCCAATCCTATCAGCATCAGCGTTCCTGGTGTTCCGGCAAATGCTATCTCTGCTTCCATGACAGGCGGTTCTTTCGTAGCTAAGGGCAATGGTCATTTCGTGGCTACACCTTCAGCGGTGGGTAAGGATGTTACCATCCATGTGACAGCCCGCGATAAGGGACAGGTGAGAAGTCTGCCTCCATTCGTATTCCATGTAAGAAAACTTCCTGACCCAACAGCTTATATTGCGATGGGTACAGATAGATTTAGAGGTGGTGCTCTATCGAAAGGTGCTCTGATGGGTGCTCCAGGCATTCATGCAGCCATAGATGACGGACTCCTTGATATTCCGTTTAAGGTGCTGGGCTTCGAAACCATATTCTTTGATAATATGGGAAATGCCATACCTTTGGCTTCGGCGGGTTCCAATTTCTCAGAACGACAGCGCGAAGAGTTCAGAAAACTGTCAAGAAACCGACGCTTCTATATCTCGCATATCAAGGCTGTAGGTCCTGATGGAATTACCCGAAATCTGCCGGCAGCAATGGAAGTTATCGTTAGGTAAGTGAAGTAAGTGAAGAACGAAGAGTGAAGAAACAACGTTCGGCGTCCGAAGGGAAAGCCAATTCAACGGCTTTACTTATCATACATCAAGTTCAAAGTTCAATGTTCAAAGTTCAATGTAATGAAAAAGATATTATTCATATTCATGCTTTTGGGAATGGTGCAGAGCATCATGGCACAGCCAGCGGCTCGCAGAAAGCAGGCTCAGCAAAAGGCACAACAGTCGAATGCTGACAATATGACCTTGCGTGCCAAACTTTATTTCCCTACAGCCATCCCGATGGATGAGGACGTGGTTTGGAGAAGAGACATCTATCGTGAACTCAATCTCACAGATGATGCCAATGCTGCCTTGTATTATCCTGTAGAGCCAACAGATGGTAAGATGAATCTCTTTACCTATATCTTTAAACTGATGTTTACGGGTAAAGTGCCTGTTTATCAGTATCGTATGGATGGTAATGAAGACTTCTCTGCAGCCAACCGTCTTACTCCGAAAGCATTCGTAGATAATTATCATATCTACTACGAGAAGACTGATAACGGAAAGGTGCATATTGATGACAGCGATATTCCATCAGCTGAAGTGAAGGCGTACTATGTGAAGGAGACTTCTTATTATGACCAGAAAACAGCTTCTTTCCATACCAAGGTATTGGCTTTGTGCCCTATCATGACCCGTGATGATGACTTTGGAGATGTAGGAAACAAGTATCCGCTCTTCTGGGTGAAGTATGATGATCTGGCTCCTTTCCTGGCTAAGCAGCAGCTGATGACCAGTAATGTGAACAATGCTGCTGTGATGAGTGCAGAAGATTATTTTACCAAGAATCTGTATCAGGGTAAAATCTACAAGACCAATAATATGCAGGGCAATACTCTGGCACAATACTGTCCTTCGGATACGGCTATGGCGAAGGAACAGAAGCGCATTGAGGCTGAGTTGGAAGCCTTTGAGAAGAATATCTGGGGTAATCAGGCTAGGAAGGATTCTCTTGACAGTATTGCCAAGGCTGAAAAGAATATGGATGCCAAGACTCTGAAGAAAAGCCGTAACAGAAGAAGTGGTTCTGCATCTAAATCAGCTAAGACTTCTACTGTTAAAAAACGCAGGTCAGGAGGAAGCAATGTTTCTTCTGGTGGCTCAGCTAGGGTAACGGTTCGTAGAGAGCGTCATTAATTTATATAAGAATTAAAGTAAATATAGAATGAAGAAAGTTTTATCAGTATTAATGGTTGTAGCAGCCATGATGTTTGCTACAAATGCTAATGCCCAGATTAAGTTTGGTTTGAAGGGCGGTTTGGATGTTACTAACATGTCTTTGAGTAACGATGTATTCGATGCATCTAACAAGACTGGTTTCTTTGTAGGTCCAATGGTAAAGGTTACTATCCCTGTTGTTGGCTTGAGCTTTGATGCTGCTGCCTTGTACGATCAGAAGGAAGCTAAGGTTTCTGCTGAGAATGTAGAGACAACAATGACTCAGAAATCTCTTAATATTCCTGTAAACGTACGTTATGGCTTCGGTTTGAGCAGCTTGGCTAATGTTTTCGTTTTCGCTGGTCCACAGTGGGGTATCAACGTTGGTGACAAGAACTTCAAGTGGAATGATTCCAGCTGCTATTCTCTGAAGAAAACAAACTTCAGCGTAAACGTAGGTTTGGGTGTTACCCTGCTGAGCCATCTCCAGCTCTCTGCGAACTATAACATCGCTTGCGGTAAGACTGCTGATGCAACCTGGAAGGATGTAAGCAGCAATGTTATTGAGAAGGGTAACAGTAAGAATAACTGTTGGCAGATTGCTTTGGGTTATTGGTTCTAATCTCGTAAAAGAACAGGACAGATTATGGGTGAGAACATCGTATGGTCTCGCCTAGTACATCTTAAAATATATAAAAGCAGGTATCCGATGATGGGTATCTGCTTTTTTTTTGCTAACTTTGCAAGTCGAAAGTCTGAATAACGGATATTTCAAGGTTAAAGAAGATTAGATATGAAGTATGTAGATGTGATATTACCCCTTCCGCTCGACGGAACCTTTACTTATTCTGTCCCTGATGGGATGGAAGGGAAAGTTGTGCCTGGGGTACGCTTACTGGTTCCTCTTGGTAAAAGTAAGAAATATATCGCAATGGCTACCCGGCTGCATGATGATAAGCCTGCATTCTCCTGCAAACCTGTCGAGGCGGTACTTGACAGTACCCCTTCGCTGTTGCCTCAGCAGATGAGATTGTGGCAATGGATTGGCTATTATTATATGGCTCCGTTAGGCGATGTCTATAATGCTGCTATGCCAGGTGGACTGAAGTCTACAGAGAAATTCAAGCCCAAGATGGAACTCTATGTAGAACTTGCCAGTACGTACCGTAGTGAGCAGGCACTTCATGTAGCGCTCAACCTGGTGCAGAGAGCCTTGAAGCAAGCCAAGACTTTAACCACCTTTCTGAGTCTCTCGCATTGGGACAGTCTTGATGGCGATACGCCTAGGGAAGGCATAAAAAAAGTGACCAAGGAAGAACTGATGAACGAGAGCCATTGTACGGCTGCTGTTGTCAAGGCGCTTATCGACAGGGGAATTCTCTTTACTTATGAATTGGAAATAGGACGATTGAATACGAATGGAGAATCTCATCTAGATCTGATTAAACCTCTCTCATTGGCACAGCAAGATGCCTATAATGGTATCCTGATGCAAATGATGAAAAAGGATGTTGTATTGCTTCATGGTGTGACATCCAGCGGAAAGACGGAAATCTACATTCATCTTATCAGAAAAGCCATTGAGGAGCATAAGCAGGTGCTCTATCTTCTGCCGGAAATCGCTCTGACCGTACAAATCATGGAGCGCCTTCATAGAGTTTTCGGCGACCGGCTGGGCATCTACCATTCTAAATATAGTGATGCTGAGCGTGTAGAAATCTGGCAGAAACAACTCTCTGATCATCCCTATGATGTAATCCTGGGTGCAAGAAGTGCCGTCTTCCTGCCTTTTAAGGCTTTGGGACTCGTCATCATAGACGAAGAGCACGAGACTTCCTTTAAACAACAGGATCCTGCTCCGCGCTACCATGCCAGAAGTGCTGCCATAGTGCTTGCCAAGATGTATGGGGCAAAGACATTATTGGGTACGGCTACGCCTTCGATGGAGAGTTATTATAATGCGCAGCAAGGTAAGTATGGACTGGTAGAACTGAAGACAAGATACAAAGGTATTCAGTTGCCGGAAATTCAGGTGGTAGATGTAAAAGACTTGCGCCGCCGTAAGATGATGAGCGGTCCTTTCTCTCCACAGCTTTTGGCTGCAGTAAGAGAGGCTTTGAAGAATGGGCAACAGGCAATTCTCTTTCAGAATCGTCGTGGTTTTGCGCCGATGGTTGAATGTAAGGTATGTGGTTGGGTGCCGAAATGTAAGAACTGTGATGTCTCGCTTACGTTACACAAAAGCATTAACCTGCTGACTTGCCATTATTGTGGTTACACTTATCCGGTTCCTACGGAATGTCCTAACTGTGGCAGTACGGAAATCATGGGACGTGGTTTTGGTACCGAGAAGATAGAAGACCAGATAGCTGAAATCTTTCCGGAAGCCAAGATTGCCAGAATGGATTTGGATACAACACGTACACGAAATGCCTACGAACGTCTTATCGCAGACTTCTCTGAAGGCAGGACGAATCTTCTCATAGGCACACAGATGGTTTCTAAGGGTCTCGATTTCGATAAGGTAAGTGTAGTTGGCATCCTGAATGCTGATTCGATGCTCAACTATCCCGATTTCCGTGCCTACGAGCATGCTTTCATGATGATGGCACAGGTGAGTGGTAGAGCTGGAAGAAAAGGTAAACGTGGCTTGGTGATTCTACAGACCAAGAATCCTACCTTGCCTGTCATCGGACAGGTGGTGCATAATGATTATGAAGGCTTGTATCAGGGTATTCTGGAGGAGAGAAGAACTTTTCATTATCCACCTTTCTTTCACCTGATTAATGTGTATGTAAAACATAAATATGATAAGGTATGCGAACAGGCTGGCTATGAACTAAGCAAAACGCTGAGAAGCTGGTTTGGCGAGCGTGTGTTGGGACCGGATAAACCTGCTGTGGCAAGGGTTAAAACGATGAACATTCGAAAGATTGTTATCAAACTGGAAAATGGTATTGATCAGCAGAAGGTAAGAGAATATCTGAAGTTTGCTCAGCAACAGATGGGAAAGGATCCGAGATATGGAGCTCTGCAGATTTATTATGATGTAGACCCATTGTAGTTTCCTGGACATCCTTTTCTCTGGTAGAATGGAAGAAAATATGATTGGTAAATAAAATTAAAAAGGCTATCCGTTACTTGTTGCAAGAACGGGTAGCCTTTTAATTATGATATTTGTAGTTATGTTTAAAAGTTGATGTCAAGACCTACTGCAAATACGTTGTTGTTACGTGTGTAGTCAGAACTGTAGGTCTTTCCTATTAGTTCTACATTCTCTGAAGTCTTCTTGTGCTGATAGAAGGTATGGAAGTAAGCTACGTTCAGATCCATCTTCTTATTGATGTGATAAACACCACCGATAGCTGCAGAGTTGGAACTGACAACGAATGATTTGTCGTCCATGTATTCATCGCTCAAGCCATAGTTGGTATTCTGCCAACCTGTACTCAAGGTAATCTTCTTGTTGACATCCACTTCAACACCTGCGTTGTACTCCAAGGTACCGCGCTTTAACTTCTCCTGTCGGTTGTTGTAAGATGTAGCGTGCTTGTCATCGAACCAGTGGAAACCTACGTTTACTCTAACTGCATCGACAGGGCTATAGCCAACACCGAGTGCCAGATAAGCAGGAATATCACCAGCAATCTTCTTGCCATCCTCATATTCACCGATAGCCTCTTCGAGCTCTGTATCGAACTGAGTCTTCAAGCCAGCCATTGTCTTTACTACATCACCGTTAGTCAAAACAGCTTGAGTAGTATTTGTTGCAGTGGCTAGAGCTTTCTCTGGAGTCATACCCTTATTTGTGAATACTTGAGTCAATGTTCCAACCATCTGTCTGGACAAGTTGTCTGGGAGAGCACTGATACTAGGAGCCTGATTTACAGACTTGTTCTTCAAACGTATGCGAGTCTTGAACTCATATTTTGCAGAGAAGTTCCACTTGCCTGTCTTGAAGTCTACACCGATGATAGGAGTAAAGCCGATGCCGCTCTGATCACAGCTCAATTCAATGTTGGCTGCATTTTCCTTGTTAGGGTCGAGTACCTTGTAAAGAGGCATGTTGCCTACCTTGATGTTTTCAACATATCCATAGTAGTTTGTTGAAGCATAAACGCCACGCACGCCTGCAAATGCGCTGAAGTTGTCGCTGAATTTATATGCAGCACCTACAGAGAGACCATAATAGTATTGACGTCCATGCATATAGCTATTGTAACTATATTCGCCTTTCTGTCCGAATGCTTGGTCGGTTGTAAACATTTGCATTCCTGGCTGTCCAAGTGTATTGCCCAATACGTTGTCAACAGTTCTTGCCAAACCGCAAGCAGCCATTGCTGTCTCAGCTACGATCTTTTCGAAAGAGCCCAGACCATTATCGAAGGTACACTTGCCACCGCCACCCGTGAGGGCGAAGCTAGCCTGGAGTGACCATCTACCTTTATTATAAGCATACTGGAATGAAGGGATGACAGGTGCAAAAGCCTCACCCTTGAATGTACGAGGAGTAATAGGATTGTTCACATTGTTTGTGAACAGAGCATAATCATTTTCAATGCTACGTGTTTGGTAAGCCAACTGCCAGTTGATGGCGAGATGGTGACCTTCACCCATGAATACAACTCCGGCTGGATTGTAATAAACACCGTCGATACCAATTGAAGCCTCACGGCTCATCATTCTGTTGAATGCTACATGTTGATTGGTGTTGGTGAGCAAACCGCCTGCAAAAGATGGGGTTGCACAAGCCATCGCAATGGCCAAACCAACTAATTTTAGTTTCTTCATCTTAATAATATTAAATAAAAACGTCCGCAAAGGTAACTATAATGTTCTATTTCACTATTGGTTTTATTAAATATTTAAAACATATTAACGCAAAAAGCCCTTTCTCTTGCACAGATTTGAAAAACTGTGCAAGAAAAAGGACTTTTATCGGTTATGTTTTACCTTTTTGTATATCCGTTTATACGCTTTACGGCATAAGAACTTCACGAATTGTATCTTTACTCTTGTTCTTTAGACTCCTGACTCGTCTTTTTGCCGGCATTCTGTCTTACGTTCAAGTGAGGATACGAAATACGGGTATGGTAAATAGCCTTGAGTCGTTCGATGAGTACTTGTTTAGCGAGAGCAATGTCTCGGAACGTGATAGGGCACTCCTTGAAGAAACCATCTGCCACCTGTCCGTCGATGAGTTTATTGACGAGGTTACTGATGCTTTCTTCTGTATATTCGTTCAGAGAGCGCGAAGCCGCTTCAACCGTATCTGCCATCATCAGAATGGCCTGTTCGCGAGTAAATGGGTTTGGTCCAGGATATTGGAACTGCGACTTATCAATCACCTCTGTAGGGTGAGCATTACAGTAATTAATATAGAAATACTTGGTGATGCCCGTTCCGTGATGAGTAGTGATGAAATCCTTTATGATGCCTGGCAGACCAACCTTCTCTGCCATCTTCAGACCTTCTGAAACATGGCTTATGATAATCTGTGCACTCTCAAGGTCGCTTAACTGGTCGTGAGGATTAACGCCCGCCTGATTCTCTGTGAAGAAAACAGGGTTAGTCATCTTACCGATATCATGATAGAGTGCTCCGGTACGTACCAGGAGACTGTTGGCTCTGATGCGGTTGGCAATCTCTGCTGCCAGGTTACCTACGGTGATAGAATGCTGGAAGGTGCCTGGAGCAATCTCACTCAGGTTGCGGAGTAATCCCTTGTTGGTATTTGACAACTCGAAAAGTGTAACATTAGATGTAAATCCAAACATCTTTTCTATAATGTACATGAGCGGATAAGAGAGTAGCAGGAAGATGCCGTTTACGGTAAAGTAGGTATACATACTGGCATCTACGTTGAACACCTGGTTGTCCTGCATCAGCTGAAGGGCAAGATATACTACACTGCTGGCTATAGTTACCAACAGGGCTGTGATGAATATCTGCGAGCGCTTGCTGAGTTCACGCAAACTGTAAATAGCAACAAGACCTGCTACCAGCTGTACGATGATAAACTCGTATTGGTATTTTACAGCTGCTGCACAAATAAGAATCATCGTAACGTGGCTGATAAAGGCTGTACGCGAGTCCATAAATACACGTACGAAGATAGGCGCCATGGCAAATGGGATGATATAGACGCTGAAGAAATTGTGTTTCATCATGAGCGACACAAAGATAGGGAAAAGCGTAATCATCGCATAAAGCATGGTAATGCTGCGCGGCTTATCAAAATAGTCTTTTCTGAAAAGTGAGAGATAAGAGGTAAACAGCATGACAAGAATGAAGATAAACAGTACCTGTCCGATGATAGTGGTTGTCAGTTCTTCCTGGGTAGAACTGCGGCGCTTCATCTCCTTATCGAATGAATTGAGCACCCGATAGGTGTTGTTCGTAATCACTTCACCACGATCCACAATCTTCTGACCGCTCATCACCATTCCGCTTGCCAGTGGAATGCTGCTCATCATGTCGGCTTTCTCTGCCTCGCTTCTTCCCTTATCGTATATGACGTTGGCTTCAACATAATTGTTGAGGTTGCAACGGGATAAAAGCTGTCGCTGGGTTGCCAGTTTCTCATCGTAGAAGATGCGTTCGTAAGCGGCAATAGTAGAGTAGAACGAACCGATAGGTACGCTCTTCACATTCTTTCCGTTGATAATTCGTATCATACTGGTAGAATCTTTGTAGATACGATTATATTCCGTGGTAGCGATGATGCCGGTCTGATAAAGGCGCTGAAGCTGGTGGGCTATGAGTCCCACATATTCTTTTGGCAAACCTGGTACACCTTGGCTGAAGTCGTGCAGGAAACGGCTCACCTGTTCGCTGCCGATGGATTCATTGACAGAATAATAAGGTTGGAATTGCTTCATCAGCGAATCCTGTTCACGCTTGATAGCTTCATCGGTCTTATAGATCGGAAAGTCAAATTTTGCAATGACGGAACCATACATCCATGGCTTTCCAACATCGTACCGGAACATCCTTCCTTCGTTGCGAGGAAGGAACCAAACAATGATAGCAACGGTAATTAATATCAAAACCGTTTTTGTGGCGAAATTGCGCCAATAGTTCTCTTCTGGGTTGTTAAATATGCTCATTTTCCTACTTTTTTCTTACTTATTTCGTTTTACAGTGCGAAAATACGAAAAAAAACGGCTAAAATCGCAAAAAAAGATGTAAATTTGCAGAAAAATTTGAAAATAGCTATAAAAAGACATGGCAGATAGAAAAGTAAGGGTGCGTTTTGCCCCTAGTCCAACGGGTGCATTGCACATTGGCGGTGTTCGTACCGCTCTGTATAATTATTTGTTTGCTCGCCAACATGGAGGTGAGCTGGTGTTCCGTATTGAGGATACAGATTCTCATCGTTTCGTGCCTGGAGCCGAAGAATATATCCTGGAATCTTTCAAGTGGCTGGGTATCCAGTTTGACGAGGGTGTAAGTTTCGGTGGAGAGCATGGACCTTATCGCCAGAGTGAACGTCGTGATATCTATAAGCAGTATGTTCAGCAGCTTCTGGATAATGATAAGGCGTATATTGCTTTTGATACTCCTGAGGAGTTGGAAGCGAAACGTGCCGAAATCCAGAATTTCCAGTATGATGCTCATACTCGTATGCAGATGCGCAACTCTCTGACTCTTTCTAAGGAAGAGGTTGATAAGCTGATTGCTGACGGAAAGCAGTATACTGTACGTTTCAAGATTGAACCGGGACAGGAAATTCACGTGAACGATATGATTCGTGGTGATGTGAAGGTAATGAGTGATATCCTGGATGATAAGGTGCTTTACAAGAGTGCTGATGAATTGCCAACTTATCACCTGGCAAATATCGTAGACGACCACCTGATGGAAATCTCTCATGTAATCCGTGGTGAGGAGTGGTTGCCTAGTGCGCCTTTGCACGTACTTCTTTATAAGGCTTTCGGTTGGGAAGATACCATGCCTCGTTTTGCGCATCTTCCTTTGCTTCTTAAGCCTGAAGGTAAAGGTAAGCTGAGTAAGCGTGATGGCGACCGCCTCGGTTTCCCGGTATTCCCGCTGGAGTGGCATGATCCTAAGACTGGCGAGGTTTCTTCCGGTTATCGTGAGAGTGGCTACTTCCCAGAGGCTGTAGTCAACTTCCTGGCGCTCCTCGGCTGGAATCCTGGTACAGAACAGGAAATCTTCTCTCTTGATGAACTGGTGAAGGCTTTTGATATTTCACGTTGCTCTAAGGCTGGTGCCAAGTTCGACTTCAAGAAGGGAATCTGGTTCAACCACGAATACATTCTGATGAAGAGCGATGATGAAATAGCTAACCTCTTTGCCCCTATTGTTGCCAACAATGGTGTAGAGGAAACTCTGGACCGCGTAAAGCAGGTGGTACACATGATGAAGGATCGTGTGAACTTCGTCTATGAATTGTGGCCATTGTGTTCTTTCTTCTTCATTGCTCCTACAGAGTATGATGCTAAGACAGCCAAGAAGCGCTGGAAGGAATATTCTGCACAGCAGATGACAGAACTTGCTGATGTGCTTGAAGGTATTGAGGATTTCTCTATCGAAGGTCAGGAACCTGTCGTGATGAAATGGGTAGAGGATAAGGGCTATAAGCTGGGTGATGTGATGAACGCATTCCGTCTGACTCTCGTAGGTGAGGGTAAGGGCCCGGGTATGTTCGATATCTCTGCCTTCCTTGGCAAGGAGGAAACTCTGCGCCGTCTTCGCAAGGCAATCGAAGTTTTGGGTTAATTCACAATAATTTCTCTCTGAATGGCTTTCTGCAGAATATTGCTGAAGGCTATTCAGAGAGTTCACGTATTTATAGATAGTAACCAATATAAAGAAATATCATGATCTATAATATCGTAATATATTTCGTCCTTTGGGGCATAGCCATTGCAAGTCTGTTCAATGAAAAGGTGCGCAAGATGTGGCGTGGTGAGCGTGAGGCTTTCAAAATATTGAAGCAGAAGGTAGATCCTAACGCTAAGTACATTTGGTTTCATGCTGCATCGCTCGGTGAGTTTGAACAGGGACGACCTTTGATGGAACGTATCCGCAAGGACTATCCTCAGTATAAGATTTTGCTTACCTTCTATTCTCCTTCAGGTTATGAGGTGCGCAAGAACTATGAGGGAGCTGACATCATCTGTTATATGCCGGTGGATACTCGGTTGAACGCCATCCGTTTCCTTAGATTGGTACGTCCTGTGATGGCTTTCTTCATCAAGTATGAGTTCTGGTCTAATTTCCTTCATATCCTGAAGCATCGCAACATTCCTACTTATAGCGTGAGCAGTATCTTCCGCGAGGATCAGGTGTTCTTCAAATGGTATGGAAGAAACTATGCTGGAGTGCTGAAGTGCTTTACCCGTTTCTTCGTACAGAACGAAGAGAGTAAGCGATTGCTCGAAGGTATCGGCATCACGGCTGTGGATGTGGTAGGAGATACCCGTTTCGACCGTGTTCTCCAGATAAAGGAGGCTGCCAAGCAATTGCCGATTTGCGAGGCTTTCAGAACAGGAGTAGCTTCATCTCAGTCTGCGGATGTACCACATCATGATTTCAAGGTATTTGTTGCCGGTAGCTCTTGGCCACCAGATGAGAATATCTTTATACCTTTCTTTAATGAGCATAAGGATTGGCGCCTGCTGATTGCTCCTCATGTCATTGCTGAAGAGCATCTGAAGTTGATTCTTTCTCTGATAAAGGGCAAGAAGGTGGTGCGCTATACGCAGACTACTCCTGAGGAAGCTGCGGAGGCTGATGTCTTGATCATCGATTGTTTCGGATTGTTGAGCAGTATGTACAACTATGGTGATGTGGCTTATATCGGTGGTGGCTTTGGTGTAGGTATTCATAACACCTTGGAGGCTGCCGTATGGAATATGCCGGTTATCTTTGGCCCGAACAATAAAAAGTTTCAGGAGGCTCAAGGCTTGCTGAAATCGGGTGGAGGTTTTGAAATCAATACCTATGAGGATTTCTCAGGCTTGATGAGTTCTCTGATGAATGATGAGACCTTCCTGAAACAGGCTGGCGATAAGGCTGGCACCTTCGTGGCTCATTTGGCTGGCGCTACTGATAAGGTCTTGACAAGTGTAAAGTTGTAATTTATAGTATCCTATACAAGAAAAGGTCTCATGAATGTTTTTCTTCATGAGACCTTTTATTATTTATGTGCCGTAAACCAGGCATCCTGCCTTTATTTGATAATGCGGTAGTAATCCTCTTTTCTTGGTTTTACGGTATGAGGATGCGAAGAAGCATAACCCAAGGCTAAGGCACCGATACCCATCAGCCCCTCTGGAAGATTCCAGTCCTTCATCAGCTTCTTGCCTTCTTCTGATGCAAACATGCCGTCTTCACGGTTAATCCAGCAAGATGCAAGGCCGATAGAGTGGGCAGCAAGCATCATATTGCCTAAGATAAGGCTGCCATCTTTCACACCATTAACGTTGCTTTCTGGTGCCAGAACGATAACGATGGTTGGCGCTCCATAGTAAGGATCGCTTTCTACACCCATGATTTCTGCGTTCATCTTGCGAAGCTGGGCGCAAATCTCAGGATTCTGAACGGCAATGATGAAAGGCTCCTGGGTTCCATGACCTGTTGCTGCCCATGTGCCGGCTTCCAATACCGTCTTCAACTCTTCGTCGGTAATCTGATCTGCCTTGAAGCGACGAATGCTTCTTCTCTCCTTAATGGCTTTTAAAACTTCATTTTCCATCTTATCTTGTTTTAAATATTTTATTTAGAAATCTTTTCTCTTTCTTCGCTCTTTTATGCAGGGCATCCGCTTAAATCCTCTTCATCCATATACTGGCTGAGAACCCGAGCAATGCGAATCAGGCCCTGCATCAGGGTCTTGCGAGGACAGGCGATGTTGAGGCGCAGGTAGCCCTGACCAGCCTTTCTGCCATACATCGTACCACTGTTGACGAATACCTTACCATCGTTCATCAGCTTTTCGTAAGCCTCGTCGCTAGATAATTCGAATGGCAGAATGTCGAGCCATACCAGGTAGGTGCCTTCAAGGCGGGTAACGCGAACTTGTGGCAATTCGGTATTGAAGAATTCCTTTACTGCCTGATAGTTCTCGTAGAGATATTGGTTCAATTCATCCAGCCATTCTTCTCCCTCATTGTAAGCTGCCTGGAGAGCGATGACGCCGAATGGGTTTACGTCACAAACCTCGTTGATGTTGATGGCACGGTTGATGCGGCGGCGCAATGTTGCATCCGGACAGATAATGTTGGCTATCTGAAGTCCTGCAATATTGAATGACTTTGATGGAGAATTCAATACTACGCAGTTGTCGCGGCAAGCTTCGCTGATGCTGGCAAATGGAGTATACTGATAGCCTGGCATGATGAGCTCGCAATGAATTTCATCTGCGATGACCTTTACCCCGTGCTTGAGACAGATGTCATTCATTCGCTCCAGTTCCTCTTTCTTCCATACCCTTCCGGCTGGATTGTGAGGATTGCAGAGGATGAAGGCTGTGGTCTTCTCATCGGCACATTTGCGCTCGAAGTCTTCGAAATCTATCTCATAAGTGCAGTTGCCCACACGTTTCAGTTCGTTTTCTACTACTTCGCAGCCGCTGTTTGTAATGCAGGAGAAGAAGCAGTTGTACACAGGAGTCTGCACCAAAACCTTCTCGCCAGGCATGCAGATGGCTTTCAGACAGCAGGAAATGGCTGGTACAACGCCTGAAGTATAGAGTATCCAGTCTTTCTCTATCTTCCACTGGTGGCGGCGGGAGAACCAGCTGATGATAGCCTCGTAATAAGAATCAGGTACGAGGGTATAGCCGAAGATGCCATGAGCTACGCGCTTCTGCAGAGCTTCGATGATGCAGGGAGCAGTCTGGAAGTCCATATCTGCTACCCACATCGGAATAACGCCGTCTTCCTTCACCAAATCCCATTTGTATGAGTTGGTTCCACGACGTTCGATGATTTCATCAAAATTGTATTTCATATTTGTTTTCTATCTATGTTGTTTCTTCTATCTATATAGGATAATTCTCTTATTTATATAGGATAATTCTCTTTTTCTCCTAATTGAAATCTTCGTTCATAGACTTTGAATCTCCGTTCAAAGACATTGAACGTACATTCAAAGCTTTTGAACGGCCGTTCAGTGTCTATGAACGGAGATTTCAGCTAAGTGTAAGAACAATTAGTTATGGGAACAATAAGTAATTTACTTGATTGTTGTCATTTCTGTAATTATCTCTTAAACTATTTCGATTTATCTGTGATTTCACATGCACCCTTTGGCGCTTTGGCAAACTCAGTATATGTTACGCTTCCCACTTCGTCTGCCTCGATTCTTCCGGAGATAGGGTTCTTGATATTGGTGATACTTCCCTTGATCTGTGCATCGATGTTGGTGCAATCCTCGAAGGCACGGTCGCATTCCTTATTAAAGGTGCAATCCTCCAGAGTTACATGGTCCATGTAGCAGAGAGGCTGCTCGCCGCTGATGTGGCAACGTACGAACTTGATGTTCTTGCTGTGCCAGGCCAGATACTCACCATTCAGTTCCGAATCATAGACGGTTACATTCTCGCATTCCCAGAAACTGTCCTTGGTTGTAATCTTTGCGTTGTGAATCTCCACATTTCTGCAGTATTGGAATACATACTTGGAATCGCTCTCAAGTCCGTCTACATAGATATTCTTGGAGAACATGAATGGATAAGTTCCATCGTGGAGCTTTACGTTCTTCAGTTTCAAGCCATCTACCTTCCAGAAAGTCTCATCAGCATCTGTGATGTTTACGTTCTCCAAATCCAGATTCTTCATTTCGCGGAAGAACTTAGGACCATCGATGGTGCAGTCTTTCATCACCATATTATCACTATACCAGATGGCCGAACGGCTTTCTGGGGCGAAGTAGCAGTCTGTGATAAGGGAACCGTCCACATGCCACCAAGGGTATTTGCCATAAAACTTGGAATGGTGGCATTCTATGTTTTGGCAGCACTTGATGCCCGACTCGCCATCTGTAATCGTAATATCTTCTAAACGCACATCGTGAGCACCGAAAAGAGGGCGCTCGCCCCCGAATGATTTGTTCTTTATCAATTCCATAATTTTCTATTATCCTTTTTTATTTGTTATTTCTGTGTGCAAAATTACAAAAATAATACCAAACTCGTATAACCTGATTTACAGAAAAATGTAACGATATGGCGTATTTGGGGGATAAATGGTCGCTATAGGAGGAAAATAAATGAAAAAAGGCTGAATCATGAAGCATTTTCACGATTCAGCCCTTATCGAGTTAACTTCTAAAAATCCGAAGCGGAGAATTACAAGTTAGGGTTCATCTCTTTCCACTCAGCTACTGGAGGAACGATGCCGAGCTCTACGATCTCATCGCGCATCTTGCAAAGGTGCTCGTAAGACTTAGCGAGGCTAGCGAGCTCTTCCTCAGTACCTGTAGGCTCTGTGAAGTGAACACCAGTCTTGTCGATAGTAGTAGGCATAGCCATCATTACGTTCTTGAAGCCGCACTTGTCGCACTTAACGTAGCAACCTGCTGGCAATGTGAACTTCTCACCACCCATAGCAGCCTCGATCATCTTAACTGCATTGTAAGCTGGGCTCTGGAATGAAGAACGGCCACGGAGCTTGATGATGTTAGAACCACCCTGTACTGTGTGGTGCTTGATCTCTTCCCAACGCTCGTCAGAAAGACCCATCTCTGCCAATGGCTTGCCGTCAACCTTAACCTGAGAAGCAAATACAGCCATCTGCTCGCCGTGACCACCATAAGTGTGAGCGCCAGTAACCTTATCCTGCTGTACACCGAACTCGAGGGCCAAAGCCTGCTGCAGACGAGTAGAATCGAGAGCTGCGAGTGATGTCAACTGGTTTGGCTTCAAACCAGAGTGGATAAGTGCTGTAAGAGCTGTAACGTCAGCTGGGTTGAAGATAACAACTACGTGCTCAACCTCTGGGCAGTACTTCTTGATGTTGTCACCAAATTCTGCAGCAATCTTGCAGTTGCCCTTAAGAAGATCTTCACGAGTCATACCCTCCTTACGAGGAGCACCACCAGAAGAAATGATATATTTAGCACCAGTGAAAGCCTCTTCTGGGTTAACAGTATAAGTTACGTTAACACCTGGGAATGCGCACTGCTGAATCTCATCGAAAACACCATGTACACCTGGCTCGAAGATATCATAAAGACAGATGTTTGGAGTAAGACCGAGCATCAAAGCGCTCTGTACCATGTTAGAACCGATCATACCGCCTGCACCGACGATAACGAGTTTGTCATTTGTTAAAAAATTCATAACTACAATTCTTATTTAAATGTTTATAATCTTTTTCTCTGAAAAATAGCGGAATGTATCTGGAATAAAGTTTGTAAAACTCCTTCTTTTTACTTTCCGACCGCAAAATTAATAAAAAGTAATGTAAATCGTGCATATTTTTGCGCTTAAATTTGTTGTTAATTCTTAAAAATGTTATCTTTGTAATCTCTAATTAGCAAAATGCATTATTTTGAGTTAAGTTAAACATTAAATTGCATAACAATTATGAATGAAATCGAATTACGTTTAGCTAGATTGAGGGAGTTGATGAAGCGTGAACATCTTTCTGCTTTCATCTTCCCTAGTACAGATGCTCATCAGAGCGAGTATGTTGCCGACCATTGGCGAGGAAGAGAGTGGATCTCTGGTTTTAACGGGTCGGCTGGTACTGCTGTCGTTACAATGAAATCGGCTGCTTTATGGACTGATTCCCGCTACTTCCTGGCTGCGGAAGAACAGTTGGAAGGTACTGAATATCAGCTGATGAGGCTGAAAATGGAAGGTACGCCTACTATCGCAGAATGGTTGGGAAAAGAATTGCAGGATGTACAATCTCCTGAGGTTGGACTTGATGGCATGGTCAACTCTTATAATTATGTTAAAGATTTAAGCTATTCTCTCCGTAAACTCGGTGGAATTACGCTTAGAACTAATTTGGACCCTTTGGAACAGATTTGGGAGAATCGTCCTTCGCTTCCTGCAAATCCTGTAGAAATTCAACCATTGGGATATGCTGGAGAGACGCTAGCCTCTAAAGTGGCCCGTATCCGTAAGTCTTTGAGAGGACTTCATGCAGATGGTATGCTCGTTTCTGCATTGGATGATATTGCTTGGACTTTGAATCTTCGTGGTACAGATGTTCATTGCAATCCTGTATTTGTAAGTTATTTGTTGATTGAGAGCGATAAAGTTTCTCTTTTCGTGGATGATAATAAATTATCTCCTGAAGTAAAACAGTATCTTCAAGACAATCAGGTTTCTCTCTATAAATATAATAAGGTGGAAAAATGCCTTGAATCATATTCGGAATATAATATCCTGTTAGATGGAAATGAAACGAGCTATTATCTGTGGAAAGCTGTAAAATGCCAGGAAATTGTTGCTGCTGGTTCTCCTATTCCGGCTATGAAGGCTGTGAAAAATAAAGCAGAAATAGAG
Source organism: Segatella copri (assembly GCF_015074785.1). Classification (NCBI taxonomy): domain Bacteria; kingdom Pseudomonadati; phylum Bacteroidota; class Bacteroidia; order Bacteroidales; family Prevotellaceae; genus Segatella; species Segatella copri. The sequence continues at coordinate 3,417,795 of NZ_CP042464.1, forward strand.
GGCTACCGTAGTGCGATGCTTAAAGATGGTGTTGCTATGGTTAAGTTCTTGAAGTGGCTGAAACCTGCTGTTGAGGCTGGCGGACAAACTGAAATTTCCATTGATGAGAAATTAACGTCGCTACGTGCCGAACAGAAACTGTTCAGAGATATTTCTTTTGATACGATTGCCGGCTATGCGCAGCATGGAGCAATTGTCCATTATGAGGCAACTCCTGAAACAGATGTCGTTCTGAAACCGGAAGGCTTGATCCTGATAGACTCTGGGGCTCAATACCAGGATGGTACTACTGATATTACCCGTACCATTGCTTTGGGACCTGTATCTGAAGAGATGAAGCATATTTATACCTTGGTCCTGAAAGCGCATATTCAGTTGGAATTGGTTAAATTCCCCGATGGTGCATCAGGAACACAGTTGGATGCTGTAGGAAGAGAGTGTATGTGGCGTGAAGGATATAATTTCTTGCATGGTACAGGCCATGGAGTAGGTTCGTATCTCTGTGTGCACGAAGGCCCTCATCAAATAAGAATGGAGTGGATGCCTACACCTTTGAGAGCTGGAATGACCTTGACTGATGAGCCTGGTTTGTATCTGGCAGGTAAGTTCGGCGTAAGAATAGAAAATACTGTGCTGATTTCAGACTACATGTCTACTGAGTTCGGTAAATTCCTGCAGATAGAGCCTCTTACTCTTTGTCCTATAGATACCACTCCTATAGATGTTGATATGTTGTTGCCTGAAGAGATTGACTGGCTCAATGCTTATCATCATTCAGTTTATGAAAAATTGTCTCCTTTCCTTGATGAAGAGGAGAAAATATGGCTTGAAAATGCTACAAAACCCATAAAATGAACATTTTAGAGTAAAAAGTTGAAGAAAAACTTGGTAGTTTGATAAAATAGATGTAATTTTGCACCCGCAAATTGTGGCATTGCCATATTTCGCATTGAATAACATAAGTTTAACATAATAAATTAAAAGCAAAAAAATGATTATTGTACCAGTTAAAGACGGTGAGAACATCGAGAGAGCTCTCAAGAAGTTTAAGAGAAAATTCGAAAAGACAGGTGTTGTTAAGGAGCTTCGTGCTCGTCAGCAGTATGACAAGCCTTCTGTTTTGAAGCGTCTCAAGATGGAACACGCCATCTACGTACAGCAGTTGCGTGCAAACGAGGAATAAAAGTAAAAAATCCTCAAAAAATTTGGTAGTTTAAAATAATTTTCGTAACTTCGTTGCCGAAATGAAAAAGGTACGACGTTATGTTGAGTATAGATAAGTTCTTGGAATATTTGCGCTCTGAACTGAACAGGTCGCAGAGGACGGTAGAAAACTATCGCGAAGATTTGAAACTCTTTGAGCAGTATGCTAGGAACTTGTCTGAATCCTTCACTTGGGAATCTGTTGATTCTGATATGATTCGCAACTGGATGGAGCATATGATAGATGCAGGAAATAAGGCAACCTCGGTTAATCGCCGGTTGAGTGCTTTGAAAATGTTCTATCGGTTTGCTTTAGTCAGACATTATGTGGAGTCGGATCCCGCTCATAGCCTCAAAGGACCTAAGGAAAGTAGACCGCTACCTCAATTCTTGAAAGAAAATGAGATGGATGAGTTGCTTGATAGGAAAATGTGGGGCGATGATTATAATAATGTACGCGCACGTACTATTATAATATTGTTCTATGAGACGGGGATGCGATTGTCAGAGTTGATAGGACTTGATGTTGACGATGTGAACTTTATCAAAAAAGAGATAAAGATTACGGGTAAGGGAAACAAACAACGTATAGTTCCTTTTGGTGACGAGCTTAAAAATGCTCTTTCGGAATATTTGGCTCTAAGAGCACAAAGAGTGATGGTTAGGTCTGGAGCTCTTTTGCTTGCGGATAAGGGCGGACGGATGAGTCCGGTTCAAGTCAGAGAAATCGTGAAGGAGAACCTCGCAAGGGTTTGCTCGTTGAAAAAGAAAAGTCCGCACGTGTTGAGGCATACGTTTGCTACTGCAATGTTGAATCATGGTGCAGGAATTGAAAGTTTGAAAAGACTGTTAGGACATGCGAAACTCTCGACGACCGAGATTTATACGCATACAACGTTTGAACAGTTGAAACGAGTTTATATTGAAGCCCATCCTCGGGCGTAACCTTTTAAAAAATGGAGGTAACTATGGAAATTAAGATTCAGTCGATTCACTTCGACGCTACCGAGAAGTTACAGGCGTTTATCGAAAAGAAAGTCGCCAAGTTAGAAAAAACTTTTGAAGATATACAGAAAGTAGAGGTGCAATTAAAGGTCGTGAAGCCTGCTACTGCCTTGAACAAGGAAGTTCATCTGGAAGTTGCTGTCCCTGGAACCAAGTTGTTCGTAGAAAAGACATGTGACACTTTTGAGGAAGGAATTGACCAGGCAGTGGACTCAATGAAGGTTCAATTGACCAAATTTAAAGAAAAATCAAGGAATCGATAAAAAAAACTCGAAAAAATTTTGTTGATTCAAAAAATAGTTGTATCTTTGCAGCCGTTTTCCGGTAGATGGAAATTTAGCCGTATTGCGGCTGTAAAGATCGCCTCTTTAGCTCAGTTGGCCAGAGCACGTGATTTGTAATCTCGGGGTCGTTGGTTCGAATCCGACAAGAGGCTCAGAAAAAGAAAAGTTTGGGTAGTTACCAGAGTGGCCAAATGGGGCAGACTGTAAATCTGCTGGCTATGCCTTCGGTGGTTCGAATCCATCACTACCCACTTTCTTTGATAAGCGGAAATAGCTCAGTTGATAGAGCACTAGCCTTCCAAGCTGGGGGTCGCGGGTTTGAGCCCCGTTTTCCGCTCAATTTATTAACTTGCTGTAATAGCTCAGTGGTAGAGCACTTCCTTGGTAAGGAAGAGGTCCTGAGTTCAACTCTCAGTTACAGCTCTATCGTTCTAGATGCTTAGGATGGTAGAGGAACAGATTATTCATTTATATAAATAAAAAGAAAAGCTATGGCTAAAGAAGAATTCGTGCGTACCAAACCGCATGTTAACATTGGTACAATTGGTCATGTTGACCATGGTAAGACTACTCTGACCGCTGCTATCTCTAAGGTATTGAACGAGAAGCTCGGTACATCTGAGGCAGTTAAGTCATTCGATCAGATTGATAATGCTCCTGAGGAGAAAGAGCGTGGTATCACTATCAACTCTGCTCACATCGAGTATGAGACAGCAAAGCGTCACTATGCACACGTTGACTGTCCTGGACACGCTGACTATGTAAAGAACATGGTTACTGGTGCTGCTCAGATGGATGGTGCAATCTTGGTTTGTGCTGCTACTGATGGTCCTATGCCACAGACACGTGAGCACGTACTTCTTGCACGTCAGGTAAACGTACCTCGTTTGGTTGTTTTCTTGAACAAGTGCGATATGGTTGATGATGAGGAGATGCTTGAGCTCGTTGAGATGGAGCTTCGTGAGATCCTCGAGCAGTATGGTTACGAGGAGGATACTCCAATTGTACGTGGTTCTGCTCTCGGTGCTTTGAACGGTGTTGAGAAGTGGGTTAAGTCTGTTGAGACTTTGATGGATACAGTTGATGAGTGGATTCAGGAGCCAGAGCGCGAGATTGATAAGCCATTCTTGATGCCTATCGAGGATGTATTCTCAATTACAGGTCGTGGTACTGTTGCTACAGGTCGTATTGAGACAGGTCGTTGCAAGGTAGGTGACGAAGTTCAGTTGCTCGGTCTTGGTGAGGACAAGAAGTCAGTTATTACTGGTGTTGAGATGTTCCGTAAGATCCTTGCTGAGGGTGAAGCTGGTGATAACGTAGGTTTGCTTCTCCGTGGTATCGATAAGGCTGAGGTTAAGCGTGGTATGGTAGTTGTACACCCAGGTGCTATTACTCCTCACGATCACTTCAAGGCTTCTATCTATGTATTGAAGAAGGAAGAGGGTGGCCGTCACACTCCATTCGGTAACAAGTATCGTCCTCAGTTCTATCTCCGTACTATGGACTGTACAGGTGAAATCAAGCTTCCAGAGGGAGTTGAGATGGTAATGCCTGGTGATAACGTAGAGATTGAGGTAGAGTTGATCTACAAGGTTGCTTTGAACGAGGGTCTTCGTTTCGCTATCCGTGAGGGTGGTCGTACAGTAGGTTCTGGTCAGATTACAACAATTCTCGACGATATCAAGTAATTTAGATTTATCTAATTTGCTATATATATCAGACTCCCCTCCTAAGGGAGTGGGAGTCTTTCTACGGGTTTAGCTCAGTTGGTAGAGCACTGGTCTCCAAAACCAGGTGTCGAGGGTTCGAGCCCTTCAACCCGTGCTAAATAGAAGATAATATGAATAAAATAGTAAATTATTGCAAGGCATGTTACGATGAACTTGCGCATAAGACTACTTGGCCATCACGTGCCGAACTTACTCATAGTGCAATGGTTGTATTATCTGCTTCCCTAGTCATTGCACTTGTTGTGTTCGCGATGGATTCTATTTTCAAAGCCTTTATGGGTGTAGTTTATCCAGGTTAATTTTTTAAGGAAATGGCAGACGCAGGAAATAAATGGTATGTGCTTAAAGCCGTTAGTGGTAAAGAGGCTAAGGTGAAAGAATACATCGAAGCTGAAATGAAGCACAATGACTTACTAGCAGCAAATGTTTCTCAGGTGTTGATACCAGTTGAGAAGCATGCAACTGTGCGTAATGGAAAGAGAGTCGTTAAAGAAAAGGTCTCTCTTCCAGGTTATGTTTTTGTGGAGGCCAAACTGAAGGGTGATGTAGCGCATACGTTGCGTTTCCTCCCTAATGTTTTGGGTTTCCTTGGAGGTTTGGATGAACCAACACCAGTTCCACAGCGCGATATCAATCGTATGCTGGGTTCTGCTGAGGAGACTGAGTTTGAGGAGAATCTTGATTGTCCTTACTTGGTTAATGATACCGTTAAGGTTATGGAAGGTCCATTCAGTGGTTTCAGCGGAATCGTTGAAGAGGTTAATGCTGAAAAGCATAAGCTGAAAGTTACGGTTAAGATCTTCGGACGTAAAACTCCGTTGGAATTAGGTTTTATGCAAGTAGAAAAGGAATAGGATTCTGTTACGAGATTGTTATTCCTTATAAGTTTCAATTTTAAATATTAACAAAGAAATGGCTAAAGAAGTTGCTGGATTAATCAAATTACAGATTAAAGGTGGCGCTGCGAATCCTTCACCTCCAGTAGGACCTGCATTGGGTTCTAAGGGTATTAATATTATGGGATTCTGCAAGGAATTCAACGCCCGTACCCAGGACAAAGCAGGTAAAGTGTTGCCAGTAGTTATTACTTATTATACTGACAAGTCTTTTGATTTTATTATCAAGACTCCACCTGCTGCAGTTCAATTGAAAGAGGCTGCCAAAATCAAGTCAGGTTCTGCTCAGCCTAATCGTCAGAAGGTTGCTTCTCTTACTTGGGATCAGGTAAAGGTAATCGCTGAGGATAAGATGAAGGACTTGAACTGCTTTACTGTAGAATCAGCTATGAAGCTCATCGCTGGTACTGCAAGAAGTATGGGTATTACTGTAAAAGGGGACTTCCCTGGTAAATAATTTAAAACTTCAATTAGAAAAATGAGTAAACTGACAAAAAATCAAAAATCAGTAGCTGATAAGGTTGAAGCAGGGAAGGCATACACATTGAAGGAGGCTTCAGAGTTGGTTAAGGAAATTACTACTACCAAGTTTGATGCATCTCTTGATATTGATGTACGCTTAGGTGTTGATCCACGTAAGGCTAACCAGATGGTTCGTGGCGTTGTTTCATTGCCAAACGGAACAGGTAAGGTTACTCGTGTGCTCGCACTCTGTACTCCTGATCAGGAAGCTGCTGCTAAGGAAGCAGGCGCTGATTATGTAGGTCTTGACGAATACGTTGAGAAGATTAAGGGTGGTTGGACAGATATTGATGTCATCATCACAATGCCTTCTTGTATGGGTAAGATTGGTCCTTTGGGTCGTGTACTCGGTCCTCGTGGTTTGATGCCTAACCCTAAGAGTGGCACTGTAACTATGGATGTTGCTAAGGCAGTAAAGGAAGTTAAGCAAGGTAAGATTGACTTTAAGGTTGATAAGGCTGGTATTATCCATACTTCAATCGGTAAGGTTAGCATGACTCCTGAGCAGATCTATGGAAATGCTAAGGAGTTCATCAACACAGTTATCAAGCTGAAGCCTGCTGCTGCTAAAGGTACATATATCAAGAGTATCTTTATTTCTAGCACTATGAGTAAGGGTATCAAGATTGATCCTAAATCAGTTGAATAACTCTAAAAGTTTTGTAAAATGAAGAAAGAAGTTAAAGATACTATTATCGCTGAACTTGGACAGAAGTTGCTGGAGTTTCCTCATTTCTATCTTGTAGATGTTACAGGATTGAATGCAGAGAAGACAAGCGCACTCCGTCGTAAGTGCTTCCAGAGCGAGATTAAGATGGTTGTTGTTAAGAATTCCTTGCTTCACAAGGCTTTCGAGGCTTCAGATATCGATTTCTCTGAGCTCTATGGCTGCTTGAAGGGTACTACTGCTGTAATGTTTGCTAATACAGCTAATGTACCAGCTAAGTTGTTGAAGGAATATGACAAGGAAGATGTTCCAACATTGAAGGCTGCTTATGCAGAGGAAAGCTTCTACGTTGGCGCAGACAAACTTGCAGAGCTTTCAGCTCTCAAGAGCAAGAACGAAGTTATCGCAGAGATTGTTGCTTTGCTCCAGTCACCTGCAAAGAACGTTGTTTCAGCTCTTCAATCAGGAAGCAACACTATTCATGGTGTGCTTAAGACATTGGGCGAGCGTCCTGAGTAATCAATCACAATGTTATCATTAATTATAGTATAAACAAAAATAAAATTTAGAATAAAATGGCAGATATCAAAGCTATTGCAGAAGAGTTAGTAAATCTTACTGTTAAGGAAGTTAATGAGTTGGCAACAGTCCTCAAGGACGAGTATGGTATTGAGCCTGCTGCTGCAGCTGTAGCTGTAGCTGCTGGTCCTGCTGCTGGTGGTGCAGCTGCAGCTGAGGAGAAGTCTACATTCGACGTAGTCCTCGCTGAGGTTGGTGGCGCTAAGCTCCAGGTTGTAAAGGCTGTTAAGGAGGCTTGTGGTCTCGGTTTGAAAGAGGCTAAGGATCTCGTAGACGGTGCTCCTTCTACAATCAAGGAAGGTGTAGCTAAGGACGAGGCTGAGAACCTTAAGAAGGCTATCGAAGAGGCTGGTGCTAAGGTAGAGCTCAAGTAATTAGAGTAATACATTTTTTATATAAATGGTTAGGATTCTCCAAGTAGGTGAGTCCTAACCTTTTTGTGTCTTTTATTATATTATTAATAAAACCCATTTAATAACTTCTAATGGCTACAAAAATTGTTGATAACAGAGTAAATTTTGCCAGCGTGCATAATCCGTATCCATATCCGGATTTCCTCGATGTGCAGTTAAAGTCTTTCAAGGACTTCTTACAGTTGGATACTCCGCCTGAGGAACGCAAGAATGACGGTTTGTATAAGGTGTTCTCTGAGAACTTCCCTATTACCGATACACGTAACAATTTCGTTCTTGAGTTCTTGGATTACTATATCGACCCTCCTCGCTATTCTATTGATGAGTGCCTGGAGCGTGGTCTTACATATAGCGTACCTTTGAAGGCTAAGATGAAACTGTATTGTACTGATCCTGATCATGAGGATTTCGGTACATTTATTCAGGATGTGTTCCTTGGTACTATCCCATATATGACCGATAATGGTACTTTCGTGATTAATGGTGCTGAGCGTGTTGTTGTTTCTCAGCTTCATCGCTCTCCTGGTGTGTTCTTTAGCCAGGGTGTTCATGCAAATGGTACCATGCTTTATTCTGCTCGTATCATTCCTTTCAAGGGAAGCTGGATTGAATTTGCAACTGACATTAACAATGTAATGTATGCATATATCGATCGTAAGAAGAAGTTGCCTGTAACCACATTGTTGCGTGCTATTGGTTACGAACAGGATAAGGATATTCTTCAGATTTTTGATCTCGCCGAGGAGGTGAAGGTTAACAAGAAGAATATGAAGGCTGCTATTGGTCGTAAGCTTGCTGCTCGTGTTTTGAAGAGTTGGAATGAGGACTTCGTTGATGAGGATACTGGTGAAGTAGTATCTATCGAGCGTAATGAAGTAATCATGGAGCGTGAGACTGAACTTACTGCTGATAATATTGAGGAGATTGTTGAGAGTGGAGCGCAGACTGTTCTTCTTCATAAGGATGAGGAAGCTGCCAACAAGTTTACTATTATCTTCAATACTTTGGCAAAGGATCCAAGTAACTCTGAGAAGGAAGCTGTTAACTATATCTATCGTCAGTTGCGTAATGCTGATCCTGCAGATGACGCAAGTGCACGTGAGGTTTTCCAAAACCTGTTCTTCTCGGATAAGCGTTATGATCTGGGTGAGGTAGGTCGTTATCGTATCAATAAGAAATTGAATCTTGATACTGACATTGATGTTCGTGTCTTGACTAAGGAAGATATTATTGAGATTATTAAATATCTTATTCAGCTGATTAACTCTAGTGCAACAGTTGACGATATCGACCACTTGTCTAATCGTCGTGTTCGTACTGTAGGTGAGCAGTTGGCTAACCAGTTCTCTATTGGTTTGGCACGTATGACCCGTACTATCCGTGAACGTATGAATGTTCGCGACAATGAGGTGTTTACTCCAACAGATTTGATTAATGCTAAGACAATCTCTAGTGTTATCAATTCTTTCTTTGGAACTAATCCATTGTCACAGTTCATGGACCAGACTAACCCTCTGGCTGAGGTAACTCATAAACGTCGTCTTTCTGCCTTAGGTCCTGGTGGTTTGTCTCGTGAGCGTGCCGGTTTCGAGGTTCGTGACGTACATTATACACACTATGGTCGTCTTTGCCCTATTGAGAGTCCTGAAGGTCCAAACATCGGTTTGATTTCTTCTCTCTGTATGTATGCAAAGATTAATGATCTTGGTTTTATTGTTACTCCTTACCGTAAGGTGAATGATAGCAAGGTCGATATGGCTAATGAGGATGTTGTATACTTGACTGCTGAGGATGAAGAGTCTAAGATTATCGGTCAGGGTAATGCGCCTTTGACTGTTGATGGTTCTTTCATTCGTGATGTAGTAAAGTGTCGTCAGGATGCTGATTATCCTGTTGTAGGTCCGGATCAAGTTGATTATGTTGACGTCTCTCCACAGCAGATTGCTTCTGTATCCGCAGGTTTGATTCCATTCTTGGAGCATGATGATGGTCACCGTGCGTTGATGGGATGTAACATGATGCGTCAGGCTGTACCATTGCTTCATAATGATGCACCAATAGTTGGTACTGGTCTTGAGAAGCAAGTTTGTGAGGATTCACGTACTATGGTTACTGCAGAAGGTGAGGGCGTTATCGAATATGTTGATGCTACAACTATCCGCATCCTTTACGATCGCACAGAAGACGATGAGTTTGTAAGTTTCGAACCTGCTTTGAAGGAGTATCGTATTCCTAAGTTCCGTCGTACCAACCAGAATATGACCATCGACTTGCGTCCTATCTGTAATAAGGGACAGCGTGTAAAGAAGGGTGATATCCTGACAGAAGGTTATGCAACAGAAAATGGTGAGTTGGCTTTGGGCCGTAACTTGCTTGTTGCTTATATTCCTTGGAAGGGTTATAACTACGAGGATGCTGTCGTTATCTCTGAACGTATGGTTCGTGAAGACGTATTGACATCTGTACATGTTGACGAATATTCTCTTGATGTCCGTGAAACTAAGCGTGGCGTAGAGGAGTTCACATCTGATATTCCTAATGTCAGCGAGGAAGCTACTAAGGATCTTGATGATAATGGTATCGTACGTGTTGGTGCTAGAATTGAGCCAGGTGATATCATGATAGGTAAGATTTCGCCTAAGGGTGAAAGTGATCCGTCACCAGAGGAGAAGTTGCTTCGCGCTATCTTTGGTGATAAGGCTGGTGATGTGAAGGATTCTTCATTGAAGGCAAATCCATCATTGAGTGGTGTCGTTATTGACAAGAAGTTGTTCTCTCGTGCTATCAAGACCCGTGAGTCAAAGAAGCAGGATAAGATTATTCTTGCTAAGATTGATGAGGAGTATGAGGCAAAGGGCGATGACTTGAAGGATATCCTCGTAGACAAGTTACTTACGCTTACAGAAGGTATGACTTCTGAGGGCGTTAAGGATTATTCAGGTGCTGAGATTATTACCAAGGGCAGTACCTTTACTGCTACAGCCTTGAAGAATTTGGAGTATGATGGTGTTCAGTCTAATAAGTGGACTAAGGATGAGCATACCAATGGCTTGATTCAGAGACTTATTATGAACTATATCCGCAAGTATAAGCAACTTGATGCTGAATTAAAGCGTCGTAAGTTTGCTATCACTATTGGTGATGAACTTCCATCAGGTATTCTTCAGATGGCTAAGGTATATATTGCTAAGAAGCGTAAGATCCAGGTTGGTGATAAACTTGCCGGTCGTCATGGTAATAAGGGTATTGTGTCTAAGGTAGTTCGTTTGGAGGATATGCCATTTATGGCTGACGGTCGTCCTGTTGATATGGTATTGAATCCATTGGGTGTGCCTTCACGTATGAACCTTGGTCAGATCTTCGAGTGTATCTTGGGTGCTGCAGGTAAAAAGTTGGGTGTAAAGTTTGCTACTCCTATCTTTGATGGTGCTAAATTGGATGATCTCTCTGAATGGACAGATAAGGCAGGCTTGCCACGTTTCTGCTCAACTTACCTTTATGATGGTGAGACTGGAGAGCAGTTTGACCAGCCAGCTACTGTTGGTATGACTTACTTCTTGAAGTTAGGTCATATGGTTGAGGATAAGATGCACGCTCGTTCTATCGGTCCATACTCTTTGATTACACAACAGCCACTTGGTGGTAAAGCACAGTTTGGTGGTCAGCGATTCGGAGAGATGGAGGTCTGGGCTATCGAGGCATTTGGTGCAAGCCACGTTTTGCAGGAGATCCTGACTGTTAAGTCAGATGATGTTGTAGGACGTAGCAAGGCATACGAAGCAATCGTAAAGGGCGATCCAATGCCAACTCCTGGTATTCCTGAGTCACTTAACGTATTGCTCCATGAGCTTCGTGGCCTTGGTTTGAGCATCAAACTTGATTAATTTTGAGAACCCCTAATTTATATATAGAAACATGGCTTTCAAAAAAGATACAAAGGTAAAGAATAATTTTACGAAGATTACCATCGGTCTCGCTTCGCCAGAGGAGATCTTGGAAAATTCGTATGGTGAGGTTACTAAACCGGAAACCATTAATTATCGTACATATAAGCCGGAGCGTGATGGCTTGTTCTGCGAGCGTATTTTTGGTCCTACTAAGGACTATGAATGCGCCTGCGGCAAGTACAAGCGTATCCGTTATAAGGGAATCGTCTGCGACCGATGCGGTGTAGAGGTTACAGAGAAGAAAGTTCGTCGTGAACGCTCTGGTCACATTGAGCTTGTCGTACCTGTTGCTCATATTTGGTATTTCCGTTCTCTTCCAAATAAGATTGGTTACCTTTTGGGTATGCCGACCAAGAAACTTGATGCTGTTATTTACTACGAGAAGTATGTAGTTATCCAGCCTGGTATTCTTGAGGGAAAGACTGATGCTGATGGTCTTGAATTGAACGGTTCTCACAAACTTGATCTCTTGTCAGAAGATGAATATATGGCTCTTCTTGACCAGTATGATCCTAATGGTGACAATGAACTTTTGGACGATACGGACCCAAATAAGTTTATAGCAAAAATGGGTGCTGAAGCAATTTATCAGTTGCTCCAGAATGTAGACCTTGACTCTTTGTCATACGAACTCCGCGATCGCGCAAATAACGATTCAAGTCAGCAGCGTAAAACTGAGGCTCTGAAGCGTCTGCAAGTTGTAGAAGGTTTCCGTGCTAGTAAAGGTATTAACAAGCCAGAATGGATGATCATGAAGATTATTCCTGTTACTCCACCTGAGCTTCGTCCGTTGGTACCATTGGATGGTGGTCGTTTTGCAACATCAGACTTGAATGACCTCTATCGTCGTGTGATTATCCGTAACAACCGTTTGAAGAGATTGGTTGAGATCAAGGCTCCTGAGGTTATTCTCCGTAACGAGAAGCGTATGTTGCAGGAGGCTGTTGACAGCTTGTTCGACAACTCACGCAAGAGTTCTGCTGTAAAGAGTGAGAGCAATCGTCCTTTGAAGTCACTCTCTGACTCTTTAAAGGGTAAGCAGGGTCGTTTCCGTCAGAACTTGCTGGGTAAGCGTGTAGACTATTCTGCCCGTTCTGTAATCGTTGTAGGTCCAGAGTTGAAGATGGGTGAGTGTGGTCTTCCAAAACTGATGGCTGCAGAGCTTTACAAACCATTTATCATCCGTAAGTTGATAGAGCGTGGTATCGTAAAGACTGTAAAAAGTGCCAAGAAGATTGTTGATCGTCGCGAGCCAGTTATCTGGGATATTCTTGAGAATGTAATGAAGGGTCATCCGGTTATGTTGAACCGTGCCCCTACGCTTCACCGACTCGGTATTCAGGCATTCCAGCCTAAGATGATTGAGGGTAAGGCTATTCAGTTGCATCCATTGGCATGTACAGCGTTCAACGCCGACTTCGATGGTGACCAGATGGCTGTTCACCTTCCATTGAGCAATGAGGCTGTTTTGGAGGCTCAAATCCTGATGCTTCAGAGTCATAACATTCTCAACCCAGCTAATGGTGCGCCTATCACCGTTCCTTCTCAGGATATGGTGCTTGGTCTTTACTATATTACTAAGATTCGTCCAGGTGCAAAGGGTGAGGGCTTGACATTCTATGGTCCTGAAGAGGCATTGATTGCTCGTAACGAGGGTCGATGTGATCTTCATGCTTTGATTAAGGTTGTAGTTGACGACTTGGTTGATGGTACAATCCAGAAACGAATGGTAGAAACTTCTGTTGGACGTGTCATCGTTAATGGTATCATTCCAGATGAAGTTGGCTTCTTCAATGATGTGATTTCCAAGAAAACCCTCCGTGGTTTGATTTCTAATGTTATCAAGGCTGTTGGTATGGCTAAGGCTTGTGAATTCCTTGATGGAATCAAGAACTTAGGTTATCGTATGGCTTATGTCGCAGGATTGTCATTCAACCTTGGTGATATTATTATTCCACCAGAGAAGGAAGCTATTGTTGAGCGCGGTCGCAAGGAGGTTGAGGAAATTACCAATAACTATAATATGGGTTTCATCACCAACAAGGAACGATACAACCAGGTTATTGATGCGTGGACTCACGTAAATACAGATTTGGGTAATATCTTGATGAAGGAGATGACCGAAGCTGACCAGGGATTCAACGCAGTATACATGATGCTTGATTCCGGAGCCCGTGGTTCTAAGGATCAGATTAAGCAGTTGTCTGGTATGCGTGGTTTGATGGCTAAACCTCAGAAGGCTGGTGCAGAGGGCGCGCAGATCATCGAGAACCCTATCCTTTCTAACTTTAAGGAGGGTATGTCTGTATTGGAGTACTTTATCGCTTCTCACGGTGCCCGTAAGGGTCTTGCTGATACCGCTATGAAGACTGCCGATGCCGGTTATTTGACTCGTCGTCTTGTAGACGTTTCTCACGATGTTATCATCACCGAAGAGGATTGTGGTACATTGCGTGGCTTGGTTTGTACAGCTTTAAAGAATGGCGATGAGATTATTTCATCTCTTTATGAGCGTATTCTGGGTCGTGTATCTGTACATGATGTTATTCATCCAACAACTGGTGAACTGATTGTCAAATCTGGTGAAGAAATCACCGAGGCTAAGGCAAAGGCTATAGATGAATCTCCTATCGAGAGTGTTGAAATTCGTTCTGTTCTCACCTGTGAGAGCAAAAAGGGTGTCTGCATGAAGTGCTATGGCCGTAACTTGGCAACAGCCCGTATGGTACAGTTGGGTGAAGCCGTTGGTGTCATCGCTGCTCAAGCTATTGGTGAGCCAGGTACTCAGTTGACTCTCCGTACATTCCACGCCGGTGGTATTGCATCTAACGCTGCTGCCAATGCTAAGATTGCTGCGAAGAATAAGTCTCGTATCGAGTTTGACGAGTTGAGCACAGTACCATTTGTAGAGGAAGACGAGGAAGGCAACGATATCAAGTGCGAAAAGGTAGTAAGCCACTTGGCTGAAATCCGTTTCGTGGATCCTAATACAAACATCGTTCTTGCAACTTTGAATGTTCCTTACGGTTCTTCATTGTATCACAAGGAGGGTGAAATCGTAGAAAAGGATACTGTTATCGCCCGTTGGGATCCATTCAACGCCGTTATCGTCAGCCAGTATGCCGGTACATTGAAGTTCAATGACGTTCAGAAGGATCAGACTTATCGTGCTGAGGTCGATGAGACTACAGGCTTGGAGGAGAAGATTATCACCGATTCCAAGAATAAGGCAATGGTTCCATCTTGTGATGTTATTGATGCTAATGGTGAAATCCTTGGTACATACAACTTCCCTGTAGGTGGTCACTTGGCTGTTGAGGATGGACAGACAATTAATACCGGTGAGGTTTTGGTTAAGATTCCTCGTGCTGTAGGTGGTGCAGGTGATATCACTGGTGGTCTCCCTCGTGTAACTGAACTTCTTGAGGCTCGCAACCCTTCTAATCCTGCTGTTGTATCTGAAATCGATGGTGAGGTAACTATGGGTAAGGTAAAGCGTGGTAACCGTGAGATCATCGTAACATCTAAGACTGGCGATCAGAAGAAGTATCTTGTATCTCTTTCAAAGCAGATCTTGGTACAGGAACATGATGCTGTACGTGCTGGTACTCCTCTTTCTGATGGTAGTGTAACTCCTGGCGATATTCTCGCCATCATGGGTCCTACCGCTGTTCAGGAGTATATTGTTAACCAGATCCAGGACGTTTACCGTCTTCAGGGTGTGGCTATTAATGATAAGCATTTTGAGGTTGTGGTACGTCAGATGATGCGTAAGGTTCGTATTGACGATCCAGGTGATACTACCTTCTTGGAGCAAGAGTTGGTTGATAAACTTGACTTTGCAGAAGAGAATGATCGTATCTGGGGTAAGAAGGTTGTTACTGACGGTGGTGATAGTGAAAGTCTCAAACCAGGTCAGATCATAACGGCTCGTAGATTGCGTGATGAGAATTCTGCATTGAAGCGTCGCGACTTGAAACTTGTACAGGTTCGTGATGCCGTATCTGCAACTTCTACACAGATCCTCCAGGGTATTACTCGTGCTGCTCTTGGTACTAAGAGCTTTATGAGTGCTGCATCATTCCAGGAAACTACTAAGGTTTTGAATGAGGCTGCTATCCGTGGTAAGGTTGATTACCTAGAGGGTATGAAGGAGAATGTAATCTGTGGTCACTTGATTCCTGCAGGTACTGGTCTTCGTCAGTGGGATAAGCTCATTGTAGGCTCTAAAGAAGAATATGAGCGTATGCAGGCTAATAAGAAAAATGTGCTCGACTATGCTGATTCTCCAATAGGAGAATAATCGTAGAATAGAGTACTATATATAAATAGGTATAATGAGGGTGCGTCATAAGTTTATGGCGCACCCTTTTATTATCTGTAACAGATGAAAAAAGAAAATAATAAGGATTTCCCCCTTCTGTTGTCTTATGATGTTTTTTTTTGAAAAATATGTGGCAAATTATTCGTCTTTTTCAGAAATAATGTGTAAATTTGCACTATCATTTAAAGTTTAATCCTATTAACTTAGTAAAATTATGGAAGAAAATAAGAATAATCAACAGCAGCAGAATCAGTTCCAAATGGGCATCAGCCCTGAAGTAGCAGAGGGTACATACTCAAACTTGGCACTGATTACTCATTCTAGTTCAGACTTCATCTTGGATTTTGCATGTGCACTTCCTGGCATGCCTGCACCTCAGATCAAGAGTCGTGTTATCATGGCACCTGAACATGCTAAGCGATTGCTCCAGGCATTGCAGAGCAATATTTATAACTACGAGCAGTCCTTCGGTAAAATTAAGTTGTCTGATGAGCAAGAACGTACAATCGCTCCATTCGGCATACCAAAGGGTGAGGCATAATGTACTACAACATACATACTAAGACTAAATTCTCTGCTAAATACCGCTTTTTTCTTTATAATATTTGTTTTTAATGGTTATATAAAGTTAAAACTAGCCTTCGTTTTTTAAAAGTCTTCTTAATATTTAGGTAGTTTGCCGAAAAAATCGTACCTTTGCACCCCGAAAAGGCTCTATAAAGTAGTGGCTTACATCGAAATAAGACAATAAATAAAAATAAATATATAAATTAAAAAGTAAAATTATGCCTACTATTTCACAGTTAGTAAGAAAAGGCAGACGAGTTCTTGTAGACAAGAGCAAGTCACCAGCTTTGGATTCTTGTCCTCAGCGTCGTGGTGTTTGTGTTCGTGTTTATACAACAACTCCTAAGAAGCCTAATTCAGCAATGCGTAAAGTTGCACGTGTACGTTTGACAAACTCAAAGGAAGTAAACTCTTATATTCCAGGAGAGGGTCACAACTTGCAGGAGCACTCAATTGTTTTGGTTCGCGGTGGTCGTGTAAAGGACCTTCCAGGTGTACGTTATCACATTGTCCGTGGTACACTTGATACTGCAGGTGTTGCAAATCGTACACAGCGTCGTTCTAAGTACGGAGCTAAGCGTCCTAAGGCAAAGAAGTAATATCGCTTCTTAAATTTTAGACAAAACCGCAGACTCACGATCGGAGAAGGTCGGGAGTTGGGGTTAAAATATTTAATAAATGTTTTGCTGGAGAAGTAATCAGGTTGAGTAAATGCTCGGGTGCGAGCGTTGAAGAACATTATACAGCCCCATGCAGAATTAAAAAAAGTTTTATTTAAAATGAGAAAAGCAAAACCAAAGAAGAGAGTGATCCTTCCAGATCCTGTCTTCAATGACCAGAAGGTCTCAAAGTTCGTAAATCATTTGATGTATGATGGAAAGAAGAATACATCTTATGAGATTTTCTACAATGCACTTGACATTGTAAAGGCTAAGATGTCTAACGAGGAAAAGTCTGCTCTTGAAATCTGGAAGCAGGCACTTGATAATATTACTCCTCAGGTAGAGGTTAAGAGCCGTCGTATCGGTGGTGCAACCTTCCAGGTTCCTACAGAGATTCGTCCTGATCGTAAGGAGAGTATTTCTATGAAGAATCTTATTCTTTTTGCACGTAAGCGCGGTGGTAAGACTATGGCTGATAAGCTTGCTGCAGAGATTATGGATGCTTTTAATAATCAGGGTGGTGCATTTAAGCGTAAGGAGGATATGCATCGTATGGCTGAGGCTAACCGTGCGTTCGCTCACTTTAGATTCTAATTTAATATATAATATAGTTAAAAGAAAATGGCAAATCGCGATTTACATTTGACTCGTAACATCGGTATCATGGCGCATATCGATGCTGGTAAGACAACAACTTCTGAGCGTATTTTGTTCTATACAGGTAAGACTCATAAGATTGGTGAGGTACACGATGGTGCTGCTACAATGGACTGGATGGCCCAGGAGCAGGAGCGTGGTATTACTATCACTTCTGCGGCTACTACTTGTAATTGGAACTATCTCGGTAAGTCTTATAAGATCAACTTGATCGATACTCCGGGACACGTTGACTTCACTGCTGAGGTTGAGCGTTCTCTCCGTGTACTTGATGGTGCTGTTGCTACATATTCTGCAGCTGATGGTGTTCAGCCACAGTCTGAGACTGTATGGCGTCAGGCTGATAAGTATAATGTACCTCGTATCGGTTATGTAAACAAGATGGACCGTTCTGGTGCTAACTTCTTCGAGACAGTTCAGCAGATGAAGGATATCTTAGGCGCTAATCCAATTGCTATTCAGATTCCTATTGGTGCAGAGGAGAACTTCAAGGGTGTAGTTGACCTCATTAAGATGAAGGCTATCCTTTGGCACGATGAGACTATGGGTGCTGAGTATGATGTTGAGGAAATCCCTGCAGACTTGGCTGACGAGGCTGCTGAGTGGCGTGATAAGCTCCTTGAGGGTGCTGCAAACTTCGATGATGAGGTTATGGAACTTTATCTCGATGGTAAGGATATTCCAGAAGAAAAGCTTCTTGCAGCTATCCGTAAGGGTTGCTGTGCTATGGAGTGCTGTCCAATGTTGCTCGGTTCTTCATACAAGAACAAGGGTGTTCAGCCATTGCTCGACTATGTATGTGCATTCTTGCCTTCACCAATGGATACTCCAAATATCATCGGTACTAACCCTGATACAGAGGAGGAAGAGGATCGTAAACCATCTGAGGATGAACCAACATCTGCTCTCGCATTTAAGATTGCTACTGACCCATTCATGGGCCGCTTGGTATTCTTCCGCGTTTACTCAGGTAAGGTCGTTGCTGGTTCTTATGTTTACAACCCACGTTCTGGCAAGCGCGAGCGTATCAGCCGTCTGTTCCAGATGAACTCTAAGCAGGAAATCCCAATGGAGTCTATCGATGCTGGTGATATCGGTGCGGGTGTAGGTTTCAAGGATATCCGTACAGGTGATACACTCTGTGACGAGGAACACCCAATCGTATTGGAGTCTATGACATTCCCTGATACTGTGATTTCTATCGCAGTAGAGCCAAAGAGCCAGGCAGATATCGCTAAGATGGATAATGGTCTCGCTAAGTTGGCTGAGGAGGATCCAACCTTCACAGTTCGTACAGACGAGCAGAGCGGTCAGACAATTATCTCTGGTATGGGTGAGCTCCACTTGGATATCATCATCGACCGTTTGAAGCGTGAGTTCAAGGTTGAGTGTAATCAGGGTAAGCCTCAGGTTAACTACAAGGAGGCTATCACTAAGACAGCTCAGAGCCGTGAAACTTATAAGAAGCAGTCTGGTGGTCGCGGTAAGTTCGCTTGTATCGATGTAACCATCGGTCCTAAGGATGAGGATTACAAGGAAGGCGACTTGCAGTTCATCAACGAGGTTAAGGGTGGTAACGTTCCTAAGGAATTCATCCCATCTGTACAGAAGGGCTTCGCTGATTGCTTGTCAAATGGTGTACTCGGTGGCTTCCCAATGACAGGTTTGAAGGTGACTTTGACCGATGGTAGCTTCCACCCAGTTGACTCTGACCAGTTGTCATTCGAGTTGGTAGCACATCAGGCTTTCAAGGTACTTTGCCCTAAGGCTGGTCCTGTTTTGATGGAGCCTATCATGAAGGTAGAGGTTGTTACTCCAGAAGAGAACATGGGTGACGTAATCGGTGACTTGAACAAGCGCCGTGGTCTCGTTCAGGGTATGGAAGAAGGTCGTAGCGGTGCTCGCATCGTAAAGGCAATGGTTCCATTGGCTGAGATGTTCGGTTATGTAACAGCTTTGCGTACTATCACTTCTGGTCGTGCAACAAGTTCTATGGAGTACGATCATCATGCACCTCTTTCTTCAACAATTGCTAAGGCTGTGTTGGAGGAGGTTAAGGGTCACGCAGAACTCCTTTAATAACAAAGAATAACGGTAAGATGAGGCGCTGCTTAGCGAATGACTCTTAAGCAGCGTACCTCTTCTTCCATTAGACTATATAATTCATATAATAATAACTTAATTTTAAAAATGAGTCAGAAAATCAGAATTAAGCTGAAGTCTTACGACCACCAGTTGGTTGACAAGTCAGCTGAGAAGATTGTGAAGGCTGTAAAGGCAACAGGCGCTATTGTTAGTGGTCCTATTCCATTGCCAACGCACAAGCGTATTTTTACTGTAAACCGCAGTACTTTCGTTAACAAGAAGTCTCGCGAGCAGTTCCAGCTCTCAGATTTCAAGCGTCTCATTGACATCTATAGCTCAACAGCTAAGACAGTTGATGCCTTGATGAAGCTTGAATTGCCAAGTGGTGTAGAAGTAGAAATCAAAGTCTAATTATTTAAATTAAATTGAAATGCCAGGATTAATTGGAAAGAAAATCGGAATGACATCCGTTTTCAGTGCCGACGGTAAGAATATTCCGTGCACTGTTATCGAAGTAGGTCCTTGTGTTGTAACCCAGGTGAAAACTGTAGAAAAGGATGGTTACAAGGCTTATCAGTTAGGTTTCGAAGAGGCAAAGGAGAAGCGTACTTCTCAGCCTATGATGGGAATCTTCAAGAAGGCAGGCACAACACCTAAGAAGCACTTGGCCGAGTTCAAGTTTGATGAGGAGTACAACCTCGGTGACACAATTACAGTTGAAATCTTCAACGATTGCAAGTTCGTTGATGTAATTGGTACATCAAAGGGTAAAGGCTTCCAGGGCGTTGTTAAGCGTCACGGATTCGGTGGTGTAGGTCAGTCTACTCACGGTCAGGATGACCGCGCTCGTAAGCCGGGATCTATTGGTGCTTGTTCTTACCCTGCAAAGGTATTCAAGGGTATGCGCATGGGCGGCCAAATGGGAGGTGACAGAGTTACAACTCAGAACCTTCAGGTGTTAAAGGTAATTCCAGAGCAGAATCTTCTTATTGTTAAGGGTTCTTTCGCTGGATGCAAAGGTTCAACTGTTTTAATTGAGAAATAATGGAAGTTAGCGTATTAGATATCAAAGGTCAGGAGACCGGCCGCAAGGTAGCTCTTAATGATGCAGTCTTCGGCATTGAGCCTAACGATCACGTTCTCTATCTTGACGTAAAGCAGTATCTCGCTAACCAGCGTCAGGGTACAGCTAAGTCTAAGGAGAGAAGCGAGATGAGCGGTTCTACTCGTAAGCTTGGTCGTCAGAAGGGCGGCGGCGGTGCTCGCCGTGGTGATATTAACTCACCTGTACTCGTAGGTGGTGCTCGCGTTTTTGGTCCTAAACCACGTGATTACCGCTTCAAGCTCAACAAAAAAGTAAAGATTCTTGCTCGTAAGTCTGCTCTGTCTTATAAGGCACAGGAAAGCGCAATTGTAATGTTGGAAGACTTTACATTTGAGGCTCCAAAGACTAAAGAATTCTTAAGTATTATTAAGAATCTCAAAATTGAGGGCAAAAAAGTGCTCTTTGTTTTGCCAGAATCAAATAAAAACGTATATTTGTCTGCTCGTAACTTGCAGCGTGCTGAAGTTATCCTCGCATCAAACGTCAATTCGTATAAAGTTTTGAATGCTGATGTTGTAGTGATTACAGAAAAGTCGCTCGAGACTATCGACCAAATCTTAACAAAGTAAAAAGGAGATATTAGAATATGGCATTTATTATCAAACCATTGGTTACTGAGAAGATGACCAAGATTACAGACAAGCAGCCTAACCGCTATGGCTTCGTTGTTCGTCCTGAGGCTAATAAGCTCGAGATTAAGAAGGAAGTTGAGAGTCTGTATAATGTTACAGTAGTTGACGTGAACACTATTCGTTACGCTGGCAAGCGCTCTGCCCGTTATACAAAGGCAGGTCTTGTTAAGGGTCAGAAGAATGCGTTCAAGAAGGCAATCGTTACTCTTAAGGAGGGCGATACAATTGATTTTTACAGCAATATTTAAAATAAAAAATGGCAGTACGTAAATTAAAACCGGTTACTCCGGGTCAAAGACACAAAGTTATTGGCACGTTCGAGGATATTACTGCATCCGTGCCAGAGAAGTCTCTCGTTTACGGTAAACGTTCTACCGGCGGTCGAAACAACACCGGTAAGATGACCGTTCGCTACATTGGCGGTGGTCACAAGCAGAAGTATCGTTTAATCGACTTCAAACGTGAGAAAGATGGTGTTCCAGCAGTTGTTAAGACAATCGAGTACGATCCAAACCGTTCGGCTCGTATCGCATTGCTTTACTATGCTGATGGTGAAAAACGTTACATTATTGCTCCTAACGGACTTCAGGTAGGCGCTACTTTGATGTCAGGTGCAGATGCTGCTCCTGAGATTGGTAACTGTCTTCCTTTGGCAAACATCCCTGTAGGTACAGTGATCCACAACATCGAGTTGCGTCCTGGTCAGGGTGCTTTGTTGGTTCGTTCGGCTGGTAATTTTGCTCAGTTGACTTCTCGTGAGGGCAGTTATTGTGTAATTAAGCTCCCTTCTGGTGAAACACGCCAGATTTTGAGTGCTTGTAAGGCTACAGTTGGTAGTGTTGGTAACTCAGACCACGCACTTGAGCAGTCTGGTAAGGCTGGTCGCTCACGCTGGTTGGGTCGTCGTCCACACAACCGTGGTGTTGTTATGAACCCTGTTGATCACCCAATGGGTGGTGGTGAAGGTCGCCAGAGTGGTGGTCACCCACGTTCACGTAAGGGCTTGTACGCTAAGGGTCTTAAGACTCGCGCACCTAAGAAGCTTTCTAACAAGTATATTATCGAAAGAGCTAACAAAAAATAAAGAGTAAATTATGAGTCGTTCACTTAAAAAAGGTCCATACATCAACGTTTCTCTCGAGAAGAAGATTCTCGCTATGAACGAGAGTGGCAAGAAGAATGTTGTTAAGACATGGGCTAGAGCTTCAATGATATCTCCTGATTTCGTAGGACATACTGTTGCAGTTCATAACGGTAACAAATTTATCCCTGTTTATGTTACAGAGAATATGGTTGGCCACAAGCTTGGAGAGTTTGCTCCAACACGTCGCTTTGGCGGTCACTCTGGTAACAGAAAGTAAGCTAAGGGTTAAACCATTTAAAATTTAAGTAAATAATGGGAGCAAGAAAACATATTGCGGCTGAGAAATTGAAAGAAGCCCGTAAAAACTTGTACTTCGCAAAGTTGGTAGGCGTTCCTTCTTCTCCACGTAAGATGCGCTATGTAGTAGACATGATTCGTGGTATGGAGGTTAACCGTGCACTCGGAGTACTTCGCTTCTCTAAGAAGCAGGCATCAGCTGATGTAGAGAAATTACTTCGTTCAGCTATCGCTAACTGGGAAGCTAAGAATAATCGCAAGGCTGAAGACGGTGAGCTTTATATCAGTAAGGTCTTCGTTGACGAAGGCGTTACAATGAAACGTATGAGACCTGCACCACAGGGTCGTGGTTATAGAATTCGTAAGCGTTCTAACCATGTAACTCTTTTTGTTGATGCAAAAACTAATGACGAAAAATAATTAAGTAGAATGGGACAGAAAGTTAATCCGATTAGTAACCGACTTGGTGTTATCCGTGGTTGGGATTCAAATTGGTTCGGTGGTAAGAACTTCGGTGATAACCTCGTTGAGGATCAGAAAATCCGTAAGTATCTTAACGAGCGTCTTGCTAAAGCAAGCATTTCTCGTATTATTATCGAACGTACATTGAAACTTGTTACCATTACTATTTGTACAGCCCGTCCAGGTATTGTCATTGGTAAAGGTGGTCAGGATGTAGATAAGTTGAAGGAAGAGTTGAAGAAGCTTTATAAGAAAGATATTCAGATCAACATCTTCGAGGTTAAAAAGCCTGAACTTGATGCTACTATCGTTGGTAAGAATATTGCGACTCAGATTGAGCACATGATTGCTTATCGTCGCGCTATCAAGATGGCAGTTGCTAACACCATGCGTGCTGGTGCTGAGGGTATCAAGGTACAGATTACAGGTCGTCTGAATGGTGCTGAAATGGCACGTAAAGAAATGTACAAAGAGGGTCGTACTCCTCTTCATACATTCCGCGCAGACATCGACTACTGCCAGTGCGAGGCACTTACAAAGGTAGGTTTGCTTGGTATTAAGGTTTGGATTTGCCGTGGTGAGGTTTATGGTAAGGCTGATCTTACTCCAAACTTCTCACAGGACAATAAGAGCAACAACCGTGGTAACGGTCGCTCTAACAACCGTGGTGGTAATCGTAAAAGAAACAATAACCGTTAAATTTTAGAAAGCTATCATGTTACAGCCAAAAAGAGTTAAATATAGAAGACCTCAAGATGGTCGTGGCAACAAAGGCAACGCTCACAGAGGTACACAATTGGCTTTCGGTTCTTTTGGTATCAAAACTCTTGAATCAAAGTGGATCGATAGTCGTCAGATTGAGGCAGCTCGTGTAGCATTGAACCGCTATATGAACCGTCAAGGTCAGGTCTGGATTAGAATTTTCCCTGATAAGCCAATCACTCGCAAGCCTGCTGATGTCCGTATGGGTAAAGGTAAGGGTGATCCAGCAGGATGGGTTGCACCTGTTACACCAGGTAGAATTCTCTTCGAAGTTGAAGGAGTTAGTTTCGATATTGCAAAAGAAGGTCTTCGCCTTTGCGCTCAGAAACTTCCTGTTAAGACTAAGTTTATTGTTAGACGTGATTACGATAAAAACGCTTAATTATGAAGATTGCAGAAATTAAAAATATCGAGACCAAAGAATTGGTTGAGAAGTTGGAGGCAGCTGTTGATGCTTTGAACAAGAAGAAGATCAATCATAATGTAACTCCACTTGAGAATCCATCAGAGATTAAGGTTGCTCGTCGTGATATTGCACGTATGAAAACTGAACTTCGTCAGAGAGAACTTAACAAATAATAATGGTCCAGATGGAAACAAGAAATTTAAGAAAAGTAAGACAGGGTGTTGTTATTAGCAACAAGATGGATAAAACCATTGTTATTGCAGCTAAGTTCAAGGAGATGCACCCTATTTATGGTAAATTTGTCCAGAAGACAAAGAAGTACCATGCACATGACGAGAATAATGAGGCTAACGTAGGTGATACTGTTATGATCATGGAGACTCGTCCTCTGTCTAAGACAAAGAGATGGAGATTAGTACAAATTGTTGAAAAAGCTAAGTAATTATGATACAGACTGAATCAAGACTTACAGTATGTGATAACAGCGGTGCTCGTGAGGCTCTTTGCATTCGAGTTCTCGGTGGTACAGGCCGTCGTTACGCTAGCGTTGGTGACGTTATTGTTGTTGCAGTCAAGAACGTTATCCCATCAAGTGATTTGAAGAAGGGTGCAGTATCAAAGGCTTTGATTGTTCGCACAAAGAAGGAAATTCGTCGTGCAGATGGTTCTTACATCCGTTTCGATGACAACGCTTGTGTATTGCTTAACAATGCAGGTGAGCTTCGTGGTAGCCGTATCTTCGGTCCTGTTGCTCGTGAGCTTCGTGCAGTAAATATGAAAGTCGTTTCTTTGGCACCTGAGGTTCTTTAATATTTAAAAAGTAAGAAGTAATGAGTAAGTTACATATTAAGAAAGACGATACCGTTATCGTTATTGCCGGTGCAGATAAGGGCAAGACTGGTAAGGTGCTTAAGGTCCTCGTTGAGGAGAACCGTGCTATCGTAGAAGGTGTGCACATGGTTTCTAAGAGCACTAAGCCATCTGCTAAGAATCCTCAGGGAGGTATTGTTAAGCAGGAGGCTCCTATTCATATCTCAAATTTGAGTTTGATTGATCCTAAGAGTGGCAAGGCTACTCGTGTTGCTATCAAGCATGAGGGTAAAAACGTTGTTCGCATCGCTAAAAAGTCAGGGGAGGAAATCAAGTAATGGATACAGCACAGTTAAAGAAAGTATATAAGGAGACAATCGCTCCTGCTCTTCAGAAGCAGTTCAACTACTCTTCAGCTATGGAGATTCCAGTATTGAAGAAGATTGTCATCAATCAGGGTCTTGGTGATGCTACTCAGGACAAGAAAATTGTTGATGTAGCAATCAATGAGATTACTGCTATCACCGGTCAGAAGGCTGTTGCTACATATTCTAAAAAGGATATTGCAAACTTCAAGCTTCGTAAGAAGATGCCTATCGGTGTTATGGTAACATTGCGTCGTGAGCGTATGTACGAGTTCTTGGAGAAGCTCGTTCGTGTTTCTCTTCCTCGTATTCGCGACTTCAAGGGTATTGAGAGCAAGTTTGATGGTCGTGGTAACTATACATTAGGTATCACAGAGCAGATTATCTTCCCTGAGATTAATATCGATGAGATTGATCGTATTCAGGGTATGAATATTACCTTCGTAACAACAGCTAAGACTGATGAAGAAGGTTTTGCTCTTTTGAAGGCTTTTGGTCTTCCATTCAAGAACGCAAATAAAGATTAAGTGATATGGCAAAAGAATCAATGAAAGCTCGCGAGGTTAAGCGTGCAAAGCTTGTAGCTCGTTACGCTGAAAAGCGCGAAGCACTGAAAAAGATTATTGCAACTTCTAATGATCCAGCCGAAGCATACGAGGCAGCTCGTAAGCTTCAGGCTATCCCTAAGAATGCAAACCCAATCCGTCTTCACAATCGTTGCAAGATTACTGGTCGTCCAAAGGGTTATATCCGTCAGTTCGGTATTTCTCGTATCCAGTTCCGTGAGATGGCTTCTGCTGGTTTGATTCCAGGTGTAAAGAAGGCTAGCTGGTAATCCTTTCAAAGGTAAGAATATTTTTTTATTTAATATTGTCGGGGTAGTCCCGATTAATTAAACATTTATATTTTATGACAGATCCAATAGCAGATTATCTGACAAGACTCAGAAATGCAATCATGGCTCATCACCGTGTTGTAGAAGTTCCTGCGTCTAACTTGAAGAAAGAGATCACTAAGATCCTCTTCGAGAAAGGTTACATCCTCAATTACAAGTTTGTAGAGGATGGTCCTCAGGGCTCAATTAAGGTTGCCTTGAAGTACAACCCAACTACAAAGCAAAACGCTATCAAGTGTTTGAAGCGCGTGTCAACTCCAGGTTTGCGTAAGTATACCGGTTACAAGGACATGCCAAGAGTTATTAACGGATTAGGTATTGCAATCTTATCTACATCCAAAGGTGTAATGACAGACAAAGAAGCTTCTGATCTTAAGATCGGTGGCGAGGTTCTTTGCTATATTTATTAATTGGAGGCTTTTATATGTCTAGAATAGGAAAATTGCCAATTAGTATCCCTGCAGGTGTTACTGTAAACTATGATGAGACTTCTCATGTTTGTACAGTAAAGGGCCCTAAGGGTGAACTTTCTCAGTGGATTGATCCATCTATCAAGTTTAATAATGCAGATGGTCAGATTAGCTTTGAAATCGATGAAAATAGTCCTGTAAATATTAAGCAGAAGCAGGCTTTCCACGGTTTGTATCGCTCTCTCGTTAACAACATGGTTGTTGGTGTAAGCGCTGGTTATACAAAGGTTTTGGAATTGGTAGGTGTTGGTTATCGTGTTTCTAACCAGGGTAATATCATTGAGTTTGCTTTGGGTTACACTCACCCTATTTTCATCCAGTTGCCTAAGGAGATTAAGGTTGAGACTAAGTCTGAAAGAAACCAGAACCCAATCTTGACATTGGAGTCTTGCGACAAGCAGTTGTTGGGACTCGTTTGTGCAAAAATTCGTTCTTTCCGCAAGCCTGAGCCTTATAAAGGTAAGGGTATTCTCTTTAAGGGTGAAGTTATTCGCAGAAAGTCTGGTAAGAGTGCTTCAGCTAAGTAATTTTAATTATTTACGATTATGACAACAAAGAAAGTAGAAAGACGAATTAAGATAAAGTTCCGCATTCGTAAGAGTGTGAACGGTACAGCTGAGCGTCCACGTCTTAGTGTATTCCGCTCTAACAAGCAGATTTACGCTCAGGTTATTAACGATTTGACAGGCACTACACTTGCATCAGCTTCTTCACTCGGTTTGGAGAAGATGCCTAAGCAGGAGCAGGCAACTAAGGTTGGCGAGCTCATTGCTGAGAAGGCTAAGGCTGCTGGCGTTGAGGCAGTAGTTTTCGACCGTAATGGTTACCTTTACCATGGTCGTGTAAAGCAGTTGGCTGAAGGTGCTCGTAATGGTGGTCTTAAATTTTAAACGATTATGGCAATGGATAAAGTAAAAGTAAATAACGAAGAAGTACTTAAGGATCGCTTGGTTGCTATCAACCGTGTAACTAAGGTTACTAAGGGTGGTCGTACTTTCACATTCGCTGCTATCGTCGTTGTAGGTGACGGTAATGGCGTAATCGGCTACGGCCTTGGTAAGGCAGGTGAGGTTACTGCTGCTATCGCAAAGGGTACTGAAGCTGCTAAGAAGAACTTGGTAAAGGTTCCTGTACTCAAGGGTACTGTACCTCATGAGGTTGAAACTTCATTTGGTGGTGCTAAGGTTCTTATTAAGCCAGCTGCTGCCGGTACTGGTTTGAAGGCCGGTGGTGCTATGCGT
This sequence comes from Segatella copri, assembly GCF_015074785.1. Classification (NCBI taxonomy): domain Bacteria; kingdom Pseudomonadati; phylum Bacteroidota; class Bacteroidia; order Bacteroidales; family Prevotellaceae; genus Segatella; species Segatella copri. Next base: position 3,445,865 of record NZ_CP042464.1, read on the forward strand.
GCAGTACTTGAGAGCGTAGGTATCAAGGATGTCATCGCTAAGTCTAAGGGTTCTTCAAATGCCCATAACCTTGTGAAGGCTACTATCGCAGCTCTTGCAGAGATGCGTGATGCTTATACTGTAGCAGGTGAGCGTGGTATCAGTATGGATAAAGTATTTAACGGTTAATTAGGAAAAATCGAATATGGCAACAATTAAAATCAAGCAGATTAAGAGTAAAATCGGTGCTCCAGTAGATCAGAAGCGTACTCTCGCTTGTCTTGGTCTCCACAAGATTTCTCAGGTTGTTGAGGTAGAGGATACTCCTAGCAACCGTGGTATGATCCGTAAGGTTCATCACCTCGTAAGTGTAGTTGATTAATTAATCTTTTTAAATTAGGAACGATTATGAAATTAAATAATTTGAAACCTGCTGCAGGTTCTACCCATTCACGTCGTCGTATTGGTCGTGGCCCAGGTTCTGGTCTCGGTGGTACTTCAACACGTGGTCATAAGGGTGCCAAGGCTCGTTCTGGTTATAAGAGAAAGATTGGTTTCGAAGGTGGTCAGATGCCATTGCAGCGTCGTGTTCCAAAGGCTGGTTTTAAGAATATCAACCATAAGGAGTACTTCGCAGTAAACCTTTCAACTCTTCAGGCTCTTGCTGAAGCAAAGAACCTTACTAAAATCGGTATTGAGGAACTTAAGGCTGCTGGCCTCACAAACGGCAAGGAGCTTGTAAAGGTTCTCGGTAACGGTGAACTTAAAGCAAAATTGGAAGTTGAAGCTAATGCTTTCTCAAAGACTGCCGAAGAAGCAATCAAGGCAGTAGGTGGTAACGCAACTATAATCTAAGTAAATGAAAAAGTTTATTGAGACACTAAAGAACTGTTGGAAGATAGAGGATCTCCGTCAGAGACTCCTCATTACTCTTCTGTTTACGGCTATTTACCGTTTTGGCTCGTTTGTGGTACTTCCAGGTATCAATCCGGGCATGTTGGAAAAACTTCAGTCGCAGACCTCTGGCGGTCTTATGTCGCTATTGGACATGTTCTCTGGTGGTGCATTTTCCAATGCATCTATCTTTGCACTAGGAATTATGCCTTATATCTCAGCTTCAATCGTTATGCAGCTTCTTGCTGTTGCTGTACCTTATTTCCAGAAGATGCAGCGCGAGGGCGAGAGCGGCCGCAAAAAAATACAATGGTATACTAGAGTCCTGACTGTGGCCATTTTGGTCTTTCAGGCTCCTAGTTACCTTTTGAATTTGAAAATGCAGGCTGCCAATGCTCTAGCCACAGGTATTAGTTGGACGGTATTCATGATACCGGCAACAATTATCTTGGCTGCAGGTAGTATGTTTATCCTTTGGTTAGGTGAGCGTATCACTGACAAGGGAGTAGGTAATGGTATCTCTCTTATTATTATGATTGGTATTATCGCCCGCTTGCCACAGGCTTTCGTTCAGGAGGTAACTTCTCGTTTGCAGGCAATTTCTGGTGGTGGTCTTATCATGTTCATTGTAGAGATTCTTATCCTTTATGCTGTAGTTTGTGCTTCAATACTTTTGGTACAAGGTACACGTAAGATTCCTGTACAGTATGCTAAACGTTTGGTTGGAAATAAGCAATATGGTGGTGCGCGTCAGTACATTCCTTTGAAGCTTTTTGCAGCTAACGTAATGCCTATCATCTTTGCACAGGCTTTAATGTTTATTCCATTGGCAATAGTTCGCTATCAGTCTGAAAATGCTAGTAGTGTTGTTCAGCAGTTGATGGATAATCGTAGTTTGCTATATAATGTTGTTTATGTAATCTTGGTTATTGCATTTACTTATTTCTATACAGCTATTACATTGAATCCTACTCAGATGGCTGAGGATATGAAACGTAACAATGGTTTCATTCCTGGCGTAAAACCAGGAAAGGATACAGCTGAGTACATTGATACCGTAATGTCTCGTATTACTTTACCAGGTTCGTTATTTATTGCGTTTATTGCAATCATGCCTGCATTAGCAGGACTTCTCGATGTACAGCAAGCTTTCTCTCAATTCTTTGGAGGTACATCTCTATTGATTTTGGTTGGTGTTGTCATTGACACATTACAACAAATCGAGAGTCATTTGCTTATGCGCCACTATGATGGTCTTTTAAATTCAGGCCATACGCGTCAGGGTGGTGTTGCTGCATATTAATCTTTTTCTTTTGAAATGAGAAATTTCTGAAGACAGAAGATGAAATTATTCAGAGTGCAGTTTTACTTCATCTTAAAGTAAAGCTGACTTGAATTTACTATATTATGTGAGACGACTCTCCATTTGGATAGGTAATTCCTCATCCACTTGGAGAGCCTTTTCCCGCTAATATGTCATCTAATTATGATTTTTATCTGATAGTGATGGCACAAAGTTGCTCGAAAAGATAAAGCACAATTTTATCTTCATTCGTAGAAGTTTAACATTAAGAAGGACAAATATTTATATTATGGCAAAACAAGCCGCTATTGAGCAAGATGGAACAATTGTAGAAGCATTGTCAAATGCGATGTTCCGAGTAGAATTAGAGAATGGAGTTGACATCACAGCTCATATCTCTGGTAAGATGAGAATGCATTACATCAAGATTTTACCTGGTGATAAGGTAAAGGTGGAGATGAGTCCATATGACCTTACCAAAGGTAGAATTGTTTTTAGATACAAATAATAATCATATATAAGGTTATGAAGACAAGAGCATCATTAAAGAAGCGTTCAGCAGACTGTAAGATCGTTCGTCGTAAAGGTCGTCTGTTCGTTATCAACAAGAAGAACCCTAAGATGAAATTACGTCAGGGTTAATGTTAAAGTATTGTAAAAGTGCCGTTATTTCAAAAAATAGTTGTACTTTTGCACCGCTTTAAACGAAAGGTATTAATTTTTTAATTATTTATTTAAACAATGGCAATAAGAATTGTTGGAGTAGATTTGCCCCAGAATAAGCGTGGCGAAATCGCATTGACCTATATCTACGGTATTGGTCGAAGTAGTTCAGCAAAGATATTGGATAAGGCCGGTGTAAACCGTGACCTGAAGGTTAGCGAGTGGTCTGATGACCAGGCAGCTAAGATCCGTGAAATTATCGGCGCTGAGTTCAAAGTTGAAGGTGATCTCCGTTCAGAGATCCAGATGAACATTAAGCGACTGATGGATATTGGTTGCTATCGTGGAGTTAGACATCGTAATGGTCTTCCAGTTCGCGGTCAGAGCACAAAGAATAATGCTCGTACACGTAAGGGTAAGAAGAAGACTGTTGCTAATAAGAAGAAGGCTACTAAGTAATTCTGAAGGAGGAAATTAATTATGGCAAAGCAAAAAGCAACATCTAAGAAGAGAAATGTACGCGTTGACGCTATCGGTCAGCTTCACGTTCATAGCTCATTCAATAACATTATTGTATCTCTTGCTAACAATGAGGGTCAGATCATTTCTTGGTCTTCTGCTGGTAAGATGGGTTTCCGTGGTTCTAAGAAGAATACTCCTTATGCTGCTCAGATGGCTGCAGAGGATTGTGCAAAGGTCGCTTTTGATCTTGGTCTTCGTAAGGTTAAGGCTTATGTTAAGGGTCCAGGTAATGGTCGTGAGTCTGCTATCCGTGCTATTCACGGTGCAGGTATCGAGGTTACTGAAATCGTTGACGTAACTCCATTACCACACAATGGTTGCCGTCCTCCAAAGCGTCGTCGTGTATAACGCTTGAGGTTAGCATTATTAATTAAGATACAAACAATATAGCATTTATATAATATTATGGCTAGATATATAGGTCCGAAATCTAAAATTGCGCGTCGTTTTGGTGAGCCAATCTTCGGCGCTGACAAAGTTTTGTCCAAGAGAAACTTCCCTCCTGGACAGCATGGCAATAACCGTCGTCGTAAGATGTCTGAGTACGGTGTCATGTTGGCAGAGAAGCAGAAAGCTAAGTACACTTATGGTGTATTAGAGCGTCAGTTCCGTAATATGTTTGATAAGGCTGCTAAGGCTGATGGTATTACTGGTGAGGTTCTTCTTCAGAATCTCGAGTGCCGTCTTGATAACGTTGTTTTCCGTCTTGGTATCGCTCCAACACGTGCTGCTGCGCGTCAGTTGGTTGGTCACAAGCACATCGTTGTTGATGGTAAGGTAGTTAATATCCCTTCATTCGCAGTTAAGCCTGGTATGGTTGTTGGTGTTCGTGAGAAGTCTAAGTCTCTCGAGGTTATCGAAGCAGCTCTTGCAGGTTTCAATCATAGCAAGTACCCATGGATTGAGTGGGACGATAATTCAAAGAGCGGTAAGTTCTTGCACAAGCCAGAGCGTGCCGACATTCCAGAGAATATTAAGGAGCAGTTAATCGTTGAGTTGTACTCTAAATAAATCATTACATTAATGGCGATATTAGCATTTCAAAAACCTGATAAAGTAGTAATGTTAGAGGCTGATAACAAGTTCGGTAAGTTTGAATTCCGTCCTTTGGAGCCTGGCTTCGGTGTTACCATTGGTAACGCCTTGCGCCGCATTCTCCTTTCATCATTGGAGGGTTATGCTGTTAACACGATCCGCATTGCGGGTGTTGAGCATGAGTTCTCTTCAGTTCCTGGTGTAAAGGAAGATGTTACTAACATTATCTTGAATCTCAAACAAGTTCGATTCAAGCAAGTAGTAGAAGAATTCGAGAATGAGAAAGTTAGTATCACCGTTGAGAATTCTACAGAATTCAAAGCAGGTGATATCGGTAAGTATCTGACTGGATTTGAAGTGTTAAACCCTGATTTGGTGATTTGTCATTTAGATGCCAAAGCTTCGATGCAGATCGATTTGACTATTAATAAGGGACGCGGTTATGTTCCTGCTGATGAGAATCGTCAATTCTGCACTGACGTTAACGTTCTCCCAATCGATTCCATCTACACCCCTATTCGTAATGTAAAGTACTCTGTAGAACCATATCGTGTTGAGCAAAAGACCGACTATGATAAGCTCGTGCTTGAAATTACAACAGATGGTTCCATTAGTCCAAAGGATGCACTGAAAGAGGCAGCGAAGATTCTTATTTATCACTTCATGCTCTTCTCTGATGAGAAGATTACTCTTGAGACTCAGGATCAGGAGAGCAATCAGGAGTTTGATGAAGAGGTTCTTCATATGCGCCAGTTGCTTAAGACTCGTCTCGTAGACATGAATCTTAGTGTTCGTGCCCTCAACTGCTTGAAGGCAGCTGATGTTGAGACTCTTGGTGATTTGGTTCAGTTTAACAAGACTGACCTCTTGAAGTTCCGTAACTTTGGTAAGAAATCGCTCTCAGAGCTTGATGATTTGCTCGAGAGTCTGAATCTGTCTTTTGGAACTGATATTTCAAAGTATAAATTAGACAAGGAATCTTAAAGGTTCGTAGTCCAAAAAGCAAAAACAAAAATGAGACATAATAAGAAATTCAACCATTTAGGTCGTACTGCTTCTCATCGTAACGCGATGTTGGCTAACATGGCTTCATCACTTATCTTGAGCGAGCACAAAAGAATCACTACGACCCTCGCAAAGGCAAAGGCTCTTAAAAAGTATGTTGAGCCATTGATTACTCGTTCTAAGAACGATACAACAACTTCACGTCGTGTAGTTTTCCGTTATCTTCAGAATAAGTATGCAGTTAAGGCTCTCTTCGGTGAGGTTGCTGAGAAGGTAGCTAACCGTCCAGGTGGTTACACTCGCGTAATCAAGTTGGGTACCCGTCAGGGTGATGCAGCTGAGATTGCTTTCATCGAGCTCGTTGACTTTGATGAGAATATGGCTAAGACTCAGAAGGCTGCTGCTAAGAAGACTCGTCGTAGTCGTAAGGCAACAAAGGCTGAAGAGGCTCCTGTAGCTGAGACTGAGGCTCCTGCAACTGAGGAGGCTCCAAAGGCTGAATAATTTTCAATCATCTCAGATAAATTTAGCGTCCTTGTCTTGACAAGGGCGCTTTTTTTGTCCCTTTTTCAAAACTATCTGCTCTTTTAGGGTTTTTCCTAATCATTATTAGGGATTTTTTTGATTTTATTCTTTTAGTTCTTTGTATCTTTGCAGCAGAAATTTAAAGCTTAATGAAGATGAAAAATATTATGCTTTTAGTAGCTTGCTCTTCTTTGCTGTTGAGTAGCTGCGATACTTATACGGGAAGTGGTGCTTATGCTGGTGCCACATTTGGTTCTATTCTTGGTTCTGCTATCGGTGGCTTGTCTGGTGGTCCTAGAGGTTCAGATATGGGTACTATCATTGGCATGGCTGGTGGTGCTGCCGTTGGAGCGGCAATTGGTAGTCAGGCTGACCAGAAATCCCAGCAGCAAAGAGAATCTGTTTATCGAGATAGATCACACCGTGATCATCACTCTTATCAGGATGGAGTTTATCAGCAATCTTCACCTGTTTATTCCAATGACGAAATCTTTGATTCAACTAATTCGGGAGATGATAGGATTTATGATTTCAATGATAGGGATTATACCGGAAGTTATAGTGCTCAGCAGCCTGTTGCCACTATTCCTAGTTCTACACTGGAAGAACTTGGTCAGAATTATGCTTATTCCTCATCTTTGGAAATAATGAATGCCCGTTTTGTCGATTCAAATGAGGACAATACTTTGAATCGGAATGAAACAGCCAAGGTTATTTTTGAAATCCGAAATAACGGACCTCACACTTTATTTGATGTAGTTCCTGCCGTTATTGAGACTACCGGCAATAAGCATATTTTCATATCTCCAAGTGTTCATGTAGAAAGTATTGCTCCTGGCCATGTGATTCGATATACGGCAATGGTCAAGGCTGATAACCGTTTGAAGAATGGTACTGCTTGTTTCTGTGTTTCTGTTATACACGGCGGTAAGACGATTTCCAAAGTTAATCAGTTTGATATTCCGACAAAATCCAGATAATATTCCGGTAAGATTATGAATTTGTATGATAGTATCTTATTTTAGGATTCTGTTATATATAAAAAGGTAAAGGCGAGAATTAATGATGATTCTCGCCTTTACTTTTTGCTATATCTGTATTGTGCTTTTTTAGTTCATCCTTTGTTACCTCTTTGCTTTTATGGCGCTCTGTTTTATTTATTACCTTTGAAGTAATTTTATTTGTTTCTTTTTTACTGCTGTGATGATTATCCTTATTCCTGTCAGTAGTTCCCCACTTGTTAGGAAATTCATATTCAGTTTCAGCCACTTCGAAATCAATCTTAGGCAATTTTGTGTCCTCTGGTTTGTAAGGAATCGGGTTTTCCACCATTTCAACTTTTACAGAAGCTACGCCTTGTGAAATCATACCAATTTCTTTTGCAGCCTTCCATGATAGGTCAATGATTCTACCTCTTCCAAACGGCCCTCTGTCGATGACTTTTACGATCGTACTCTTGCCATTGCTAAGGTTTGTAACCTTGAGATGCGTTCCGAAGGGATAAAACCGATGTGCACATGTTAAACTGTCATGATGTATTCTCTGTCCGCTTGCAGAGCGGGCACCTGTTGCTCTCTTAGAGTAAAATGAAGCCTTGCCGTGCTGATGCTTTTGTCCGTAGCATGGAACCAGGCTGAATATAGCCAAGATGGCTGTGATGAAAGATTTTGTGACCATATCTTCTTGTTTTATAGCGCAAATATAAAAAAAAATGCTGAAAGATGCAAGTAAATCTCAGAAAATCAGTATCTTTGCACAAACTTTAACTTCATTTATGGAAAATAATATACCTCAGGAGTGGAATAAATTCTACTTGAAAGACGTATCGTTTGTGAATCTGATGATGCGCCGTATCTACAATGTATTGATTGTAGCCAATCCTTACGATGCGTTCATGCTTGAAGATGATGGACGTATCGAAGAGAAGATATATAATGAATATATGGAGCTGGGTCTCCGCTATCCGCCAACCTTTACTCAGGTTTCTACTACCGAAGAGGCTGCTGCCGTGCTGCGTTCTACCGTCATTGATCTTGTGATTTGCATGCCTGGCAATGCTGATAATGATGCCTTCGACGTAGCGCGCGACATCAAGGGTAAGTTTCCCAATATCCATTGTGTAGTTCTTACGCCTTTCTCTCATGGTATTACCAAGCGTATGCAGAATGAAGACTTGAGTATCTTCGATTATGTCTTCTGCTGGCTTGGCAACACCAATCTTATTCTTTCTATCATCAAGCTGATAGAGGATAAGATGAATCTTGAACATGACATACAGGAAGCAGGCGTGCAGATGATTCTCCTGGTAGAAGATTCTATCCGTTTCTATAGTTCTATATTGCCTAATCTTTATAATTATATATTGGAGCAGAGCAAGAACTTTTCTCAGGAGGCTCTGAACCGGCATGCGGCTACCATGCGTATGCGTGGCCGTCCTAAGGTGGTTTTGGCTCGTACTTACGAGGAAGCCCAGAAACTGTATGATAAGTATTCTGATAACACGTTGGGTGTAATCAGCGATGCACGTTTCCCGTTAAAGAGTGCTGCCAAAGCTTTTGGTAATGAGGTGATGCCTGAAGAGAAGCCTAAGCATCGTACAGATACTTTCGGTCGCGAGAAATGTCCTGATGCAGGTTTGCAACTCTTCCGTTATATCAGGAAGAACGATCCTTTCGTTCCGCTTATCATAGAAAGTTCTGAAAGTGAGAACCGTGCGAAGGCAGAGGCAGAAGGTTTCCGCTTTGTTGACAAGAACTCGAAGAAGATGAGCGTAGATCTTCGCCGTCTGATGGAAGAGCACATGGGCTTTGGCGATTTCATATTCCGTGATCCTAAGACTCATGAGGAAATTATGCGCATTCATAGTTTGAAGGAATTGCAGGATAACATCTTCAATATTCCTAACGATTCCATGCTCTATCATATCAGCCGCAACCACATGAGCCGTTGGCTTTGTGCTCGTGCCATCTTCCCTGTATCTGCTTTCCTGAAGCATGTTACCTGGGAGAAATTACAGGATGTAGATGCTCACCGACAGATTATCTTCGATGCTATCGTGCAGTATCGTCACATGAAAAACATCGGTGTAGTGGCTGTTTTCGACCGCATGAAGTTTGACAAGTATGCCCACTTTGCCCGCATCGGTGAAGGTTCCCTGGGCGGAAAGGGTAGGGGACTAGCCTTCCTCGACAACATCATCAAGCGCCATCCTGAGTTCAACCAGTTTGAGAATGCCACCGTGCAGATTCCGAAGACCGTGGTGCTCTGTACCGATATCTTCGACGAGTTCATGATGAGCAACAATCTCTATCCGATAGCTTTGAGTGATGCTAGCGACGATGAGATTCTGAAGCACTTCCTGCATGCCCAGCTGTCCGATTCGCTGATAGCCGACTTCTTCACCTTCTTTGAGGCAACCAAGAGTCCTATCGCAATCCGTTCAAGTTCGCTGCTCGAAGATGCCCACTATCAGCCGTTTGCCGGTATTTATTCTACCTATATGATTCCGTATCTGGAAGATAAGTATCAGATGCTGCAGATGCTGGCCTGTGCCATCAAGGGTGTCTATGCTTCTGTGTTCTATCGCGACTCGAAGGCTTACATGACTGCTACGAGCAATGTCATCGATCAGGAAAAGATGGCTGTTATCTTGCAGCAGGTTGTGGGTAAAGACTATGGTACAAGGTTTTATCCTACCATGAGCGGTGTGCTCCGTTCGCTCAATTATTATCCGATAGGTGATGAAGAGGCTGAAGAGGGTATAGCCAGTCTTGCCTTGGGCTTGGGTAAATATATCGTAGATGGAGGTCAGACCCTTCGTGTTTGTCCTTACCATCCGAATCAGGTGCTCCAGACATCGGAAACCGAGCTGGCTCTGCGCGACACCCAGACCCAGTTCTATGCGCTGGATATGAAGCATGTGGGCAATGATTTCAAGGTAGACGATGGCTTTAATATTCTCAAACTCCGGGTGAAGGATGCTGTAGAAGACCAGAGTCTTACCTATATCGCATCTACTTTCGATCCGTACGATCAGGTCATCAATGATGGAGTCTATGAGAATGGCCGCAAACTGATAACCTTCTCAAGTGTGCTCCAGCATGGAGTAGTGCCTTTGCCAGAGATACTGCAGATGTCGATGAAGTATGGAGCAGGCGCTATGCGCAGACCTGTGGAGATTGAGTTTGCCTGCAATATCAATAATGACAGGAGCTGCGAATTCTATCTTCTTCAGATTCGTCCTATCGTCGATGCCAAGGAAATGCTTGATGAAGATGTGAAGGCTATCCCTGATTCCGACTGCCTGTTGCGTTCGCACAATTCGTTGGGTCATGGAATCAGCGAAGATGTGGTTGATGTGGTTTATGTGAAGTATGATGACCATTTCTCTGCGATGAATAATTTTTATGTAGCCGATGATATAGAACGAATCAACCGCAAGTTCCTTGCTGACGGCAAGAACTATGTGCTGATAGGTCCTGGCCGTTGGGGCTCCAGCGACCATTATCTGGGTGTACCTGTAAAGTGGCCGCATATCAGCGCTGCCCGGGTTATCGTAGAGGTGGCTCTGAAGAATTACAATATCGATCCAAGCCAAGGTACTCACTTCTTCCAGAACCTCACCTCTTTTGGCGTGGGATACTTTACAGTAGATACAAATACCGGTGAAGGCGGCTTTGTAAATAAGGAAATCCTGGATGCAATGCCGGCTGTCGAGGAGACGCAATATGTCCGTCATGTGCGCTTTGAATACCCGATGAGAATTCTGATGGATGGAAAGAAACAGGAGGGAGCCGTCTTGATTCCGAAGGAATGACGGGAAGAGTTGTCTCTGAATAGACATCAGAAACGTTCTATTTCTAGTTAAAGATGTATTTACAGTAGGATAAAATCTTCGTTCATCGACGTTGAATGTCCGTTCATCGACGTTGAACCGCCATTCATCGACGTTGAACCGCCGTTCAACGTCGATGAACGGAGATTTCATCTGATAGTAAAGACAATTTTATTTGATATAAACAACAAATAATACTGGGAATGTTTGGAATTTCCATCGAAAAGCCTTACCTTTGTTCCCAGCTAAAATGAATGCCTTATGAATATGTTAACAGAACAACAGACAGAAACAAATCAGACAAACGACAGGAAATATCTTGTCCCGTTCATTCTCATTACGTCGCTCTTCTTTTTGTGGGGCTTCGCTCGTGCCATTCTGGATGTACTCAACAAGCACTTCCAGAATGCTCTGCACATCAGTATTACTCATTCCGCCCTTATTCAGGTTACCACCTATCTGGGTTATTTCCTGATGGCAATACCTGCTGGCTTCTTTATCAACCGGTATGGTTATCGCCGTGGCGTGGTCTTCGGTCTGCTCCTCTTTGGTATTGGCGCTTTGCTCTTTATCCCGGGTGCTGCGGTGGGCAGTTTCTCAGCATTCCTGCTCTGCCTTTTCATTATCGGGTGCGGTCTGGTGTTTTTGGAAACAGCCGCCAATCCTTATGTTACCGAACTGGGTGCCAAGGAAACAGCTACCAGCCGACTGAACTTATCGCAGTCGTTTAATGGATTGGGTGGCATTTTCGCCACACTTTGCATCGGTCAGTTCCTCTTCAACCATACCGAAGAGGGCGGCAATGTGGTGGTGCCTTATACCATTCTGGGTATTCTGGTGCTGGTGATAGCTCTGGTCTTCTCGCGTGTAGATTTACCGGAAATCAGTCATGTGGCAACAGCAGAAGATGAAGCAGCCGGTTCTAATATCAGCAAACTCTTTTCCCATCACAAGATGTTTGTGTTTGGACTTCTGGCTTTGCTGAGCTATGAAGTGGCAGAGATTTCAATCAATTCCTATTTCATCAATTTCGTAACGGGCATGAAATGGATGGACGACCGCACGGCTTCCGTAGCCCTGACTTGTGCGCTGGCATTCTTTATGGTAGGCAGATTCCTTGGTTCCTGGATTATGCGCCGAATCAAGGCTACAACGATGTTGCTGATCTGTGCTGTGGGGTGTGTTGTCTGTATACTTTTAGTTCTGTCAAATCTGGGTAAGCTATCGCTGGTAGCCCTGCTTTGCAACTATATGTTCGAGGCCATCATGTTCCCTACCATCTTCAGTATCGCCCTCACGGGTTTGGGCAACCTAACCAAGACAGCCTCTTCGCTTCTGATGATGACGCCAATAGGAGGTTGCGGCTTCCTGTTGATGGGACTCATCGCCGACCGTACTCATTTCACGCTTCCTTTCCTGGTACCGCTCGTAGGATTTGTCATCGTTCTGGCTTATGCGGTTCGTGAATATAAACTTGCCAAGAAGTAACAGACGGTTGGACAGAAAGATGTTAAATTGCTAACTGCGTTTAGCAAAACCTTTATGGTTAGTAGGGTATTGGTACGGAATTAACTTTTTTAACTCGATTGCAACACGAAAAATCGAATTATCATTTTGCTGTCTCAAAAGAAAAAGGTAAATTTGCACTCGGTAAGGAGAGAGCCTCATAAGTTCTACACCTTATTATATATAAAAAAAAGAATGTTTCATTAAACAATAAATTAAGTAAAATTATGGCAGTAGATTACAAGAAAATCGGTCTTGTGAACACTAAGGAAATGTTCGCAAGAGCTATCAAGGGCGGTTGGGCCGTTCCTGCTTTCAACTTCAATAACTTGGAGCAGCTCCAGGCTATCATCCAGGCTTCTTCTACTTTGAAGTCACCAGTTATCCTTCAGGTTTCTAAGGGTGCTCGTAAGTATGCTAACCCTACATTGCTCCGCTACTTGGCTGAGGGTGCTGTAGAGTATGCTAAGGAGTTGGGTTGCAACCATCCTGAGATCGTTCTTCACCTCGATCACGGTGATAGCTTCGAGACATGTAAGAGCTGTGTAGACTTCGGTTTCTCTTCTGTAATGATCGACGGTTCTGCTCTTCCATACGAGGAGAACATCGCTTTGACAAAGAAGGTTGTTGACTACGCTCATCAGTTCGGTGTAACTGTAGAGGGTGAGCTCGGTGTCCTCGCTGGTGTTGAGGATGACGTAGTAGCTGAGGAGTCTCACTATACAAAGCCTGAGGAGGTTGTTGATTTCGCTACACGTACAGGTGTTGATTCATTGGCTATCTCTATCGGTACTTCTCACGGTGCTTACAAGTTCAAGCCAGAGCAGTGCACACGTGACCCTAAGACTGGTCACCTCGTTCCTCCTCCATTGGCATTCGACGTATTGGCAGCAGTTGAGGAGCAGCTTCCTGGTTTCCCTATCGTTCTCCACGGTTCTTCTTCAGTTCCTCAGGAGTATGTTGATATCATCAACAAGTTCGGTGGTAAGTTGCCAGATGCAGTTGGTATCCCAGAGGAGCAGTTGACTAAGGCTTCTGAGAGCGCTGTTTGCAAGATCAATATCGACTCTGACTCTCGTCTTGCTTTCACAGCAGGTGTTCGTGAGACATTGGCTCTTCATCCAGAGTACTTCGACCCACGTCAGTACTGCGGTAAGGCTCGTGAGTACATGGTTGACCTCTATAGCCACAAGATCAAGGATGTTCTTCATTCTGACAACAAGTTGGCTAACCTCGACTAATCTTCGAGATTTTACAACACAAGATATGAGCGGGAATCCGAAAGGGTTCCCGCTTTTGTTTTATCTTTTTTTCGAGATTATACTATCTGTTGTTTTCATTTCCCCTTAGCGTTTCCATGAGCTGTTCTGGTGTACAGTCTTTTAATATCACCTTATTCTCTTTATCCAACAGGTAAATGGTTGGCATGGCTTTGAGCCCGTAAATCGTGCTCAATCGGTTATCTGCTACGATGCGGAGCAGACTGATGCCGTCTGGTATTGTCTGTTTGTCGAGCCATGCAGATATCTTGTGGCAGTTCTCGCAGTCAGGATCGTAGAAATATAAGATAACCTTCTTTTCCCGGTAATCGCTCAACTGATGAGGCTTGCCGTCTTCCAGCATAAAACTGATATTGGTAGCCTGTGTGCCAGGCAAGTTCTTTCTCGCCTGTTTCAGTTTAAATCCTATTCTTTCTTTCTCGGTTTCATCGAAGTATGGCGATTTAGCCATGTCTTCCAGAAATAGGGCATATACCCTGTCGTTGTGCATGGGCGACTCAGGATTCTCATAATAATGCTCGATGAGGCTTTCAAACTTCTCTTTGGATGTCTTCTGCTGGTAAGCTTTGGCGGTAAAGGCAGCAATCCCCTTCTGGGCTATTTCCTGGTCGAAACGTGCCAGAATATCGATGAAGTTGACAAAGCCCTGTTCTGCCATCTCCTTGTTTGCCAGTTCCAGGGTGTCGGAAAAGTTGAAGTTGTCCCAATAGTGCTCGCTCAGGTATGCAGCACGTTGCTCTACGCTTCGCAGACTGTCTGGCAGAGCAGGGTATGGGAAACTGTTCTGAGCCTTGGTTGGGGCTAAGGCTCCAACCAGCATGAAGAAACTGAGGAATATGAATCTTGCCATCATCTTTATATTGGAATTAATGATATTACTAACGGGTGCAAAATTACAAAATAAAATTGAAAGTGGCAAGGTTTTTTATATAAAAATAGTACGCATGATTTATGCTTAAAATCGTTAAAGTTGCACGATTTTCTGATATTTGTACAAGTTTTTCTGATATAATTTGTATTTTTGCAGCCGAAATCAATAATTCCCTTAAAAATGGCAATTTCCTAGAAAAAGAGCCGTTTGACTTACGAAAGTATAAGTAAGATTTAAGAAAATAACCAAAACGAAATGAAACTGAAGAATGACATGGTAAACCTGATTGTGAGGGTAGAGCATCATTTATGCCCTCTATATTGTGGTGTGGTAGACCGCCGACGCATTATCGCCTTTCTACTTCTGACGATAAGCGAGCTGATCATCATACCTTATCATATTATGCTCTTTCTGGTGATGAAAGAATCTTATGGTTTAAGCCTTTGCTGTTTGCATACATTCGTGTTCTGCCTCCTGCAGTTTCTGGTCTGGAAACGGAAGATTGCTTTCGTGAAAGGTATTTCTTCTCTTTACCTTCTGATGTTCGCCAAACTGGCTCTTGATAGCGTATTTTGCATCAATTTCGGTTTGGCTAATGATAATTTGAGCGTTGTCAGCAACCTGTTTGTCGTCTTTATCCTGGCTATTACAGCGTTAAGCCAAGCTTTGTATAAGACTTGTACCATCATCACGGTGGGTATGATACCGATGTTGCTGATATACCTGTTCAGCATTCCGCTTATGTCAGTTCTGTTCAGTCTGAAGACTATTTTCCTGGGTTTCATGATGCTGGTTTATGTGGCAGTATATAATATGAGTATTGTAACCAAGGGGTTACGCCAGCCGAAACGGATGGCTCGGGTTGAAAACAAGGCGTTGAATATGCTTGCCGATTTGAAGGATAATCAACCGGAAGCAGCAGAAAGCCTGATGAAGCGTCTGACTCCTGATGTCCGGGAGAAGATTATTACCCATGCTTCTGAACATCTGTTTAATGAAGAATTGAATAGAGTGGCATGGGATTAGGTTTGTGATGGGCTTACGTTCAGCGAAAAGGAAATATGCAAGCTGATTCTCCAGGGGCGGACTTTAAAGGAAATTTGTGCAGAACTCAATAAGAGTGAATCAAATATCACCAGCCAGCGTTGCCATATCCGCAAAAAGTTGAATATGGACCGTCGCGATGATTTGAGGAGAACCTTGGAAGTAAGGTTCTATGATGCGCAGAAACAAGTAAAAAAGTCAGAAGCCGAGAACTCCTGACTTTTATGGATATTCTTATTTCTTGATCATTATTCTTCCAATCTGAGAAATGCTTTCGGAAGATACTGGATAATGTCGCTGGCGATGAGGCTTTCTTTGCCCAGATCTTTAGCAGCAAGATCGCCAGCCAGACCATGAAGATGCATACCCAGGCGACAGGCATCTTCCTGTTTGTATCCTCTTGCCAGAAGACCGGTGATGATACCTGTCAGTACATCACCGCTGCCTGCTGTAGCCATACCGCTGTTGCCCGTACTGCAGAAGTCAATCTTCCCGTCAGGGTGGCAGAGTGCAGAATAATGTCCCTTTAATATAATGTATGCCTGGAGGCGTTCAGCCAGTTCGCTTGCCTTCAGCAGTCTTTCGGTACAGCTGCTGCTCGCATTGCCGGCAAGCCGGTCGAACTCCTTCGGATGGGGTGTCATGATGATATTCTTTGGCAACTGCTGCATCCACGCCCTGTGGCTGGAAAGAATATTGAGCGCATCGGCATCAATGACGAGCGGACAGGTAGCACGGCGCAGTTGGGCGATGAGGGCGATGGCTGTTGTTTCGTTCTGTCCCAATCCGGGACCTACGCCCAGCGCATCGAACATCTCTGTATCTACCGGTTCGCTGAATATGGTTTCTTCAGCATCCATCTGCAGTACCGCTTCAGGTACCGAAATCTGCATGATTTCATAATTCCGTTTTGGGGTATGGGCTGTAACCTTGCCCGCACCTGTTCTCAGACAAGCCTTGGTGGCTAATACAGAAGCGCCGCTCATGCCGTAACTTCCCGCTATGAGCAGCGCATTACCCATGCTGCCTTTATGGGCAAAGTCGCTGCGCGATTTCAGGAGCGGACGGATGTCGTTCTCTTCGAGTATGCGGCACCGGCATTCCGTATTCTGGATGAATTCCTGGGAAAGTCGGATGTCGAGAACGCGCAGTCTGCCCAGGTACTGCTGGTTATCCGCCATCAGCATCGACAGTTTCTTCTGCTGCAGGGTAAGGGTCAGACTGGCACGGATGATGTTGGCATGGATATTATAGGAATTGTCCTCGGTCATCAGTCCCGAAGGGATATCGATGCTTACTACCTTGGCAGGACTCTGGTTGATATATTTCACCATCGCGGCGAATCCGCCAGCCAATGGTTTGTTGAGCCCGCTTCCAAAGAGTCCGTCCACCACCAGCGTTTCTGCATTGAGCTTAGGAGGGTCCAGGTTAGTGGTAATCTCAGTAAATTTCACTCTCTTTGCATCCAGCAGACGCTTCTTGTTGGCAAGACAGTCTGCCGACAGTTTATTCTGCACATTAAAGAGGTATACACTTACATCATATCCATCCTCGCTGAGCATTCTCGCCACAGCAAGCGCATCGCCGCCGTTATTTCCCGGACCGGCGAAAACGACCACTGGAGTGCGGTTAGACCATTCCTCTTCTATGGCACGTGTCAGCGCTTTGGCTGCACGTTCCATCAGGTTGAGCGAACTGATAGGTTCGTGCTCAATGGTATATTTATCTAACTCATGAATCTGAGCGCTTGTGAAAATCTTCATATTATCTGATAATCTTAGTATTATCTGCGCGAACTGTCGTGATAATTTGTCAACTCATGCAGATAAACGGTTATTTTCATGCAAAAGTACAAAAAATAGTTGATGAAAGCACGAAGTTTCATGTTTTTTTCGTAATTTTGCAGAAAATATTATTATAGAACAGACTATGAGCATAGTAAAGATCAAGGATAAGAGCTTCAAGACATCGATTCCTGAGGCTGAGATTCTGAAGAAAGTACAGGTCGTAGCAGACCGTCTGAACAAGGATTATGCAGGCAAGAAACCTGTCTTCCTGGCAGTATTGAACGGCGCATTTATCTTTGCAGCCGACTTGATGCGAATGATTACCGTGCCAAGCGAGATTTCATTCGTGAAGTATGCTTCTTACGAGGGTACCTCCTCTACGGGCAGCATGAAGACCCTGATGGGTTTGAACCAGGATTTGGCAGGCCGCCACGTGGTTATCGTAGAGGACATCGTAGATTCCGGTTTCACCATGGCTCACATGATTGAAGACCTGAAGAAGCTGAACCTAGCCAGCGTTGAGGTTTGTTCCCTCCTCGTGAAACCAGGCAACTTGAAGGTTGATCTTGATATCAACTATGCTGTTATGGAAATCCCTAACGATTTCATCGTAGGATATGGATTGGATTATGACCAAGAAGGCAGAAACCTCCGCGACATCTACACCATTGTAGAAGAATAGGGGGTGAAGCATGTGGGAGAAAATAAGTGATTATTGCTTGGATGTCTCCAAGTACTTCTTGACTGCTGTATTTGTCGCATCTTTAATGGTGGATTTGGGTGAAATGCGGTGGTTGCTTTATGCAATTAGTGGCGTTTTGGCAACAATCTTCTTTTGTGCAGGTTTGTTCTTCATATCCAAAAGTAAGGATGAGAAAGAAAGGAAGTATAAAACAACTCGAAAGTATAACAATAAAAATAGGAGGACATAAAATGGATGCATTATTTTTCTTAGGCGTTGTAACAGTTCTCTTTGGAATTGTTTTTGCAGTTCTTTTGTCTCCAAAGGGGCAGAAGTGGGTTAATAAATATAGTTAAGTTTCTGACACAACATAAATATTTTATATATATATTAAGGTAAAAATGAAAAATATCGTAATTTTCGGCGCTCCAGGTGCAGGTAAAGGCACACAGAGCGACAAGATGATCGAGAAGTATGGTCTCGGTCACATTTCTACAGGTGACGTACTTCGTAACGAAATCAAGAACGGTACAGAACTTGGTAAGACAGCTAAGGGTTATATCGACAATGGTCAGTTGATTCCAGACGAGTTGATGATCGACATCCTCGCAAGCGTATACGATAGCTTCGGTAAGGATCACGCTGGTGTTATCTTCGATGGTTTCCCACGTACCACTCCACAGGCTGAGGCTCTGAAGAAGATGCTTTCTGAGCGTGGTCATAAGATTGCTGCGATGATTGAGTTGGCTGTTCCTGAGGATGAGCTGATGGCTCGCCTGATTAACCGCGGTAAGGAAAGCGGCCGTTCTGATGATAACGAGGAGACTATCAAGAAGCGTCTCAATGTTTATCATACACAGACTGCTCCGCTCATCGACTGGTATGAGAAGGAAGGCATTCATCACCACATCGAGGGTCTCGGTACTGTAGATGAAATCTTCGCTCGTGTTTGCAATGTAATCGACAACTTGTAATCAAGATAAAGAATCTTCCCCGCTATGGTGGGGAAGATTTATTCATTAAATAAAAAGAAAAGAATAAATGGCTGAATCCAATTTCGTAGACTACGTAAAGATACAATGCCGCTCTGGTAAGGGTGGCAAGGGCTCCATGCACCTGCGCCACGTAAAGTACCAGCCTAACGGCGGTCCTGACGGTGGCGACGGCGGACGTGGAGGAAGCATCTATCTCCGCGGCAACCATAACTACTGGACGTTGCTGCACCTCAAGTATCAGCGCCACTTCTTCGCCGAGCATGGTGGAAACGGTGGCCGTGATAAGTGTCATGGAACCGATGGCAAGGATATTTATATCGATGTGCCTTGCGGTACCGTGGTATATAATGCCGAAACAGGCAAGTTTGTATGCGATGTGGCTTATGACGGGCAGGAAGTTCTGCTCCTCAAGGGCGGTCGTGGCGGATTGGGCAACTTCCAGTTCCGCACTTCTACCAACCAGGCTCCTCGCTATGCGCAGCCGGGCGAACCTATGCAGGAGATGACCATCATCATGGAGCTCAAGCTCCTTGCCGATGTAGGTCTGGTAGGTTTCCCTAATGCCGGTAAGTCAACTTTGCTGAGTGCCGTATCAAGTGCCCGTCCTAAGATTGCAAACTATCCGTTTACTACGCTCGAACCATCGCTGGGTATCGTAGATTATCGCGATCACCAGAGTTTTGTCATGGCTGATATTCCTGGCATCATCGAGGGTGCGAGCGAAGGAAAAGGTTTGGGCTTGCGATTCCTCCGTCATATTGAGCGCAACTCTCTGCTGCTCTTCATGGTTCCGGGCGATACTGACGACATCAAGAAAGAATATGAAGTATTGCTGGGCGAACTGGAGAACTTTAATCCTGAGATGCTCGACAAGCATCGCGTGCTGGCTATCACCAAGTGTGATCTGCTCGACGAAGAACTGATTGAAATGCTCAAGGAAACCTTGCCTACCGATCTTCCGGTGGTCTTCATCTCGTCTGTTACCGGACAGGGTATCCAGGAACTGAAGGATGTGCTCTGGAAGGAACTCAATTCTGAGAGCAACAAGCTTCAGGAGATTACTGCAGAAGATACGCTTGTTCACCGTGACAAGGATATGTCTCGCTTCCAGCAGGAACTGGCTGCAGAGGGCGAGGATGTAGTAGAATATATTGATGAGGATGAAATCGAGGATGTTGACGACCTCGATGATTTCGAATACGAGTAAATGTTATGATAAAAGAATATCAGGTAGCCGCTGGTGTCATGGCTTTCTCTACTACCCGCAAGGGTGGAGTGAGCCAGGGCAACTATAGCGAATTCAATATCAACGAATATTGCGGCGATTTTGCCGAGCATGTTGCAGAGAACCGCAAGCGTCTGGCTGCTGAGCTCGGTATCACTACCGACCATATCATCATGCCCCATCAGGTGCATGGAGTAGAGGTGCGCAATATTGCCGGCGAGTTTCTCACCATGCCTGAGAATATCCGCAAGATGGTGCTCGAAGGTGTAGATGCCGTGATGACTGACCAGAAAGGTGTATGTATCGGTGTTTCTACTGCCGATTGCATCCCTGTGCTTCTTTATGATGAGGAGCATCATGCTGTGGCTGCCATCCATGCCGGCTGGCGTGGTACGCTGGCTCGCATCGTGCATAAAACCATTCAGGAGATGGCGTTTACCTATCATACCGACCCGAAGAAGTTGAAGGCGGTGATAGGTCCGGGCATTTCGCTCGACCATTTCGAGGTGGGCGATGAGGTTTACGAGGCGTTCGAGCAGGCAGCTTTCCCTATGGAAGAGATTGCCGAACAGCGTCCTAATGCCGCCTTCTCGGTTGATCCTGCTGAGCGTGAGCGCCTGGCAGCTGAGGGTAATATCGTGCAGCCGCTGAAATGGCATCTCAATCTTCCGCTCTGCAACAGACAGATTCTTCTGCATTGTGGAGTGGCCGAAGAGAATATCCAGGATTGTGGCATCTGTACCTTTGCCCACAGCGATGAGTACTTCTCTGCCAGAAAGCTGGGTATCGAGAGTGGCAGAATCTATACAGGCATCATGTTGACGTAAAAGCCTGGTAGCAGGTAAGTATCAGATAGTTTTCAAGATAACATCCATTTTTCCTTTTCTGTAAGAACGGAGAGGGAGAAATGGATGTTTTTCAGTTAATAGTTTATAGTTAATAGTTTATAGAATATTTTGAAAATCAGAAAGAAAAAGTAAATAATGAAAAGAATGAAAAAAGGATTGCGGCTATTGGCTGTGGCAGGACTCATGGTGTTCTCGCTGAGCAGCTTTATGCCCGCTAAAAATGTATTCACGGCAGCCGAACAGCAGCAGGTGAGTATTGCAACACCCGGTCTCTTTGCCCAGAGTCAGGCATTTAATGTAGACTTTGAGATATTCCGTGCTAAGGAATATTCCTTCCCGCTTCCTGTGGGCAAAGCAACCCTTCTGAACAATCATGTGTTGCGTATCTCTACCTCTAAAGGCGATGCTGTCAAGGCGATGCTCGAAGGTTATGTGCGACTTTCCAGAAAGTCGGAATCAATGGGTAATGTCATCGTGGTGCGCCACGATTGCGGTCTGGAAACCGTTTATGCCAACAATGCCGAGAACCTGGTAAAGGTAGGACAGCATGTGGATGCCGGACAGACGATTGCCATTGTAGGCTCTAAGGAGGGTGAAACTTATTGCGACTTCTCTATCATGGTGAATGGCGGTAGGTTGAATCCGGAAACTTTCATAGAGTTGAAATCGCATAAGTTGCGCCGCCAGACCGTGCAGTTCCGCAAGCATGGTGCCCGTGTCATCGCTTCGGTTATCGGTGGCAAGGATTCTTCTGTAGGAAGAAATGCTGAGGCTGACAAGGAGGCATCTGGCAAGAAAAAGGGTGGAATAGGCGATGGAATGACGCTCGACCCTGATGAGGTTCATGATCCGTTTACCATTACCAATACTTTCGAGCTTGATTTGGAGAAGATAGAAAAGACAGCCTGGGCTTATCCTTTGCCGGGTGCCAAGGTAATCAGTCCTTATGGTGGCAAGCGCCGCCATTCGGGTGTTGACCTCAAGACGTGCCCGAATGATGAGATAGTGGCTGCCTTTGACGGTACGGTCGTTGCATCAGGCCCCTTCTATGGTTACGGCAACTGCATCCGTATCAAGCATGCTTATGGTTTCGAGACGCTCTACAGTCATCAGAGCAAAAACAAGGTGAAGAAGGGGGATAAGGTAAAGGCTGGTCAGGTAATCGGTTTGACGGGCCGCACCGGTAGGGCTACCACAGAGCACCTCCATTTCGAGGTTAGCTTTGGCGGTAGACGACTGGACCCAGCCATCATTTATGACCACGGCAAGCATCAATTGAAGCCTGTAACCCTTCATCTAACGAAGGGCAGGGGCGTTAAGAGTGTAAAGAACCGATAGCCGTTTTACTCTTCACCTGGAATTTGATGACTGTTTAAGAAGAACAGCCCACTAGCAATACGCTTGCTAGTGGGCTGTCTTACTTATACCAGTATGCTGTCTTTCGCTTGCCAGTACTCTATTCATGGCTCCCATTATCAGAAAACAGTTCGCCCGTGCGCTGTTATCATACAGCACACGGGCGAAACATGTATTTATGATAGAGAAGTATTATTTCTTCTTCTGGGATTTACGATTGGCTCTCTGCTGGCGATACTTTGCCTTCTGACGGGCAGAGCCACTACCGTGAGCACCCGTTATGTACTTTTTCTTCTTGGCTTTGGTCTTCACCTTGTCGTCGTCATCCTTCTTAGGACCACCGCCGCCTTTGAAGACCATACCGCCCATGATAATATCGTCAATGTCGCTCATATACCTTAATTATATAATAAATTAGTGATGGAAGAGGCGAACGTGAGTAAACGCCATAGCGATGCCGTACTTGTCGCAGGTATCAATAACATGATCGTCACGGATACTACCGCCTGCTTCTGCTATGTATTCAACACCACTCTTGTGAGCACGCTCAATATTGTCGCCGAATGGGAAGAAAGCATCACTACCTACAGATACACCCTTGTTCTGTGCAATCCAAGCCTTCTTCTCCTCGCGGGTCAATGGCTCTGGCTTCTCAGTAAAGAACTGCTCCCAAACGCCGTCCTGCAATACATCCTCCCACTCATCAGATATGTAGACATTGATGGTATTGTCGCGGTCGGCACGACGGATCTTCTCCTTGAAAGGCAGGTTCATCACCTTAGGACACTGGCGCAACCACCACTCATCAGCCTTAGAACCAGCCAGACGGGTACAGTGGATACGGCTCTGCTGACCGGCACCGATACCGATAGCCTGACCATCCTTTACGTAGCATACAGAGTTACTCTGAGTATACTTCAAAGTGATGAGCGAGATAATCAGATCGCGCTTAGCCTCAGGAGTGAAAGTCTTGTTCTTGGTAGGAACATCCTCGAAGAGAGCAGGATCATCGAGCTTCACCTCGTTGCGTCCCTGTTCGAAGGTAACACCGAACACCTGCTTGCGCTCGATAGGAGCTGGCACATAGTCTGGATCAATCTTGATAACGCAGTAGGTACCCTTGCGCTTCTCCTTCAGAACCTCGATAGCCTCAGGAGTATAGCCTGGAGCAATGACACCATCGCTCACCTCACGCTTGATGAGGAGGGCTGTAGCCTCGTCGCATACATCGCTCAGCGCAACAAAGTCGCCATAAGAGCACATGCGGTCAGCGCCACGCGCACGAGCATAGGCACAAGCCAATGGAGAAAGCTCAAACTTGACATCATCAACGAAGTAAATCTTCTTCAATGTGTCGCTCAGAGGCAAGCCGATAGCTGCACCGGCAGGAGAAACGTGTTTGAAACTAGCGGCAGCAGGCATTCCTGTAGCAGCCTTGAGCTCCTTGACCAATTGCCAGGAATTGAAGGCATCCAGGAAGTTGATGTAGCCAGGACGGCCGTTGATCACTTCGATAGGAAGCTCCCTTCCGTCATCCATATAGATGCGAGAAGGTTTCTGATTTGGATTACATCCGTACTTAAGTGCTAATTCTTTCATCTTCTAAGAAATGTATTTTGGAATTTGGCGCAAAGTTACAAAAAATGATTGAGATATTGGACTTCTGTTTCGTAAAAAGCCCTAAAAAACAGCATTTTTATGATATAAAACATTTTTTTTACCCCAAAACATAAAAAAGTCGGGAAAAATGTACTCTGTTTCATTCTTTTTCAGTACTTTTGCTTCCAGTTAGTAAATATGAGAGGATTGTTATGAAACAGGATTTGAAAGTCCTTGCTGAACACATAGAAAAGAAGGTTGGCAAGGCACATGTTTTCCACAAAATGTGGGATGTTTTGAAAGGGAAGGAGAAGCCTTCTCGCCAGACTTTGGACAAGTTGGCGCTGCTTGCCGGTTTCCAGAGTTGGGATGATTTCCAAGGTGCTTTACACGGCACGGAGGATGGGCTCGTGAATTATGATGCGGGCGAAAAATAAAAGAATGGAACATGGTTGGTTTAGCTGTCAACCATGATTGGTTTGACGTTTTTTGTTAAAATTGTAGATATAAAAAGGGAACCCTGTCGTGAGACAAGATTCCCTTTATTTTTTTTTCTGATTAGGTCTCCTAAGAAAAATTATTCTGCACCCTTAGCTACAGTCTTCTTCTCAGCGATACGAGCCTTCTTACCAGTAAGCTTACGCAAGTAATACAACTTAGCGCGACGAACCTTACCATGCTTGTTCACCTCGATAGAATCGATAGCTGGTGACTCGATAGGGAAGATACGCTCAACACCTACAGTACCAGACATCTTGCGAACTGTAAAACGCTTCTTGTCACCATGACCAGAGATCTTGATAACAACACCACGATAGAGCTGGATACGCTCCTTAGTACCCTCGACGATTTTGTAAGCGACTGTGATAGTATCACCTGCCTTGAACTCAGGGAACTTCTTGCCGGTTGCAAATGCTTCTTCAGCAACTTTAATCAAATCCATTTTTTGTATAAAATTAAAAATTGTTTGTCGTTCCAACGCAACATGGACTTGGACAACACTTCTGCCCAGACAACAGCGGTTACGCCGAAAAGCGGGTGCAAAGTTACTACTTTTTCTTGTATCTCGCAAATTTTCAGTCACTTTCTTCACTTTTTCCCTTTGTTTTTTTGTTTTCTTTACTTCTGCAATGGAATTTTCTTGCCGATTTTGCCGATTTCGCCGATTTATTTTGTATCTTTGCGCTCTAAAAGTATTTAGTGTATTAAGTATGAAGAAAAAAAATAGTATCAAGATTTACCTTGCTTCGGCAGTCATGCTGCTGGTGGCAAGTCCGGCTTTCGCCCAGAAATACAAGGTGGCGAAGGTGGAGAGAACCCGAATATTGGTTGATCAGAAATGGGATGCACAGCCTGATGCTGAGGCTGCCCGGTTTATCGCTCCTTATAAGAGTAGGGTAGATAGTATCATGGGTCCTGTTGTAGGTCATATTGCTCATGATATGACCCGTCACCGTCCGGAGAGCGAACTCAGTAACTTGCTCTGTGACATCCTGGTATGGGGTGGCAAGCAGTTTGAAGAACAGCCTCTTTTCGCTGTTTACAATATGGGTGGCATCCGTTCCAATCTTGCCAAGGGCAAGGTTACTGTAGGCGATGTAAACGATATGGCTCCTTTCGAGAACAAAATCTGTTTCCTGACCCTGAAGGGCGATAAGGTTCTGGAGCTTTTCCAGCAGATAGCTCATCGTGGCGGCGAAGGCTTGAGCCATGCCGTAAGAATGGTTATCACCAAGGATGGCAAGCTGAAGAGCGTTACGCTGAACGGTGAACCTGTTGATCCGGAGAAGAGTTACCGCGTTGCAACCCTCGATTATCTTGCCGAAGGTAATGACCAGCTCGTAGCCTTCAAGAGCGGAACCGATGTCTTTGCTCCTAAGCAGAAAGAGAACAATGTGCGCTACATCATCATGAATTATTTCCGTGAGATGCAGGCACAGGGCAAGGTGGTGGAATCTAAGATTGAAGGCCGCTGCGTGGTAGAATAGTTAATAGTTGATAATTCTGATGAAACATACATTATTATATATAGGTCTGGCTCTGGCATCCTTCATGATGCAGCCAGCCGAAGTACAGGCTAAAGCTAAGAAAGAGGCAAAGGTGGTAAAGCAGCTCGTAGTGCTCCATACCAACGATACGCATTCATGCGTAATGCCCATCAATCCGAATCTCGCAGATACCGCTACTGCCAATCGTGGCGGTTTCCTGCGTAGGGTGGCGATGATCAAGCAGGAGCGTAAGGCGAATCCCGACTTGCTGCTCTTTGACAGTGGCGATTTCTCGCAGGGTTCACCTTATTACTCTCTCTTCAAGGGAGATGTGGAAGTAGGACTGATGAACGAGATGAAATATGATGCTGCTACCATCGGAAACCATGAGTTTGATTTCGGAATAGACAACATGGTGCGCATCTTCAAGATGGCGAAGTTTCCTATCGTCTGCTCCAACTATGATTTCACTGGTACCGAACTGGCAAATATTGTAAAGCCTTATACCATTATCAGGCGCAAAGGACTGAAGATTGGCGTTTTCGGCTTGTGTCCGGAACTTGCCGGTCTGGTAACAGAAGCCAACTATGGCTGCATCAAGTATCTCGATCCTATCGCCAAGGCAAAGGAAATGACAGAGATATTGAAGAAGAAAGAGAAGTGTGATGTCATCATCTGTATCTCCCACCTGGGCTGGAAGATAGATGGCATCGACGATTCTGAGGTAGCCCCAGCCACCCGTGACATCGACCTGATACTGGGCGGGCATAGCCATACCTACTTCAAGCAGTTGGAGTATCTGAATAATCTCGATGGCAAACCGGTGCCAATCGACCAGAACGGCAAGAGCGCCATCTGGGTAGGAAAAATGACATTGGATATTGTGAAGAATAAATAAAAAAAAGGTTGATACCAGGCAAAACGCGAGGTATCAACCTTTTCTTTTATTATCTATTCCTAAAACGTTAATCTTTTCTCAAATCCTTATTCCTTGTTGGAAGAAGCATAGAGACCGATGCAGGCACCGAGGAAGCCACCGCTCTTCTGGGTGCTCAGGTTAGATGCATCTACACCCTTGGCAAGAAGCTGCCAGTTGCCGCCTTCTTCAGCATAATAGAAATCATAATATCTATCATGACCTTCTACCTTCAGCTTCAGCTTACCGCCCTTGATAGGAGCAGAGGCGATAGTTACGTTGTTCTTCTCGGCACGGGTCAGGGTAATCATCAGCTTGCCATTCTTCATGGTCTTACCCAATACGAAGTTGTGGTCTTCCTTCTGGAGAAGTGCCAGACCAGCGATGTCCTTGTCGTTGCGAGGAGTGAAGTTGATTTCAGTCTCTGCTGTGAATGTTCCGTGCTGCTGACGTGCCCAGATGGCAGACATCGGTTCACGCTTGTAGATATTGCCTGGCAGGAGATTGAACTTCAGTTTGCCGTTTTCTACCTTGTAGCAATCTGTAAAGTCGCGGAGGAACATCCAGCGTGGATTTAACTCCTTCAGACCCGCCTTATTGTTATCAACTTCGAAGTTATCCACATAAGAGAAGTTGCCTGAGAACTCATTCTTTGCGGCAGGCTTCAAACCAGCCTTCTCTCCAACGGTAGAGATAGGAGTATTCTTGGCAAGAATCTCTGGCCATCCATTCTTCCAGGTTACAGGCAGGAGATAAGTATCGCGACCTGTGTTGTACATATCCTCTTCATAAGGACGGCAAGCCAGGAATACAGCCCACCAGTTACCCTTGCCATCTTCTACGATGTCGGCATGACCTGCACTGGATACTGGGTCCTTGCGGTTAGGGTCGAGACCGGTACGCTGGGTAAGGATAGGGTTGTTAGGGCATTCCTCCCATGGTCCCATCGGATTCTTGGCACGCAGGATAACCTCGCTGTGCCATCCGCCTGTACCACCTTCTGCACACATCAGATAATAGAACTTGCCCTTCTTGAAGAGGTGAGGACCCTCAATCCAGATAGGACGTGCCTCTACATGGGTTCCGCCACGCAGAATCTCCTTGAAGTCGCCCTTAATACTGTCGCCCTTCACATCGAATTCGAAGCAGCGGATAGAGCGCTGACCTTCGTAATCGGCACCGCCAACTACCGGACCGTTGTGAACGATGTAGCCCTTGCCGTTGTCATCGAAGAAGAAGCTAGGGTCGATGCCGTCAATCTTCTTCAGATAGATAGGCTCGCTCCAGCCTTTGGAAGGATCTTTTGATTTTACAAAGAAGTTGCCGGCTCCCACATTGGTGGTAATCATATAGAAAGTCTTGTTCTTCTTGTTATAGCTGATGGCTGGTGCGAAGATACCGCCTGATACGTGCTGGCCCTTCAATGGAACCTGTGATTGGCGGGTGAGCACATGACCGGCTGGCTGCCAGTTAACCAGGTCTTTACTGGTTGAGAGAGGTACACCTGGGAAGAAGGTAAACGAAGAGTTTACCAGATAGTAGGTGTCACCTGCGCGACAGAGTGATGGGTCTGGATAGAAACCAGCCAGTACCGGGTTGTAATACTGGTGAGTCTTGTCGATTTCAACATTGAAGCGAGCGTCATTTCCCGCATACTTGAAATAGTCAAACTCTGCTGTCTGCGCCTGTGCAGCGGCTGCAAGCGTCAGGGAAAGCGATAAGATTGCAATTTTCTTCATTTTATTATTGGGTTTAAAATTACAGAATGAGTATCTGAACTCATGGCTGAAACATGTATTCAGAATTCTGCTGCAAAGTTACCGCTTTCCTTTTAAATATACCCCCACAGAATGTTACCAACACTTTGCGAGGTGTTTCATAAACATCTCGATTTGTAACAAATACTTTATTTCTGGAAACATCTGGCCTTTTCTGCAGTGAAAAGGCTAGATTTTCCGGTGTGCCTGCATATAATCGCGAGGCGAAGAGCCATAAAAGTTCTTGAACATGGTGCTGAAGCTGGCTGGGTTGGAGAAACCACAGGCATACATGATGTCTGTTATCGTCTTATTAGAGTGACTCAGCAACTTTTCGGCATACTGCAGACGGGTATTGCGGATGAAGGCGTGTGGCGTCTGGTTGGTCAGTTCCTTCATTCGGCGGTGCAGATGCACACGGCTCAGTCCTACTTCGCGGGCAATCATATCCACACTCAGGTCCTCATTATCCATGTTATCATTGATTACCTTCATCACCTGTTCCATCAGCTGGTCTTTTGGCGACAGGTCTTTTTCTATCGCGAGTTGCCTGTCGCTCTGGCTCTCGTTGCCCATAAACTTGTTTTTCAAAGTACGGCGCACGTTGAGCAGGTTGATGATGGTGCGGCGCAGAATGTCCATATTGAACGGCTTCACCAAATAGGCATCGGCACCCGACTGCAAACCGGTCAGCTGGTCTTCCTCTCTGCTCATCGCTGTGAGCAGAATCACCGGAATGTGGTTGGTGTTCACATTGTTCTTGATCTTGGTACAGAGCGTGTTTCCGTCCATTTCTGGCATCATGATGTCTGAGATAACGAGGTTTGGCTTCTGCTTGATAATCTCCGGCAGCGCCTCCTTTCCGTTGCAGAAGGTAAGGATATTGTAGGTTTCCTGTAGTTGGGTCTTCAGAAAATTACGTATAGCCTCATCGTCTTCTACCACAGCGATGGTGCTCTTTGCCTTGCTCTTGAAATCTTCTTCGGCGTCATTGGCTGTATCGGCAGCATTCTCTTCGTTTCCTTCCTCCATGTTTTCTTCCAGTTCCTTGATGTCTTCAGCAGTCTGTGGCTCCGGTGCATCTATCATTTCTTCCGGTTTCAGATGCTCGTTGCCCAGAGGCAGCGTGATGAGGAACTGGCTTCCTTCCTTCCAGTCGGCTTCATCAAGTGTCTTGTTGTTGGCAGCTGTAATGGTTCCGTAGTGCAGTTCCACGAGCGAGCGGGTCAGGTCGAGACCGATTCCCGTACCTACATTCCGGTCATTAGAAGTGGTGGTACTCTGATAGAAGCGCTGGAAGATTGTTTCGAGTTTTTCCTCTTGAATGCCCTTGCCGCTATCCTTGATGGCTATGCGGACATGATGAGGCGAGTGGGAGAGGGTGATACGGATTCTGCCGCCTGTCGGTGTAAACTTGAAGGCGTTTGACAGGACATTCATCAATACCTTGTCAAAGTTGTCGCGGTCTATCCATACCGGGAGTGTTTCATCTTCGTGCTCAAAGGTGAATTGGATGCTCTTGGCCACCGCTTGCTGGCAGAAGAGTTTGTATTCATCGCCAATGAATGCAACCATATCGGTTTTGCTCATGTGCATCACCATCTGTCCCTTGTCAATCTTTCTCAGGTCCATCATCTGGTTAATCAGGTGCAGGATTCGTTCCGAGTTCTTGCGCATCATATCGTAGATGCCCTGTCGGTGAGCGTCTTTGTCTTCCTTAATCAGCGTGAACAGCGGAGTGAGGATAAGAGTCAATGGGGTACGGATTTCGTGGCTGATGTTCATGAAGAACTTCAGTTTTGCTTCGCCCATCTCTTCCGCATGGATATGCTGCTGCAATATGAGCTGGTCTTCTATCTTGCGTTTGCGGTGCTTGATATAGAGCAGACAGAGCCCCAGGAAGGCTAGCAGATAGCAGAGTCTTGCCCAGATGCTGGCATACCAGGCTGGGTGAACGATGATGGAGAACTCCTTGACAGGGGTTTCGTATCCGTTGCAGATGGCCTTGACACGGAACTTATAGGTGCCTGCTGGCATGTGTGAGAATGACAGCTCGTTCATGCCAGACTGTATGGTTCGCCAATCCTCACCATTGATGCTGTAGGCGTAACTGATCTGCTCTACATTATTATATGTAAGAGTAGACAGTTGGATGGTGAAGGTGTTGTCTTCATGAGATAAGGAGAACTTGTCGCTGTTATATACCCCTTTATCTGTAATGGTGTAGATGCCCGATTCCATATCCCGGTATACAGGTTTGTTGTCCACAAGAAGTCCTGATATGGTAACTTTTGCCTGCCAAGGATGTTGTTTCACCTTGTCTGTATCAAACCAGTTGATACCGCCTGTTCCACCCATTACCAGCATCTTTCCTCCCCAGAGTGTGCAGGCTGCTGCATCGCTGAACTCATTACTCTGTAAGCCATTGTCCGAGAAGTACTTGTTGATGGTACCTTTTTCTGTATTTACCTGGTTTAAACCACAGCTAGTTCCTATCCAGATTCTGCCCTTGTAATCTTCTATAATGCTGGCTACGCTGTTGTCTGAAAGTCCAAGTTCTGTGTTATAAATCTTCGGATGAGCATATCCCTTCTTCGGATCATAGCAGATTGCGCCGTCTTCAGTGCCAAACCATACGCGATTCTTGCTGTCAGAATAAACGCAATGTGAGAAACAGCCCTTGTTCAGACAGTTGACGCCACCGAAAGTGGAAGTCCAGCTATTCTTCTGCTGGTCATAGCAAGCCAGGCCTACAGAAGTGGCAACGAAAATCCGCTTACCATCTTTGGAGATGCTGAGTTTCACGAGGTAATCGTTAGGAATACTGTTCTTTTTCAGGTTGTTGTCGGCACCATATAGTGCTTTCCATTGCTTGATGCTTCCATCTGGAGAAAGGCGGAAAAGTCCTTCGCCCATGGTGGCAAACCAGACATTTCCCTGTGGGTCTTCCTGGATATCAAAGATGCCCGCCTGGTTTCCAATGCCTAGGCTGAATGGATGGAAAGACCCCCCCGCATCTATAAATCCGATGCCGTCAGTATAGGTTCCTACCCATGTTCTGCCTTTCTTGTCTTTGCAGAGTGCCAGTACCGTGGTGTTGCTTAATAAATGGCTGTTGATGCTACCGGTTTTTATGTCAAAGAGGTAAAGACCATCCTTGTCGGTGCCCACCCAGACTTGATTGCCCTGGTTGGCACACAGACTTGTGATGCTGTTTTCGCCTATCACATTGCGGTTGCCCAAACGGTAGCCCATATAGTTGAAATCGCATTGAGCCTGCGACTGCATGAATACGCCCTTCTGGAGCATACTCACCCAGATGTTTCCCGTAAAATCTTCTATAATGCTGGTAATCTTGCACTTGGCAAGATTTACTTCACGGCTGAACAGAGGATTATTTTGCAAGAATCCTGTTACAGGATTATACACGAAGATACCCATACCATCGCAACCGATAAACAAGCGCTGGTCGCGGCTGATATAGATGTTGTCAATAGGAAGATTGCCTATGCCGGCTATCTTGGTGAAGATGGTTGAACCTGCCTTGAGAAGGTAAATACCATCATTCTTGGTAGCAAGATAAATGTTGCCCTTGTTGTCTTGCCTGATATCTTTTGCTTCCAGCGTTTCTGCTCCAGGAATCTGTTTGGTCAGTTTCCCTTTCTTGTCGGCACGGTATAGTTTGCCGTTCTCCAGGATAATCCAAAGTCTATCCTGTTTATCTTCCAGAATCTTATGTATGAATTTCAGGTTCTCCACTTCGCCCTTCATAGCATAGCATACTTCTGCATTTTCTTTCTTGAGCATAATTCCATATCCCGATGTAACTACGGCAATATCGTTGTTTTTCAGACGATAAACCTGGGTTACATAGGTGCTGAAAGGCTGGTTCTTGGAGTCGAGCAGCGGAATATTGGCAAAACTCTTTCCATTATATAAAAGGAGAGAGTTGTTTGTACCCAACAGAATATGCCCCTGGATATCTTGGGTAATACAGTTGATGTAATTGCTGCTCAGTCCTCTGTCGTCTTCCTTGGTTTTTCTGATGGTCGTAAAGTTATAGCCATCATAGATATTCAAGCCGTTACGGGTGGCAATCCAAATGAAACCATTTGAATCCTGGAACACCTGAGTGGCAAGGTTGCTCGAAAGCTGGTTGTCTGAATTGAAAAGTTTTCCTCGCTGCGCCATCATGTTCTGCGCAGTGAGACAGAAGATAAACATCAGTAAAAGACCGATGTATCTCATTGTTCTGAGGTTTGATTTCATGGAAATCATCATGATTCTTGGTTTCATTGTCTTTTGGCTTTTTTATATTCGTTTGCAAAAATACGAAATAAATGGGAGAATAAAGCATGGTAAAGTATGTTTTTTATAAGTTTATGCTAAAAAGATGTTAAAATGTTACGTAGGGTAAAGATAATGTTACATGTGGTACAAGGGAAAAACTATTGGTTACTTATCATAAAGTATATATAAAAGATTAGGAGTATCTTTGCATCGGTTTTTAAAGAAGTATATTTCAGAACATTTAGGTTAGTTAGGTTTATACATAATAGGTTTGTAGATAGGTTTAGAATTTCTAAAAGATTTTGATATTATGGTTTTTATATAGAATCATGATTAATTGGTTTTCGGGAATGGTGCGTAGTGATTACGCGCCATTCTATTTTAAAAGACCAGCATCCTTTTCTGTAAACTGGAACCTGGCAATCCTTCATGAAAAAATAAAGTGACTGACAAATAATGATAAATCTAAAAATAATTATAACAATGAACAGAAAGAAATTGTTAATATCACTCGCTATGGCTATGCTGTCAATGGCGGGACAGGCTGCCGATAATCTGCCGGCACTTCGTGTGCAGGGTAAGAATCTAGTAGATGCCAATGGTAAAACTGTGGTTCTTCATGGTGTGATGGACACGCCTAACAGATACTTCAACGGCAATCGTTGGGGCACGGGTGGATATACTTACAGCGACATTAAACCTTGTCTCAATTATTTCGAGAAGATGTTTACCGCCATCACTGACAAGGAGCAGGGAGCTTATTGCACCGTCTTCCGTCTGCACATGGACCCATGCTGGACCAACTATAATGCGCCAGCAGGAACGGGTGAAAACAATATCCAGTATTTTAGTGAGACTCGATACGAGACATTCTTGAGCAAACTTTATGTCAAGCTTGTGGAGAAAGCCTTGGCTCATGGACTATATGTAATCGTTCGCCCTCCTGGCGTTTGTCCACAGAATATCAAGGTGGGAGATGAGTATCAGGCTTATCTGAAGAAGGTGTGGAATCTCTTCGCTTCCAATGCCACCATCCAGAAGAATGCCGGACAGGTGAGCATCGAGCTAGCCAATGAGCCTATTAATGTGTTGCTGGCAAATGGCTCTCAATCAGACAAGGCTCTCCATGATTTCTTCCAGCCTGTGGTGGATGAGATTCGTGCCACTGGCTTCAAGGGTATTATCTGGGTGCCAGGTTCTGGCTATCAGAGCAACTATGTGGGCTATTCCAAATATCCTATTACCGATAAGGAGAACAATTTCTCTTATGCCGTGCATGTTTATTCCGGATGGTATGGAAATATGACCGATAAGAATTGCAATCACGATGCTTTCATCCGCAACTTCAAGAGTCAGGTGCCGATGGTAGAGACGAAACCTATCATGGTAACGGAGATAGACTGGAGTCCGGAAGATCCGGACAAGAAGAACGAAGGTCACTACAATGAGTGGGGAGAGTGGACGCAACCTAACCTGGGAAGCTGGGCAACAGCATCAACTTCGAAATGGGGATTGGCATGGAAGGCAGTTCACGACCACTTTGGCAATATCGGAATGACGATTACCCATCCACAGGAATATTACGATATTGATGAATATCTTAAAACGGGCAAGGTGATTCCAGGTTTCCAGAATGCCAAGAAGCACGGATTGTTTGAAGAATGTTGCGGTTATGCCTGTATGAACTGGTATAAAGAATGGTATTTGAAACAAAATACAACAGGAATTAAACAAACAGAAACCCAGGCAGACGTGGTTTCCACCTTATATTATAATATAGAAGGAAAAGAGGTAGAAAAGCCAACTGCTGGTGTTTATATAATAAAACAACTGTTAAGTAATGGAAAAATACGTTCTCGCAAGGTTTTTCTAAAATGATAAACTTTCTGTTACACCACGCAAAGTGAGTTTCGAAAGAAATCCATACCTTTGCCGCCGTGAATAAACAGTTTTTGTGCACGCCTAAATTTTTAAAGCATAAATCAAAAATGAATAGAACATGATTGAACAAGTGTTAACAATGAAACGGACAGCAGCCTTATGCTTGGTGGGAGCTTTCTGCAGCTTGAATGTTCAAGCCCAGAAAATCCATGTCAAGGGTAATCTTGTTGACGGTACAGGTGAACCTCTGATAGGTGCCACTGTAAAAGTAAAAGGTAATGCCAGCGTCGGTACGGTCACCGACTTTGACGGAAACTTCAGCATCGATGTGCCTTCTGAAAACTCTTCTCTCGTATTTACCTACGTAGGTATGAAGACCAAGGAAGTGAAAATCGGTAAGAAGAGAGAGTTCAAACTCTCATTGGAAGATGACAACGCTATCGGCGAAGTCGTAGTCGTAGGTTATGGTCAGCAGAAGAAGGCATCTGTCGTAGGTTCTATTGCACAGACCACAGGTGAGGTGCTGGAACGTGCTGCCGGTGTCAGCGACATTGGTGCTGCCTTAACTGGTAACCTTCCTGGTGTGGTAACTGTTCAGGGCAATGGTATGCCTGGTGAGGAGGAGCCACAGATCATTATTCGTGGTGCTAGTTCTTGGAACAACAGTGACCCTCTCGTCCTGGTCGATGGTATCGAGCGTCCTATGAGTAGTGTAGACATTGGTTCTGTAGAGAGCATCTCTGTATTGAAGGATGCATCTGCCACTGCCGTTTATGGTGTGAAGGGTGCCAATGGTGTCATCTTGATTACTACCAAGCGTGGTAAGGAAGGCAAGGCTAAGATTGATGTAGGCTTCAACGCTACATTGAAGGCTCCTTCTAAGTTGCCTAACAAGTATGATTCATACGATGCCTTGATGTTCCGCAACAGGGCAGTGGAGCATGAGTTGGGTGTTTCTCCTGAATCTTGGTCTTACATCCGTCCTCAATCATTTATTGAGAATTATCGCAACCAGACCACACAAGAGCAACGCGAGCGTTATGCTAACGTGGATTGGCAGGATGCCCTCTTCAAGAAGAGCGCCATGTCATATAATGCCAATGTCAATGTGAGCGGTGGTACAAGCTTCGTGAAGTATTTTGCTTCTGCCGACTTTGTACACGAGGGTGACCTCTTCCGTGAGTATGATAACGGACGTAACTATAACTCTGGCTATGGATACAATCGTATCAATGTGCGCAGTAACTTGGACTTCTCTATCACTAGAACTACTACATTAAAGGTAAATGTATCTGGTTCTAATGGTGTGCGCAAGGCTCCTTGGAGCAACATGAGCAATAGCGAGTGGCAGATAGGACAGCAGTGGGCTGGTGCTTATAACATCGCTCCAGATGTATTCTTGCCTCAGTATAGCGATGGCTCTTGGGGTTATTATCCAAATGCGTCTAACGTAAGTAACTCTGCTCAGAACCTCGCCATCGGTGGTACAGCGCAGGCTACTACTACTCGTATCAATACCGACTTTACCTTGGAGCAGAAACTCGACTTCATCACCAAGGGTTTGAACTTGCGTGGTACCGTTTCTTGGGACAACGTGTTTGTTGAGACGAGCCGTGGTATCAATGACTTGAACAATACAGCTCAGACCAAGTATGTTGATCCGGAGACTGGCAATATAACATATGGCCAGATATATGAGTCAAACAATAAGTTCGACTGGAAACAGGGCGTTAACTGGAGTACTTCAGGTGGTTCGGTTGATAACAACCAGACTGTTCGCAATCTTTACTATCAGTTGCAGCTCAACTGGGCTCGCAAGTTCGGACAGCATGATGTTACAGCCATGGGCTTGTTCTCTCGTCAGGAGAATGCACGTGGTAGTGTGATGCCTACTTACCGTGAGGACTGGGCATTCCGTGCTACTTATAGCTATGCTGGTCGTTACAACATCGAGTATAACGGTGCTTACAACGGATCAGAAAAGTTTAGCAAGGACAATCGCTTCGCCTTCTTCAATTCTGGAGCCATCGGTTGGACCATCACTGAGGAAAACTTCATGAAGTATCTTCGTGACAAGCACATCATTGATATGTTGAAGTTCCGTGCATCTTACGGTGAGATTGGTGATGATAACCTGGGCGATCCATTCGACTCTTCTCGTCGTTGGCTCTACATGAACCAGTGGGCATACGGAGGCAACACAGTGATGGATCTTGACCATACCAACAGTATCTACACATGGTATCGCCAGAATACATTGGGTAATAAAGATGTGAAGTGGGAGACTGTGAAGAAGACCAACTTCGGTATTGATTATGGTTTCTTGGGTGGTTTGATTACCGGTTCGCTCGATTTCTTCTGCGACCGTCGTAACGACATTTTGATCTTTGGTGATAACCGCTCCATCCCATCTTACTTTGGTACTACAGCTCCTACTATCAATAAGGGTAAGGTTCGTACCAGTGGTTACGAGTTGGAGTTGAAGCTCAACAAGAAATTTGCCAATGGCATCCGCCTCTGGGGTAACTTCAATATGACCCATGCCAAGAACAAGGTGCTCTTGAAGGATGACGCTCAGCTCACTCCTAACTATCAGAAGGAGGCTGGCTACTCTATGGGTCAGTATCGCTCATACATTGATCGTGGCTTTATCAACGACATCGATGACTTGATTGGTTCTCCAGCTCATGAGTCTAATGACAACCACCGCTTGGTAGGCGATTACTACATCGTAGACTTCAATGGTGATGGTGTGGTAGATAGCAAGGACTCAGCTCCAGTAGGTTATAGCTCAAGCCCTCAGAATACATACAATGCCACTATCGGTATCGAGTATAAGGGCTTCTCTGCTTTCGCTCAGTTCTATGGTGTAACCAATGTAACTCGTGACGTAACCTTGACAAGCTTTGGCAATAAGTTGGACAATGTTTATGACACTGGTACTTGGTGGGACAAGAATGAGTCTTCTCCAGAATCTATCATTCCTCGTTGGGGTGCTACCCAGTCTGATTACAGCAATGGTACTCAGTTCCTCTATGATGGTTCGTACATCCGTCTGAAGAACGTAGAGATTGCTTATACTTGGACCAAGGGATGGATCAAGGCTCTCGGTATGAACTACCTCAAGGTATACTTGAATGGTAACAACCTCTGGCTTTGGACTCGTATGCCTGATGACCGTGAGGCTAACCTCGGTGGTGGCGGTTTCCTTGGAGCATATCCTACAGTACGCCGCTTCAACTTAGGTGTTAAATTCTCATTGTAATATTAAAATGAACATTCAAATGAAAAATAAGATAAAGAATTTTTTGTTGATGGGATGCGTCTCGCTGGCTCTCGGTACCTCGCTCAACTCTTGCCAGGACTATCTTGACAAGGAGGCCGATTCTACAGTCTCAGAAAATGACGCATTTGTAAACTTCCGTAACTTTCAGGGTTACGTAGAGGAGATTTACAACTGTATCCCTGATAAGGAAAAATGTAACTGGTGTCCTTCTTGGAACTGGGGTGATGATGAAATCTTCAACCCAGAGGCTGATGGCCGTATGACACACCAGGTAGACTTGGGCAACTTCCGTGCTTGGCAGACCACTGGTAACTGGCTTTACAAGGATGGCAGCAACCCTACATCTACAGATAAGTTCAACCACTCACTTTGGCCACATGCTTGGTATTGCATTCGTAAGGCTAACCAGGGCTTGGCTAATCTCGATAAGTTGGTAGCTAGCAAGGCAGAGAAAGACCTCATTGCTGGTCAGCTTTACTTCTTCCGTGCATGGTGGCACACTGAGTTGATGCAGTACTTTGGTGGTTTGCCATACATTGATACCTATTTGGATCTCAATTCAGAGCTCAATTTGCCTCGTCTCTCTTATCAGAAGTGTGCAGAGAAGGCTGCTGCTGATTATCGCAAGGCTGCCGATCTGTTGCCTATCAACTGGGACAATGAGTATGATGGTGCTGCCACACAGGGCAAGAACGACCTTCGTATCAACAAGATCATGGCACTCGGTTATCTGGGCAAGACTTATCTCTGGGCTGCCAGCCCATTGATGAAGGATGGCGCACAGGTAGGAGCTAGCAAGAATGGCAAGACATACGACTATGATGAGGAGTTTGCCAAGAAGGCAGCTGAGGTCTTCGGTGAGTTGCTCACATTGGTTGAGGGTGGCCAGACACAATATGGGTTGGCTGAGTTCAAATATAAGGACATCTACAATCATGAGCGTTCTGCCGATGCTAACTCTTGCTTCTCTGATATCTTCTATACCAAGAAGCAGAACTGGAAAATGCCTGGATCTATTGAGGCTATCTTCCGTGGTCCATCTTCAGACTTCAACGGCTCTAACTGGAATACCTCTAAGGTGTTTGGCCCTAAGGTACAGAAAGTGGTTGGACATGACAATGTGATTCACCAGCCTACAGCTAACTTGATAGCTGCTTACGGTATGGCTAATGGTGAGCCCGCTTACATCGTAGAGAATGGCAAGTTGGTTCCTAACATAGCAGGTGGTTTCGATCCTACTCATCCATATAAGAACCGTGACCCACGCTTCTATCACGACATCGTGTTTGATGGCTTCAAGTATCTGAATGGTACTCCTGGTCAGTGGGCTAACTTGCAGTACTGCCAGTTGTATACAGGTGGCAATATGCGTCCAGTGGCTAATGGCAGCCGTACAGGTTACTTCATCCAGAAGTTGGTTCCTCATACATGTAATGAGGTGGATCGCGACTACGATTGGGGTTCAGCATTCCACTGTTACTTGCCATATATGCGTCTGGCTGACATCTATCTGATGTATGCTGAGGCTTGTGCTGCGTTTGGTGGTGCTTCTGGCAAGGCTACTAACTTTAGCAAGACTGCTGAGGATGCCATCAATACCCTTCGTGATCGTTGTGGCGCTGGTCATGTGGCTCCAGAGTATGTAGCTGATGCACATAAGTTCATGGAC
The DNA here is from genome assembly GCF_015074785.1 of Segatella copri. Classification (NCBI taxonomy): domain Bacteria; kingdom Pseudomonadati; phylum Bacteroidota; class Bacteroidia; order Bacteroidales; family Prevotellaceae; genus Segatella; species Segatella copri. The sequence goes on from NZ_CP042464.1 coordinate 3,485,605, forward strand.
GAGGTTCGCCGTGAGCGTGAGGTGGAACTTGCTTTCGAGGGCTTCCGTTTCAACGACTTGCAGCGCTGGTTGCTCCTGACCGAGGCTCCTTACAATGTAAAGTACTCTGATGAGTTTGACCGTGTTGAGGGTGCCGATTTCTACAAGGAGAAAGACCCAGCTGATGCTCAGGTGGCTAACTTCCGCCAGGAAGCGATCTTGACTCGTCACTTCACAGCCAAGCACTATTGGTTCCCATTGCCTATCAAGGATGTTTATCTCTATCAAGAGCTTAGTCAGAATCCTGGTTGGTAAAATAACATTATATAGTAATACTAAAATAAGAATGATAGTATGAATTCAAAATTCAAATCATATAATTCAAAGTTCCTGTTGGCAGGTCTTGTGTCATTGGCTCCTATGGCTGCCGATGCCAAAACTGCTGCTGAGAACGAAACCGATACCGTTGCTGCCGACAAGGAGATGGTCAATGTGGCTTATCGCAAGGTAGCCAAGGGTGACATCTTGGGCGGCGTTTCGGTAGTCGATGTAGAGGGATTGATGAAGAAAAACTACCACACTTATAGCCTTGACAACATGCAGGGCTACGTGGGTGGTTGGAATGGCAACTCTCTCTGGGGCATGGATGCTGACAATGCAGGATACTTGGTATTGGTAGATGGTGTGCCTCGTGAGGCAACCAACGTGATGCCTAGCGAGATTGACCAGATTACATTCCTCAAGGGTGCGCAAGCTGTAGTGCTCTATGGTAGCAAGGCAGCTAAGGGTGCTGTGCTCATCACCACCAAGCGTGGCAAGAACGATGGCTTGAAGGTTGAGGTGCAGGCTAACGCTGGTCTCAATGTGGCTAAGTCATTCCCTGAGTATCTGGGCTCTGCTGAGTATATGACTCTCTACAACGAGGCTCGTGCCAATGACGGCTTGACTCCTCTCTACTCTGCTGAGGATATCTACAATCATGGCTTGGGCACCAACCCATATCGTTATCCTAATCTTGATATGTACTCTTCTGACTATCTTCGCAAGATGAATAGTCGCTACGAGGCTACTGCTGAGATTAGTGGTGGTGGTAAGCGTGCTCACTTCTATAGCAACATCAACTATTATCGCCAGGGCGACTTCCTGAAGTTTGGTGAGGCTAAGAACAATAACACTCAGCGTTTCAGTGTACGTGGTAATGTAGATGTCAACATCACAGATGACATCAAGGCTTGGGTCAACTCCAATGCCACATTCTATGATTCACATTCTGCTATTGGTGATTATTGGAATGCAGCTGCTACTTGGCGTCCTAACTTCCCACAGAATGCTAACCCATTGATCTCTACAGACATGATAGCTCCTAATGCCAAAGCTGCTTGGGACTTGATGAGTGTGGCTAAGCTGGTGGATGGCAAGTACTTCTTGGCTGGTACACAGGCTAACTCTTCTAACATCTTCGCAGATTACTATGCTGCTGGTAAGAGCAAGTATACTAGCCGCCAGTTCCAGTTTGATACAGGTGTTAACATCAATCTGCACAAGTTGTTGCAGGGCTTGTCTTTCGAGACTCGTTTCGCAGTAGACTATGCTACCTCTTACACCACATCTTTCAATAATAGCTATGCCATCTATATCCCAACATGGTCAAACATCGACGGCAAGGATATGATCGTAGCTTTGAAGAAGGAAGGTGAGGATAAGAAGTCTGGTGTACAGAACATCGCTAATAGTGTGGACAATCAGACCATGCTCTTCTCTGCTCAGTTCAATTACGCCAATACATTTAATAAGGTACATAACCTCTCTGCGATGTTGATTGCCTCTGGCTTCCAGCAGTCGAAGTCTGGACAGTATCATAAGAACTCAAGTGCTAATCTTGCCTTGGATGCATCTTATGATTACGCCAAGACTTATTATGCAGACTTCGGCTTGGCAGCTATCCACTCTGCACAGTTGGCTCCAGGTCATCGTGTAGGCTTCTCTCCTTCACTTTCATTGGGTTGGAGACTCAAGAACGAGAACTTCTTGAAGAACAGCAAGGTGGTAGACGATATGATGATCAGTGTATCTGGTAGCATCATCAACGAGGATATTGACTTGGCAGTAAATGACAACAGATACTATCTCTATGACACCAACTGGCAGACAGCTGATGGTTATGGATGGTATGATGGTTCTGCTGGCAAGTACACATTCTCTAAGCGTTCTGCCAACAAGGATCTCGACTTCATCAAGCGTAAGGAACTTTCTGTCAACTTCAAGACTTCCTTGTGGCAGCAGATGGTAACATTGGATGCTAGCTTCTTCGTTAACTCGATGGAGGGTTATCTGATTTCTACTCCAACGTTCTATCCTTCTCACTTTAAGCCAGGCTATCCTGATGCTTCATTCATGCCTGTGCTCAACTTTAACAATAATCGCCGCATCGGTTTCGACTTCGCAGCTAACTTCAATAAGAAGGTGGGTGATGTAGACTTGCAGCTCGGCGTAACAGGTACTTATTATAACACCAAGGCTACCAAGCGTGATGAGATGAACGCATGGAGCTATCAGAACCGTGAGGGCAAGGCTCTCGATGGTATCTGGGGTTATAAGTTTGCTGGCTTCTTCCAGAGTGAGGAAGAAATCAAGAACTCTCCAGACCAGAGCCGCTTGGGTAGTGACGTGAAGCCTGGCGATATGAAGTATGTGGATGTAAACGGTGATGGCAAGATCGACTCTTACGACCAGGTGTTCCTGGGCAAGGGTGGTTGGTATGGCTCTCCATTCACATTGGGTGTAAACCTCACTGCTAAGTGGAAGAACTTCACATTCTTCGCCCTCGGTACTGGCAACTTCGGTGCTTATGGCTTGAAGAACAATTCTTACTGGTGGGTAAAGGGTGACGGCAAGTACTCAGCTGTGGTTCGCAATCGCTGGACTAAGGCAACCAAGGAGACTGCTACTTATCCACGTCTTACCACACTCTCAGGTAGCAACAACTATCAGACATCAGACTTCTGGATGTACAGCACAGACGCTTTCCGCTTGGCTAAGGTACAGATTACATACGACCTGCCTAGCACGCTCTTCCAGAAGACTTGGCTTAAGGGCTTGTCTGCTTATGTAAGCGGTGCCAACTTGCTCACTATCTCTAAGAACCGTGAGGTATTGGAGATGAACATAGGTAGTGCTCCTCAGACACGCTATTATAATATAGGTGTGAAGGCTACATTCTAATCATTATTAAATGTATACAGAAATGAAAATTAATAAGTTATTTATATTAGCTGCATTGTCACTCTCGTTGGTGTCTTGCTCAGATCTCTTTGAGCCTGCACAGGAAAACAACCGTAGCTTGGACGAGATTTACGAAGAGCCTACTTATGCTCAGGGACTTCTCGGCTATGCTTATGCCGTGCTTCCTTATAATACCAAAAGTGTAACTGATGTGGCAACCGATGATGCTGTAAGCAATGATTTGTCTAACAGCTACCTGAAAATGGCTACTGGTTCTTGGGCTGCCAATAATGACCCTATGAGCAAGTGGACTAGCTGTCGTGCTAGCATCCAGTACTTGAACATCTTCCTTCAGGAAGTGGACAAGGTAGACTGGGCTAAGGACAAGGGTGCGCAGCAGATGTTCTGTGAGAGCCGTAAGGGTGAGGCTTATGCCTTGAGAGCTCTCAATATGTATTATCTCTTGATGAACCATGGTGGTTGGACTGAGGATGGTCAGCTCCTGGGTGTGCCAAACTTGACAAAGCCAGAGGATACTTCTTCTGATTTCAATCAGCCACGTGCCACATTCCAAGCTTGCTTGGATCAAATCTATAGCGACTTGGACCAGGCTGAGCAGTTGCTGCCTTTGGACTACAATGATTTGACTAAGTCAGATCCTGTGCCAGAAAAATACACTGCTATGGGTGTGGACAACTATCAGGACTATAACCGTGTATTGGGTTCTCTGATGCGTGGTCGTGTGAGCGGTCGTATCGCCAAGGCTATCCGTGCACAGGTTTCTCTCCTTGCTGCCAGCCCTGCTTTCTCTAAAGGTACAAACGTGGATTATAAGCGTGCTGCTGATGATGCAGCCAGCTTGCTCGACTTGATAGGTGGCGTAAGCGGCTTGTCTGAAACAGGTAATTCTTGGTATGCTCAGACTGCGGAAATCGGCCAGCTGCAGTCTGGTGAATGTCCTAAGGAAATCATCTGGCGTGGTAATAAGACTAATGGTGCAGATGATTGGGACCTCGGTTTGAACCAGGAGGCTGATAACTTCCCTCCATCTCTCTATGGTAAGGGACGTATCAATCCTACCCAGAACTTGGTGGATGCTTTCCCTGCTGCCAATGGTTATCCTATCACAGATGAGCGCAGTGAGTATGATGACTTGGATCCTTATAGTAATCGTGATCCACGCTTGGATCTCTACATTATCTATAATGGCTGCAAGTATAAGGGTGCAACCATCAATACCGACATCACCACTGCCAACAATGACAATGGACTGAATAAGATTGGTAACTCTACACGTACTGGTTACTATATGAAGAAGCTTCTTCGTGAGGATTGTAATCCTAATCCAAATGCCAAGAACGCACAGTATCACTATCCTGTGTATATCCGCTATACCGAGATCTTCTTGGATTATGCTGAGGCTGCCAATGAGGCTTGGGGACCTAAGGGTAAGGGATCTCACAACTACTCAGCTTACGATGTAATCAAGGCAATCCGTGAGCGTGCCGGAGTTGGCGAGTTTGGCGAGGATCCATACTTGGATGAGTGCGCTGGTGACCAAGGTAAAATGCGTGAGTTGATTCGCAATGAGCGTCGTATTGAGCTCTGCTTCGAGAACAAGCGCTTCAATGACCTCCGCCGCTGGAAGGCTCCTATCAATGAGGCTGTTCATGGCGTGGAGATTTCTACAGAGGCTGGTATTCCACAGTTCAAGGATATCACAGTAGAGGAAAGAAAATACGACGACTATATGTATTACGGTCCTGTGCCACAGACTGAAATCCTCAAGTGGGATCAGCTGAAGCAGAATGCAGGATGGAAAATTACAAACGACTAACATTTTATAATGATGAAAACTATGAAGATGAATAAATATTTCTCAATGGCTGCACTCGGAGCTTTGGCTCTGACTTTCGGCTCTTGTGAGAACGGCACGCCTGAGTTTGACGACTACGAGGGTGGCACATCAGTCTACTTCGCCCACCAAAACGTGGAGCGTATATTGGTGTTGGGCAATGACGAGACTCGTGACAATACCAAGGACAACGAGCATATTATCAACATCGTGTCTACCATGGGTGGTGCTTACAATGGTAAGGACATCACACTGAATGTGGCTGTAGATAATTCGCTTTGTGACAACCTCTATTTCTCTGATGGCGTATCTCCTGTAAAGCCTATGCCTGCAGAGTATTACACCTTGGCAGGTAACACCATCTCTTATGGTGGCAACTTGCAGGGAAGATTACAGGTGAAGCTCAACGATGCTTTCTTCGCTGATCCTGCCTCTGTAAAGAATACTTATGTCATCCCTCTGATCATCAAAGATCAGAAGGGTGCTGGCAAGATCTTGACGGGTACTCCTTTCCAGGAGGGGGAAACTCCTGCGCTGACCAATAGCGATGCGTGGAAGACATTGCCTAAGAACTATGTACTCTACTGTGTGAAGTATATGAACCCTTGGGCTGGATTCTATCTGCGCCGTGGTACAGATAAGATTACTGAGAATGGTCAGACCACAGAGGAGAAGCGTGAGGGTGCAACTATTGAGAAGGACGAGGTTTGCCAGATTACTACCAAGAGCCTTACAGAGGCTATCTATCCTCTCACAGTCAAGAGAGTTGTGGGCAAGGATGCTGAGGGTAAGGATATCCTCAAGTCTTATACTTGCAACTTGAAGCTTACCTTTGCTAACGATGGTACTTGCACTGTTTCTTCCGAGACAGAGGGCGTAACTGCTACAGGTACAGGTAAGTTTGTGGAGAAGGGCGCTAAGCTGGCTTGGGGCAACAAGGATCGTGACATCCTGACTCTCCAGTATACCGTAGACTTCGGTGCTGTCAAGGTAGAGACAACCGACCAGTTTGTAGCTCAAACTCGTGGTAACACCAATGGTATTCCTACTTTCGATACTCAGTATATCGTAAAGTAAGCTGCGGTAATTATCAATTAAGTATCATCTAATAATAGGTAGATTATTATGAAATTGAAAAATATTAATTTTGGTTTAGGCTTGGTAGCTCTCTTGGCTTTGTCATCATGTGCTGATGACAAGTTCTCGGAGTACAGAACTGATATGACCAAGAACTTGAAGGAATATCAGTATCTTAACAACTATGAGCCTTTGAAGAAATATGTCGAAGACATGAAGGCTTCTGGCAAGTGCAATCCCGACTTTAAGTTGGGTATTGCACTGGCTGCGCCCGACTTCAACAAACAGGAGCTTGTATATTGCTTGGCTGGTAGCAACTTCGAGGAGATGACAGCAGGCAACGCCATGAAGTATGCTTCTTGTGTAAAAAATGATGGAACCTTTGACTTTAATACTGTTAAGGATTTCGTTACAAATGCACAGGATGCAGGTTTGACCATCTATGGTCATACGCTTGCTTGGCATTCTCAGCAGAACAAGAAGTATCTTAGTAAACTTATTGCAGATAAGGAGTTACCTCCTTCTTCTAATGTCACACGTTGCTTGGTCATTGAGAATAAAGAGGCTGGTGGTCATTGGGATGCTCAATTATATTTCCCTGCTCAGTTATCTAAAGGGAAAAAGTATGTCTTTAAAATGAATGCAAAAGCTACTGCTCCTTTTGACTTAATTCTATGGGCAGCCCCAGGTGATGCAGATTTAGGCTCGATTTCAGTAGGTACTCAATGGAATGAATATACCGTTGAATTTACTCCGAAAGCCAATTATGAGAACTTTGTTTTTGCTGCAGGTAAACTGGGCGGTAAACTGGACATCAAGTCTTTGAGTCTTTGTGAAGAAGGTTCTACCAATAATTTGATCGTAAATGGTGACATAAAAGGGGACGAAGTTCCTTGTAATAAACCTTATTCCTGGCATAAGGTAACTACAGAAATTCAAGAAGTGGCCGAAAGTCAAGTGGTTGAAATCCCTGTAAGTGTTGGTCATCTTACCTTTGATGATGGTAAGAACCTTGGTGGATGGAATATGGATAATACGCCAAAGATTGTAAATGGTGTTTGTGAGGTTGGTAACAACGCAGCCAAGGCAAACCCCTGGGATGCACAGGTTAACTATGAACCAGGTTTCGCTTTCGAGAATGGTACAACCTATCACTTGAAGATGAAAATCAAGGGTTCTGTAGCTGGTGAATTTGGTGCTGCATTCCAGAATCCTGATGGCTATAAAGGCTGTGGCGACTTCCCTACCATCAAGGTTACAACTGATTGGAAGGAAGTTGATGTGACTACCAAATGTAATGGTGACAATGCCTTGCGCCTGCTGCTGAATATCGGTAAATATGCTGGTACCCTCTTTATTGATGATTTTGAAGTTTACTACACGAAGTCTGCTAATTCCATTCCTCTTACGGATGAAGAGAAGAAGACTCTTCTTACTGATGCAATGGGCAAGTGGATTGATGGTATGATGGAGACTACAGATGGTTATGTTACATCTTGGGATGTTGTGAACGAGGCAATCTCTGGTAAGAAAGGTGCTGATGGATTCAATGAGTTGCAGCATGCAACTAATGCTCCTGCTTCTGATGTAGCCAATAGCTTCTACTGGCAGGATTATCTCGGTGATATCGACTATGTTCGTACTGCCGTTAGAGATGCACGTAAGAGCTTTGCTGAGCACAATGGTGATCCATCTAAGTTGAAGCTCTTTATCAATGACTACAACTTGGAAGGTTACTGGGATAAGCACGCTAAGCTGAAGAGCTTGATCCACTGGATTGGTCTGTGGGAAGATCCTAATGCAGAGGAACCTGTTGTTATCGATGGTATTGGTACACAGATGCACGTAACATGCTATGGTGATGCAACTAAGCAGGCTAAGCTTCAGAGCGACATCGAAGAGATGTTTAAGTTGATGGCTAAGACTGGTAAGCTCGTCAAGATTTCTGAGCTTGATATGGCTTATGAGGATGAGGCAGGTACTTCTGTTACCTTCGACAAGATGACTGAGGAGCAGCACAAGCAGATGCGTAGCTTCTATACATTCATCATCCAGAAGTACTTCGAGCTGATTCCACAGGCTCAGCAGTATGGTATCACTCAGTGGTGTGCTACTGATTCTCCTAAGGATTCAGGTTGGCGTGCAGGTTGCCCTACAGGTCTTTGGGATAGCAATTATCTCCGCAAGCACACTTACGCAGGCTTCGCAGCCGGCTTAGGTGCTCCTGAGTACTGGAAGGAGAATGCAGAATAATGTTAGAAATGAACATTAGTTTAGGTTTTATCATATAAAGGATTAACCGAAATGATGTTAGTCGTGATAGGTCGGTTGTGTCGAGAAGACACGACCGACCTTTTTGCTTTGTAACATTTGTCTTGCAATATGTTAAATGTGAGTCAGTAAATAAAAAATAATTGTGATTTTTGAGGTTGTATCACTTCTTTTTTGTATCTTTGCGCTTAAATATCACTATAATGATATATAATGGCTATTTTATGGCTTAATGTTTACTTAAATGATAGTTAAGTATATGAAAGATTTGTATGAATATTCTACTCCGGAACTGGTGAGATTGCTGGGAAATCGCTTTAGGGAATACAGAATGCGATGCAATTTGACACAGAAGGAAGTGGCTGAACTGACAGGCATTGGTATGACTACTATCCACAAGTTTGAGAATGGATGTGCTAGAAACATTTCGCTTTCTACATTGATTCTCTTGCTCAAGGTGGTGGGACAGATCAATGCGCTTGATAACTTAATGCCCGAATTGCCACCATCCCCTTACTTGATGACCAAGGGAGATAAAAAGGTACAAAGAATTAGACACTGATAATAGCGAATGATTTATGGTTAAGACTTTAAAAGTAATCTTGTGGGATGAGGAAGTTGGTAGGTTGTCGTGGGACGACAAAAGGCAAATGTCCTACTTCACTTATAATCCAACTTTTGTGCATAGGGGTATTGATATATCTCCTCTATGGGCATCCATACGCAACAATAGAGGACTTATGCCTATTTGGGGAGAGGAACAGAGAATTTATCAAAAACTTCCTGCTTTCCTGGCTGACTCATTGCCTGATTCTTGGGGCAATCAGTTGTTTGATCTTTGGAGACAGCAGAATCATCTCTCCAATACGGAAATTTCTCCTCTTGATAAGTTGTCATTTATCGGTAGAAGAGGAATGGGTGCTTTGGAGTTTGTCCCAGAGTATGAGAGGAGTAAGAAATCAGAGAGGATTGATGTCAATTCCTTGGTTGCACTTGCTGAACGCATATTTACTGAACGAGAGGAGGCTCAGATTTTACCAGAGGAATCTCTTACCATGCAGTCGCTCTTGACTGTGGGAACTTCTGCTGGTGGCAGGCAGCCTAAGGCTATTATTGCTATCAATTCGGCTGATGGTGAGATAAGAAGTGGACAAATCTCGGATCTTGATGGATATGATTACTACTTGTTGAAGTTTGGAAATGCTGATTTCAACTCTGCCGAACTAGAAATGACATACTACGAGCTTGCCGTCAAGGCTGGCATCAATATGATGCATTCTGAACTCTTGACGGTTGATGGCAGCAAGCACTTCATGACGCAGAGATTTGATAGAAAAGATGGGAAGAAGCTTTATACTCAAACTTTGGCGGCTATGTATCCTGAGGCAAATAGTTATGAGCAACTTATTTCTGTTTGCAGGTCGCTCCATTTGCCTGAGGCTGATTGTGAAGAGGTTTATAGAAGAATGATATTCAACGTGCTGGCAAACAATACTGATGATCACAACAAAAACTTCTCCTTCATGATGGATAGGATGGGTAATTGGCGGTTATCACCTGCTTATGATCTTACCTATATCCTCAATATGGGTGGAGTGCAGCCCAATCAAGACCACTGTATGTTTATCAGGTCCAAACTGCGTAATATTTCAAAAGAGGATGTCTTGCAATTTGCATTCGATAATGGTATTCGAAAGCCAGAAAGCCTGATTAATGATGTAAAGAATGCTTTGTTGCAATTTAGAACTGTGGCTGTAAAATATGCAGTGGATGAAAAATGGATAGGCAGAGTGGAGTCTACCATCCTTTCTCATCTGAAAGAATGGGGTGAGTATGAAGATGATAAACCGACGTTATCTGTAGAGATTAATGGTCATCAAGTGACTGATGTACATATAGAGCAAGCCTACAAGGGCAACTTTCATTTGTGTGCAAAGATAGATGGCAGGGAAAGGAAGTTTGTGATAAGCAAAAACAAGAATGAGTTTTCCCTTATAGAGAGTATCGGAATCGCTAATCTTACAGAGAAACAACTGTTGACTATGGTTGAAAAATTCCTATGTAAGTAAAGAAATAAAAATGGCACGAAAACGCACTTTTTCTCACTTTTTTTTCGAGAAAAAGTGCGTTTTCGTGCTAAAATCTTTCACATAGGCTCTGGCTGCATAGAGGGAATATTCCATAAATTATGTAAACGCTGCTCAAACGTAATGATGTTGATAAATCTGTATATTTTTCCTCTGTTTTGACCAAACATTTGGGGAATCTGGAACATTTTGGGCAAAAACATTTGGGGAATCTGGAATATTCGTTTATTTGACTTTTCCTGATTTCCTCTTCAAATAGGTTTGATGGTGTATCATTTTCGTTATAATGTTGGCTATCAAACCTATTTGGTGCTTCTCACAAAGTGTAACTACTACAGCTACCGGTATTTCTAAGGTAGAGAATCTGAAGGTTGCTCAGGATGGCAAGTGCTTCAACCTCGCTGGTCAGCAGGTTGGTAAGGGTTACAAGGGCATTGTGATCAAGAATGGTAAAAAGATGGTTATCAAGTAATAGATGAGACGTTTTACAATGCTCGCATCGTACTATATATAATAATGTGAACGATGATGTAGAATCTATATAATATAAATATTAAACAAATGGTATAAAAAATCCCAGAATCGCTCTTCTAAGCAGTTCTGGGATTTATTATGTCTGATAGTTTGCCATGATGTGCTTCCGTTTGCCTACAGATATGGCTGCGTGGGGTTAAGAATATGACTGCATTGGGTTACGGATACGACTCCGTAGGCTAACGGAGACGTATCCTTCGGCTTGTCGAGATATCTGCGTCAGCTGATTGAGTCACTTGAGTTAGCTGATTGAACTACTTGAGTTAGCTTACTGAACTACTTGGGTTAGCTTACTGAACTACTTGGGTTAGCTGATTGAACTACTTGAGTTAGCTGACTGAGCTATATCAGTATTCTGTAGTATTACATGTGTATTTTTTTCTAATTTAATGCCACATTTGCCACGCTTATACTTAACTCTTTGATTATTAGAGGATAACGTGTGGCAATAAGGGGTGTTTTTATTGTCACCTTATTGCCACCTATTGTAAGCGTCTCCGCGTTTATACCTTGCATAATTCAAAAAAAAGCAGTAACAGCTGATTAAACTAATGCTGTTACTGCTTTTTCCATCGGTCAGGAAGTAAGTCTCTATATTTTTTCAATGGGGTATTGGGTTGCCATTCTGCAGTCTTTTCTATTACGTCGCATATGTATTCAAACAGATTAATGCCATTCAGCCTGCATGAGATGGCGATGGAATATAGGATAGCCGCCCGGCTTGCTCCTTCGTGCGAACCAAAGAACATTGAGTTTCTTCTTGATAGTGATATGTACCTCTGGATTCTCTCAATATAGTTGTTATCGAGAGCCGTATCACCTCTTTTGAAGATGTCACAAATGGCATTATATTCATTAAGGGCATAACCGACCGCCTGCGCCAAGGTAGACTTGGGCAGCAAATCCTTCCTGGAAGATATTTCCTCCAGTTTCTCCAATAAATCCTGTAAAATGTCCGGTGCATATGACTGCCGATAGACTAGATGGCCTTCAACGGTCCATCCATTTACCCCAACCTTATGTTTTTTGTCTTCTCGATAAAATCTGTTGAGGATATCTACGACTTCCTGAGCATCCTTGTCTTCCTTGCCGCAGTCGATGAAGTCTCTCTTGACATGCTGTAGACAGGCGATTCTCATAATGTCAGGATAAGCATCCGACTCCAGTTTCCGGTAAGGAGCATATGCATCACTCTGTATGGTACCTTTATAATCTGAGAATACGTTAAGTATGACCTGCTCAGAGCGTGAACCATCCTCATATACGAAGAAGACAAGTCCCAATTTAGACGCACTTACAGCCCAGAGGTAGCCTTTCTTCGACCCCTTGTCTGTAGGTTTTGTCTTGGCTAACAGCACTTTATGGTATGTCTCGTCTGCCGAGACATAATCCTGCTGCAACACTACTTGGCAGATAGCCTTATAGAAGTTTTCCAGTACATCAGCACTTCTGGCAATCAACTTGTTTGCCGTAGCTTTCCTTAACGTAAACCCATTGTCGGCAAAGTATTTGATGATTCGCTCTACCGGCATGGAATAGATGTATCGCATCTGCAGGAGTCCTGCTGCAAAGGAAGGTGAATAGGAAGAATTCAACAACAGAGCCGGCGGAGTTTTCCCCGGATACATGATACTTCCATCAGTATAAGTGTTGATGTGATACACGGTCTTGATGAATTTGATGGGTTCCATGCTGTAACGTATACAGGTACGAGTTCCGAAGAGACGCAACGTCTTCAAAAGCCCTGCATCCATGACTGGATCTATCGTAACATGCACCTCTTTCATCTCGTAATGCATGTCACGCTTGGCACCGTTGTTTTTGCGTGCCTTTCTCTTTTCGGCCTGCTCTGTTTTCTTCTTGTCAAATTCCTCCTGGGTCATCGAGTCTTGTGGATTCTTTTCCTGACGTTCGGACTTCTTGCCTGAAACGAGCTTGCCGAGTGCCTTGTTCTGACGATTCGCTTTGTCAATGGCGATTCCTTTCTGGACGAGCAGTTCTTCTAATGACTTTATACGTTCAATGAGTTCGTTGACCTGTGTAGTCAACGAGCTCACCGTAGCATTAGCTTGCTGAAGCTGTTCGTTTGCAAGCTGAAGCTGTTCCTTTAAAAGTACTATAATTTCGTCCTTTTTCATAGTGCAAAGGTACGAAAAAATATCGAGATATGCAAGTGTTTTTAGATATTTATTTTTATTATCTTGCTGATATACAATACGTTAAATACAGCATAGCAAAGCTATAAGTTAACCCTCTTTCTATATTTCATGCTTTTTAGGCAAATTCCGCTCATGATGGCAGATAGCGTCTTGTAAGGCATTTTGCATTGTTTGCTTTGGGGATCAAAGAATGGTAATTCAAAGGTTCCTCGCTCCAGTCGCTTCTGATACAGCAGGAAACCGTCGCCATCCCATTTGAGCATTTTTACCTGCTGGCGGTTCTTTGAGAAGAAGATGAAGACGGCACCACCGAGTGGCGGCAGCTCCATCTCCGTCCTCACAATCTGGTACAGGCCATTTATGCCCATGTTCATTCGGACATATCGCTGGCAGACGTAATACTGGGTATTTTCGTTTAGTCCAAACATAGCATATCCTCCTTTTCGTAAAGTTTCATCAGATGCATGACAGATTTGGCGCTACCTTTCTTGATGGTGACTATCGTTCCATTTGGGAAGGTTAGGGTTATGCCAAAAAGATAGTTCTCTGGACAGACGAGTTCGGATGGTATTTCCATGGGAAGGAACATCATCCCAGTGTCCTTGGCTATTGCCTCGGAACATTCCTTACGGGCTTCGGCCTGAAGCAGACGAATCTGCTGTTTGGCTAACCTAACAGAATAACCTTTCTCTGACATCCATCTATGCATCGAGCGATGGTTTACATGCCGTTCCTTTAAAAAAGGAATCAAACTGGCTTTTGGATTATGATTCAAATGAATCTGGAAGGCATTCCATGCCCTCTCATAACGTTCTGTTGCTCTCATAATTTCGTTGCTTTTAAAATTATGGTGCAAAGGTAAGAACTTTTACGATAAAGGGCAAGGTATAAATGCGGAGCCGCTTACCACCTATTACCACTTTTGGCATAAAATCAGCAAAATAACGGTGTTTTTGAGGGATTTGCTACGTCCCGACGCAGCAAAAGTTACGTCCGGACGTAGTAAAAGATACGTCGTGACGTAATTTCAGTGCGGGAATTCAATGGCAAAAAGTATATAAATAAATCCCAGAATCGCTCTTCCAAGCGGTTCTGGGATTTATTATGTCTGATAGTTTGTTTACCATTTAAAGAGGTGAGGAACAAATTCCTTGAAGCAGCGGCGCCAGGTGAGCCACTCATGATGAGTGCCTGGTGATACATAAACATCGAGCTTGATGCCCAGCTCCTTCAACTGCTGTGCCATCTTCTCGGTACCGAAGTTCTCTTCCGAACCGCAGCCCATAAACATATAATGAATGTTCTTGTTGTATTTCTCTGCATCGGCAAAAACTCCATTGAAACAGGTCTTTACATCCACGCCAAAGAGTGCACCGCTAAAGGTGCCAAGGGCAGAGAACTTATCCATGTGAGGCAATACCGTGTTGAATGTCTGACAACCGCCCCATGACAATCCTGCCATCGCACGATGCTCGCGGTCGGTATAAGTGCGGAATGTCTTGTCAACCATCGGAATCAGATCCTTGATAATCACATCATAGAAAGAAGCTCCATAGTGGTTGCGCTCTTCATCTACATTCTTGCCTGGACGGGCAACGAAAGGCTTCTTTACATCGCCACTCTCCATGACCACAATCATAGGCTCAGCCTTGCCTTCTGCTATCAGGTTGTCCATGATGTGCTGCATCATTCCCTGCTTGCTCCAGCCCGTCTCGTCTTCGCCCATGCCATGCTGCAGATAGAGCACAGGATAGCGCTTGGTGGTGTTGGTTTCATATTCGGCAGGGGTGTAAACCATGGCGCGGCGGAACTGCTTCTGAGAGGCTGCATAGTAAGATACTGAGCGAACCTGACCGTGGGCTACGCCCTGCTGAGGACGATAGTAGTTGCCTTCTGCTCCTTCTGGTACTTCCAGACCGCCTGCTTCACGGCAGCAGCCGAAGTAGGTTTCGCTGGCAGGGTCAACAACCTGCACGCCATCTACATTCAGAAAATAGTAGTGGAATCCTACTACCAGCGGATCGCTCACGCCGTACCAGTCGCCATCCAAATCCTTTTTCATCTCATATTGCTTGCCGCAGATGTCGAAGATTACTTTCTTTGCCTCAGGAGCATGGAGCTTTACATAAGCTCTACGGTCCTTATCTACACGCGGATAGTTGCTGTCTGGAATGATTCCCTGCAGGGCGAGCATCATGTTTGCATAGCGCTTGCCCATGGTGCGGTAGCTTTCTGCGATGAAGTGTAGACCGTCGCCACGCTGTGGACAGCCCTTTGAAGAAATGACGTGGGCTGTAGGAATGGTCTTGGCAATATCATCAACGATGGCGATATGTGCCCAGCATTTTCCGCCCATATCCTTCTGTACGGTTTCGCCTACGAGCAGAGGTACGTCTTCTGCCTTCAGATTCAAATCTTTCAAGATGTCGTTATAAACAGTCTTTACTCGGTTAGACCAGTTGGCATCGCCGTTGTTGGTTTCGCCCTGATGCAGGAGAATGCCCTTGATAACACCCTGCTTCTTGGCTATTTTAGCCAGTTCTATCAGTCGGGCGTATGGATTTCCGTTGTACTGGGATGCAAAGTTCTTCATCCAGTCGGGTTGTTTCTTGAGATAAGCCTTATAGGTACGCTTATCGAAGAGGTCGATGCTGGCTCCGCCTACTGCCACGGTGATGGTTCCCACCTTGATGCTGTCTGGCAGGTTATCCACCATCTTTCTTCCGAAATAGTCAACAGGAGTCAGTCCTGTAGAGGGTCTTGCCTGTGGCGGCACAGCGGTGTGCCATTGTCCCTTCTTCCATCCCGCCTTTTTATCATCCACGGCATACATAGCCTGGAATCTCGGGTTCACGCCCGTTCGGTCGATGTCTTCGATAGCCGCATTTCCTTCCATGTTCGACTGTCCGAAGCAGAGATAAATCTGAAAATTAGGATCAGGCTTTTCCTGAACCTTACTGCCCGTTTTCTGTGCCATCATAGGTAGGCACGCCATCGCGAGCATCGATGCTAAGATTGATAATCTATTCATAGTTTATATTTAATTAAATTATTAGATTGATTTTCATCTTCTGTTCTGTTTGCAAAGTTATGAAAAGATTTCCATACGTGCTTTGTCTCATATATCAATAACTTTTCCCTTTGTTATATAATAAGGTGATTCTTTTGTCTCAGGTTTCAGAATATGTTTCATTTTGTTTCTTTTGGGGTAGATGTTATTTGTGATAAAGTATTTGTTACTTGAGATAAAATGCGTTTTAATGTTTTTATCTATTTTTGCGACGTGTTTCAGCATCCTTAATGAAATTTTAGAGAATTTAGGATGTATATATAATAATGTAATATTAACAATAGTTCGTTAAAATTTGAGATAATGGCTAAGCAGCTTTACGTTGCCAGCCAAAGAGTTCTTTGATAGTATGACTAATTAACTTTCGGTTCGGTATTCTCCGACACTTGTTGAAAATTAATTTAGCGATGTATGTGCTTGCCATAATCTCCTTGAAAGAAGCCATGGAATACGGCAATTCATTTTCCTTCATCATCACTTTCGCAACATTCTGTGATGCGAATGATGCATTATAGGAAAAGTCCAACTGGTTCTTGTGTCTTGCTTGGCAATGCGTAAGACCAGTATATTGCTTTGCATCGCGAAAACAAAACTCTATTTGGAATCTTGAGCGGTATGTGCGCAACACTTCCTCACCCGACATGGATGTCTTTGTTGAGAAGAAAAGCTTGTGTTTTCCGTTCGGCATAACCCAAATGACAAGGCGCACTTTCTGCTTCAATGCCTTTGAATAGGCTATGAGTGTGTAGGCTGTGCCTTCAAGTCCTTCAATATGCAACTCTGCCATACGTGTGAGGTCAAGTTTCTTGTAGTTGATTTTTCCGTCAAGTGTCTTGGGACGTCCAGGCTTATTGGAACGAGGTCCCGTATACACATAATATAGGCTCGCAGTATCCCTGAAGCGGCTGACAAGATGGAAACCGCACTCTTTGATTCCGTCCACAAACGGACGGATAGAGAAGAAAGCGTCAGCGACAACAATATCGGTGACCTTCAACAAATCCTTCTTATAACGCTTGATGACCGCTATGTAATGTTGCACGAGAGTCATGTTACGCATTTTCAATTCTCCAGTAGATGGAGTCTGATGGGCGCGCAGCATCATGCAACTGTTGGCATGGACATCGACAAGTGCAAGCCCCATGATTTCAAGCCCATGCTTCATGGAACTTGCACAACCGGACCAGAAAGTACCGATATGCGGAGTCTTCTTACCCGACTTGCTGATGTAGCTCGGATCGATGGCTATAGCCAATAGACCATCCATATTCAAGTAACGTCGGCATAGGGCAAGGTTGAACTTCACCCAGTCTATGCATTTAGCACGACCACGGTTGAAGTTCGTTCTGTAGGTCTGCTCACAATGGGTGCCGTAACGCTCCATTTGAGTGAAATTTATCTTTCTTTGTATCGTCATGTACAATAAAAGTATTTCCAAGAGTAGACTCTCGAAAGTTTTGCTTAACTTTGCAGATGAACTTTTGATAGCATCTCTGCATATTTCCGTATATTGGTTGAGTGGTTCTGATGTCATATAACTTTGAGCTTAGAGAACTATAAAGTTACTGATAATCAGCCACTTAACCAAATTTTATTAGTTATATTACGTTAATTAACTCTCTCATTTTCAATCGATTACATAAGAATTAACAGAGTATTGATATTAAACAACTGACTAGTAAAGTAAAACTATTAATCTATTTTTAAGATGAAGAATTTAAAAATGATTGAAAAGCCGTTTGTTTTGCTATTCCTGCTCTGTTTGCTTCCTTTGGGAGTTTCGGCTCAGAGCATAGTGAAAGGTATAGTGACTGATCCAAGTGGAGAACCTGTGATTGGTGCTACTGTTAAAGTAGATGGTAGCAAACTGGGTGTTGTTACCGACTTGGATGGTAAGTTTAGCGTTGATGCTGCACCTAATGCAACATTGACAATTACCTATGTGGGTATGGAGCCTAAGACCGTGAAAGCTGAGGCTGGTAAAACCCTTTCCATTACCTTGAAGGATGATTCAAAAGTTCTTAATGATGTCGTTGTCATCGGTTATGGCGTTCAGAAGAAGAGCGACCTGACAGGTGCAGTTGCATCTATCAAGAGCGATGACATCAAGGGTTTGTCAGCTACCGATGCCGGTGCTGCCCTCCAGGGTAAGGCTGCCGGTGTGCAGATTATCAACTCGGGTGGTCCGGGTGAGGCTGCCGATATCCGTATCCGTGGTTATTCTTCCAATAGTGGTAATATCGGTCCGTTGCTCATTGTCGATGGTCTGAAGGTGGATAATATCCAGTACCTGGATCCATCTATGATTGAAAGCATGGAGGTATTGAAGGATGCCGCTTCTGCTGCCATCTATGGTGCGCAGGCGGGTAATGGTGTCGTTATCATTACTACCAAGACGGGTGCTGCCAATGGCGGTAAGGCTCAGATTTCTTACAGCAGCAAGTTCACTATCCAGTCGTTGGGAAAGAGGGCTGATATCTTTGATGCTCCTGAGTATATAGAGTATCACAAGTATTTGGGCGACTTGAACGATGATCTTCTGAAGAAGAACAACTATAATGGTCAGAACACCAACTGGTATGACGAGGTGTTTGAGAACAGTCTGGCTCACCAGCATAGTCTCACCTTGCAGGCAAGTAACGGTAAGGGACGTTTCCTCGCCAGCTTGAATATCCTGAACAATGATGGTATCGTTAAAGGTAGCAAGGATACTTATAAGCGTTTCACTGGTCAGATCAATGCCGACTATGATATCTATAAGTGGTTGAACGTGACTACTAATACATCTTTTGAAAAGTGGAAGACCAAAGGTGTGACCAAGGGTTATGGTTCATTGCTGAACTCTGTGGTTTCTATCGATCCTTTGACTCCAGCTTATATCAGTAATGTGGAGGATTTGGCTCCTGGCATGAAGGCAAAGGTAGAAGCCGGTGGCCCAGTTCCAAGAGATCCAAGCCATAACAATGACTACTATGGTACTTCTAAATATGTAGAAGATGCTACTGGTAACCCTCTCTATCAGCGCGACCGTCATGACACATGGAATTCTGGTATCAATGTACGTGGTACCGTTGCTGCCAATATCAAGCCATTCAAGGGCTTTACATTTACTTCTCGCTTAGGTTATCGTATCACTCAGAGTAACTATCATAACTACGAGACTCCATATTGGTTAACATCTATGGCACATAGTGAAAACTATACCATTGAAGCGAATACCAATAATGGTTTGTACTATCAGTGGGAGAACTTTGCCAACTATTTGACAACAATCGGCAAGCACACTATTGGTGCCATGGCAGGTATGTCGTTTACCAAGAATCATTGGGATAACAGTTCCATCAGTTCTACAGGAGGTAACATACTCACATCTTATGAGCCAAACTTCCATTACATCAACTACTTGTTGGCTGATGCAACCAAGAATGTAGGTAACGCTCCTTCAGATGCCACAGAGTTATCTTACTTTGGCCGTGTATCTTACAGCTATGACAACCGTTACTTCATGCAGGTTAACTTCCGTCGTGATGCTTTCGATACATCAAAACTTTCAAAGAAGGCACGTTGGGGTAACTTCCCATCAGTTTCAGCAGGATGGGCTATCAGCAATGAGAAGTTCTTCAAGGACAATATAAGCCGTGATGCCATTTCTTTCTTGAAACTTCGTGGTTCTTGGGGTCAGAATGGTAACGTCAATATCTTGAGCGATTATCGTTATGCTTCTACCATAGCTCTTAATCAGAGTTTCTATCAGTATAATCCTTCTATCGGAGATGGTAAGCTGACTTTAGGTTCTAAGCCTTCCGGACTTGCTAACCCAGACTTGAAGTGGGAAACTTCAGAGCAGGTTGACCTTGGACTTGATGCGCGATTCCTTAACGACCGTTTAACTTTGGGCTTAGACTGGTATCGTAAGACAACCAAGGACCTCTTGATTGAAATCGCTCCTATTCCAGAGATTGGTGTAAACAAGAGAGTTGTTAATACAGGTAAGGTACTTAACTCTGGTCTTGATTTCGAGTTGGGTTGGAGAGATCACATCAAGGACTTTAAGTATAGTGTGACCGTAAATGGTTCAACTCTGAAGAATGAGGTGAAGGAGGTTTCTAACCTTGTAAGCCGTTTGACCGAAGTAGGTATCGATGGATTCAATAACCAGCTTAAGCCTACATTCGAGGCTGGCCATCAGGTATGGTATTTCCGTGGTTACAAGTATGCAGGTGTAGCCGAAGATGGTAGCGCTCTCTATTATAATAAGAATGGCGAAACAACTTCAGCTCCAACCGATGAAGATAAGCAGGATTTGGGCTCAGGTATTCCTAAGTTTACTTATGGTATTACTCTTAATGCAGAATATAAGGGCTTTGACCTTACCGTATTTGGAACAGGCTCTGCTGGCAACAAGATTTACAACTTGATGGTTTCTGCTGACCGTCCGTTGATCAATGGAATTGATACCTACTGGAAGGATTCTTGGAGAGCAGACCGCACCAATGCTAAATATCCTGATATGAAAAAGGTTGCTACAGACTGGAAGTTCTTCAGTTCTGATGCAGCTGTGTTCAGTGGCTCGTATTTCAAGATCAAGCAGATTCAGTTGGGCTATACATTGCCAAAGGCTATCTCTAGCGTGGCAGGTATCAGCAATCTTCGTGTATATTGCTCACTGGATGATTTCTTCACCATTACCAAGTATCCTGGCGCAGACCCAGAGACCGCTTCTATGAATAGTGGTGCCTCTCGTGGTTTTGATAATGGTACTTATCCAACTTCCAAGAAGGTGGTATTTGGTATCAATGTAACATTCTAACCTTTAATATTCAAAAACAATGAAGAAAATATTATTTTCAACAATATTGACTCTTGCTGCCACAGGAACAATGACGCTCACTACATCTTGTGAGGATCAGCTTGACATTGAGCAGAAGGGTGTAATACTTACCGAGAACTTCTATAAGACCGATGCTGATGCAGAGGCGGCCCTCGTTGCTGCATACGAAAGCTTTATGTGTAATGTGATGGGACGTAACCACGATGGTGGTGGCCCAGGTATTTATACTCCATTGAAACTGATAGTCAATGAGTGTGGAGACGATGTGTTGGCAGCAGGTGCCAACTCTGGTGATAATACGTTTGGTATCATGCTCAATCAGTTCTATTATGATGCTGAGGCTGAGGTGCCAAAGTTTATGTACACAGGACTCTATCACTCTGTATATGACTGTAACCTTGTACTCGATCACTTTGCCAAGGGTACTACCGCTGTGCAGAAACGTTGCGCCGCAGAGGCTCGTGTGCTTCGTGCTTATGATTATTTCCTGTTGGCTAATCTCTGGGGTACTCCACCATTGGTAACTAAAGCTCTGGATCCTACTGCACAGCCTTTTAATTGTGATAAGGATCCTGAGCATCCTATGAATCACCAACAGTTGATAGAGTGGATTGCGCAGGAATGTGAGAATGCTGCCAATGATTTGGATGAGCGTAAAAGTAAGGATGACAAGGATGGAGCAGTGAAGGTAACCAAGGGCTTTGCATGGGCTCTTGCCGGAAAGGCTTACCTCTTCGCCGGTAAATATGAAGAGGCTAAAACTGCCCTTAAAAAGGTTATAGACTCGGAGAAGTATGATCTTGTTCCTGGTGAGAAATATGCCGACAACTTCCATATCGAGGGTGATGCCAACGAGGAGAAGGTATTTGAAGTCAACTTCGAGTATAATACAGGTAAGTCCAATTGGGGTGGTATGATTCAGCGTTCTAGCTGGATGGAGACCAACTATTGGGATTGGCGTGCTGATCACTTTGTGGTTTCTCCTAACAAGGTTTATTGTGGCGGCGTTGATGGCTGGGGTGGCCTTGGCGTGCCTCAGTGGTTTGGTGACGAGTTCTATAAAAATGATGGTGATCACTCTTATCGCTTGAATGCTACTTTAAAGCATATTGATGATGCGGTTTATCATATGCCTTACGGCAAGAAAGAAATCGATAATATGACTGACGAGCAGAAGAAAACCAGTGACAAGATTGGCATCAATGACCCTGTTCAGGGACTCTACGGCAACTCTACCTGGTTGGCGTTCAAGCAAATAATGAGAGCTCCTGATACTCAAGGTAAGAAATATGGTGATAACATTCGCTTGAATAATTATCTTGTCATGCGTTACGCTGAGGTTTTGCTCAATTATGCAGAGGCTTGTATTCAGACAGGCGATCTGGATGAAGCTAAGATATATATCAATAAGATTCAGGAGCGCGCCGGTTCAAAGACAGTCAGTGAAACTGTTGATATGGATGTGTTGATGAAAGAAAAGTCATATGAACTTTGGCTTGAAGGCTGTCGTTGGTTCGATATCATGCGATGGAATGATACAAAGGCCAAAGAGCGTTTGACTAAGGCTGGTACAGTCGTGCCACATTTGTTTGATAAGGTTTTCAGAGCTCCAAAGGCAGACGACCAGGATGTAACTTGGGAGCATGGATCAGAAGCAAACAGCCGTTTCTATACGACCAACACTCCTGAGACTAATTTCAAGGTAGGTTTCAAGGAGGGCAAGCATGAGTTCTTCCCTTATCCACAGACCGTGTTGGATAAGAACCCTAACCTGAAGCAGAATCCTGGTTGGTAATCATGAAGTTGTTTTGTTAATATAGTGTTTTTAGTTTAAAGAACTATAGATTGTTTGACAATTAGGGGGTGTTTTGAAAAAAAGCACTCCCTTTTTTTCTTCTTTAAAGGAATTTATGTATGAAAACATGGATGTGTGCCTTGATGCTGGCGTTATCGACAGGAGCTTCGGCTCAGAACCCGATTATCAGCGGACAGTATTCTGCTGATCCTACGGCTCGCGTGTTCAATGGGAAGATGTATCTTTATCCTTCTCATGACATTCCGAGTCCTATCGAGAAACTGAAGGAATGGTTCTGCATGGCAGATTATCACGTTTTCTCTTCTGCCAATCTTACAGAATGGCAGGATCATGGAGTCATCGTTTCGCAGGACAAAGTACCTTGGGTACAGGACGGCAGTTATACGATGTGGGCTCCTGACTGTGTGGAGAAAGATGGGAAATATTATTTCTATTTCCCTGCCGCTCCGAAAGGGGAGGAGAAGGGATTCGGAATAGGTGTTGCGGTTGCCGACCAGCCTGAAGGACCGTTTATGCCGATGTGGAAACCCATAGAGGGTGTGCACGGCATAGATCCTTGTGTGCTGATAGATAAGGACGGACAGGCTTATATCTACTGGGCGGGAGCAGGATTGCACATGGCTAAGCTGAAACCAAACATGACGGAACTTGCCTCGGAACCCAAACTGGTAGAGGGATTGCCTGAAGGATTCAAGGAAGGACCATTTGCCTTCGAGCGTAACGGCAAATATTATTTCACCTTCCCTTGGGTACGTGAAAAGAATGGAACCGAAACGCTGGCTTATGCCATGGCTGACCATCCGATGGGACCTTTCACATTCAAGGGCATCATCATGGATGAGTCGCCTACGAAGTGCTGGACCAATCATCATAGCATCGTGGAATATCAGGGACAGTGGTATCTCTTCTATCATCATAATGATTATTCGCCTAAGTTCGACAAGAACCGCTCGGTGCGAATCGACTCTCTGAACTTCAATCCCGACGGAACGATACAGAAGGTGATACCTACGCTAAGAGGTGTGGGATTGACGAAGGCACGTTCGCATATTCAGATTGACCGTTATTCTGCGCTGCAAGGCAAGGGTATTGGTATTGAATATCTGGATAAGAACAACTGCTTTGCCGGCTGGAAGACTCTCTTCTCTAAATCGAATACTGCCCTTATATATAATAAGGTGGATTTCGGTAATGAGAAGGTGGAAGAAATCACCGTTCGTGCCAAGTCTTCAAAGGGCGGTGTGCTCGTAGTCAGAGCCGATGGCAAGAAGGGTAATATCATCGCTAAGGTGAAGATTCCGAAGTCGGCTGGCTGGAAGAATATCCGTGCCCAGGTGCTTCATGCTCCTCAGGGCGTTCATGATCTCCATGTATCCTTGCAGAGTGGAGCCGATGTTGAGGTAGACTGGCTGGGCTTCGATGCGTTGCCTTGGGAAAAGGGTGCTTTCGAAACTCACCAGTATCGCAATCTCTTTGCCGAGATGGGCTATAAGCAGGCTGATATTGACAGGAAGGTGAACGAAGTGTTCAATGATGTATTCTACGGTAAGAACAAGGTCTATTTCGAGGTGGGCGATTCCATGGGATATGTCAGCGATATAAAGAACAATGATGTGAGAACCGAAGGCATGTCGTATGGAATGATGGCTGCCGTGCAGTTTGACAAGAAGGACATCTTCGACCGCCTCTGGCGATGGAGCAAGAAATACATGCAGCATCAGGAAGGACCTTATAAGGGCTATTTCGCATGGAGCTGCAAGACTGATGGAACGAGAAATGCGCAGGGAGCCGCATCGGATGGTGAACTCTATTTCGTAACTTCGCTCATCTTTGCATCCAACCGATGGGGCAATGATACAGGCATCAACTATCTGAAGGAAGCGCAGCATATTCTGGATTGCAGCATGCTGAAGGCGGGAATGGACCGCACAGCTCCGCTCATCAATCTTGAACATCAGCTCATCACCTTTACGCCCGATCATTGGGGCGGGAAGTTTACCGACCCTTCTTACCATCTCCCTGCCTTTTACGAGGTTTGGGCTAAATGGGCTAACGACGGACGTTCCCAGTTCTGGAAGGAGTGTGCTGAGAAAAGCCGTGAGTTCCTGCATAAGTGTATCAATGAGAAGACGGGCTTGAACCCGGACTATTGCAACTATGATGGCAGTCTGATGAAGACCGGTCAGTTGCTGGGTGATGCTTTCCGTTATGACTCATGGCGAGTGCCAATGAACATAGCGCTCGATTATTCCTGGGCTTGCAAGGATAAGGAGTGGCAGCAGAAATATGCCAATACGCTGCAGAACTTCCTGTATAGTAAGGGCATTGATTCTTTCCTGGACCAGTATAATGTAGATGGCACAATGGTAGAAGATATTCTGCCGGCAGGTACGGCTCCTAAGGCACTCCGCCATTCCATCGGTTTTGTTGCCACTTCGGCTGCGGCTTCATTGGTCAGCAATCATGTGAAGGGTAGGGAATTCGTCAGTCATTTCTGGAATGCCAAGCATGAGCCAGACAAAGAAGGCTTCTTCGATGGCTACTACGACGGACTGTTGCGTCTCTTCGCCTTCATGCATCTGAGTGGCCGTTATCAGATTATCGAACCTCAATAATAATGAATAGTCTATGTACAACATTTTCAATAAAATAGTTAGATTGTTTTGTTTATGTGTATTCCTTTTTGGGCATTCCACTGCGGATGCCCAAAATAGGAATTTACCTGCAGACATCAATCCTTATT
This sequence comes from Segatella copri, assembly GCF_015074785.1. NCBI lineage: Bacteria > Pseudomonadati > Bacteroidota > Bacteroidia > Bacteroidales > Prevotellaceae > Segatella > Segatella copri. Next base: position 3,511,249 of record NZ_CP042464.1, read on the forward strand.
TCGGACCAGTCGGCAAGCAGGCTGTCATGCCTAATGCGGCTGGCTTTATTCAGAGATGGTTGCTCCTGGAGTCAATCTCTATGCCGGTCAAGAGCAATGTCGTTTTTACTGATTCTTATCTGAAGGAGATATTCCATACGCAGTATTTCCCTAACCAGATGGAAACAGTTCCTAAGGATGGAGCCGTCGTGAAGGTGGGCAAGGAAAAACTGAAATGGCATGCGCTGGACAGTAAACTGTTTAATGTGAAGCTCTTCCGTTTCGCTACTTCATTTAAGAAACCCAAGTATGGTGTCTTGTTCTGGGCGGTTACCATTATCGATTGCCCTGAGGAGATGAAAGACGTCCGCTTGTCTGTTGGCTCGAATGGTGCTTCCATGTGGTGGCTCAATGGTGAGGAGGCGGTGATGCTCGAAGGCGACCGAAGAATGGTTCGCGATGATGTGGTTTCTAAGAAGCTTACCTTGAAGAAAGGTAGGAATATTCTTCGTGGTGCAGTAATCAATGGTCCTGGTATGAGTGACTTCTGTGTCCGATTCATCGACGGACAGGGCAAGCCTGTCAGAAACCTGTCTATTCACGTGAAGTAGTGCAATCAATAAAGAAAGTTATGAAACAGAACAATATATTTTTCAGATATTTTAGCCCGGTTGCTGCTCAGCAGAAACTTTATGCCGCTGCTTTGGTTGCCTTGTTGTCTTCCTCTGCTTACGAGGCAGAAGCCCAGGTGGGCGAACCTTTCATTCATGATCCTTCTACCATTGCCCTGTGTGATGGAAAGTATTATACCTTTGGAACGGGTGAAGGTGGAATCTGGTCGGAGGATGGCTGGACCTGGCAGGGTGGTGCTGTTCGTCCCGGCAGAGGAGCGGCTCCTGATGTGTTGAAGATTGGCGACCGTTATCTTGTAGCCTACAGTGCTACGGGTGGTGGATTGGGAGGCAGTCATCGCGGTGATGTCCTGACGATGTGGAACAAAACGCTCGATCCGAAATCGCCTGATTTCAAATATACTGAACCGGTGGTGGTTGCTTCATCCTTAGATGATGAAGACTGTGATGCCATTGATGCGGGCTTGTTGCTCGACCCTACTACCGGCAGACTCTGGCTCAGCTATGGTACCTATTTCGGATTTATCCGTCTGGTAGAACTTGATCCGAAGACAGGTAAGCGGATGGAAGGCAACGAACCCGTCAATATCGCCATCGACTGTGAAGCTACTGATTTGATTTACCGCAACGGCTGGTATTATCTTCTCGGCACTCATGGCACCTGTTGCGATGGTCCTAATTCTACCTACAATATCGTGGTGGGACGTTCGCGAAAGATAACCGGTCCATACGTAGATAATGTGGGCAGAGAGATGTTGCAGGGCGGTGGAAAGATGGTGATTGCTGCCAACAATCTGAAGACGGGCCCCGGTCACTTCGGACGCTATATTGAGGAAGAGGGTGTAGAAAAAATGTCGTTCCACTATGAGTCTGATTTCAGACAGGGAGGACGAAGCGTGTTGGCTATCCGTCCTTTGTTGTGGAAGAACGACTGGCCTGTGGCTGGCGAAGAATTTCATGCCGGAACTTACGAGATAGAATCGGAACGAAGAGGCTATGCCCTGGAGATTGCCGTAGATTTCGTGAGAATGCAGCGGGATATCGAACCTTTCTGGATTAAGCCAACCAAGCCTCTGAAGAATATCGAGCCTCAGACCTTGAAGGAGGTAGAGGCAGAATGGCCTAAGGGCGAGGTGAAGGTAAGAATGAACGATTATATGTTCCGTCCTCATCAGAAGTGGAGTATCATGCCTGCCGGAAAGGGTGGTTATCTGGGTGGTCCTTATTATAAAATCTGCATAGAAGGCACTACTCGCTATCTTACCGCAACCGCTCAGCATGATGTCATCGCCAAACCTGAGTTTACGGGTGAAGATGCCCAGCTTTGGCGCATCGAACAGCTCACCGATGGCACCTATCGCATCATGCCTAAGGCAGTGCCAGGCACTGAAGAGAAACTGGCATTGGTTTCACTCGGCGACTGTACCCCAGGCTTGGCTCCCTTCGATTTCAACAGCGATAATTCTAAATGGAATTTCAGACAACAATAAATTCATGATGATTTGACAATCGAGAAGCGTCCCAATCATAAACCCTCTAATAAAATAAACAGAAGTATGCTAAAGAATTTATCTTTCATTGCCCTTTTGGGCATCGCTGTCGTTGGTGTTCCAAGTGAACTCAGCGCCAAGAGCGTAAAGGTGGCAGGTACCCAGAAAGGTACGGCTGCCAAGTCTATCACCCGTCAGGTGGCTCAGCAGAATGTAACCATCGAATTCTATTCTCCATCCATCGTCCGCATCTTGAAATCTGATGCCGGACTTGGTGCTCCTGTTCAGAAGAAAAGCTATTCTGTCATCTTGAAACCTCAGCAGATGAAGGGCGTTCAAATACAGAAAAACGGAGATATTGTAAATGTTAAATCTAAATTCATTTGCGTCGAACTGAACCAGCAGACTGGCGAAATCCGCTTCCTTTCGAAGGATGGAAAGTTGCTGCTTACCGATACGAAGACCCGTCTGGAAGCTCGCAAGGATGAGGCCAACAAGGGCAAGTACCGCATTGAGCAGAACTTCCGTCTTGCCGACGACGAGGCCATCTATGGTCTGGGACAGCTGCGTGATGTTTATATGAATCAGCGTGGCCGCCAGAATATCGTACTCTGGAACAATAATACTTATATCGCCATCCCTTATTTCACCAGTGAGAAGGGCTATGGTCTTTACTGGGACAATGCAGGAAAAACCTATTTCAATGATATCGTAGCATCCAAGGATAATGGCAACCAGCCATCATGCACTTCCTTTACCAGCGAAGTGGGAACCTGCGCCGACTACTATTTCATGTATAAGGATGGTACGCAAGATGGAGTCATCGCCAGCATCCGTGAACTCACCGGACAGGCTACAATGTTCCCGAAATGGGCGATGGGCTTCTGGCAATGCCGCGAGCGCTATAAGACCAGCGATGAACTGGCTGGCGTGTTGGACAAGTATCGCGAACTGAAGATTCCTACTGATGCCATCGTGCAGGACTGGCAGTATTGGGGATGCGACTCCAACTGGAATGCGATGAAGTTCCAGAACCCATACTATATAAATAAGGTGGGCGACCCAGCCTATGCCAAGTATCTTCCTACCGATATGAAGCAGATGAAGGCTCAGGGAGAACCCCGCCTGAAGAGTCCGGAAGAGATGGTGAAGTATGTTCACAAGAACGATGCCCATCTGATGATTTCCATCTGGGCAAGTTTCGGTCCTTGGACAGAGCAGTATCGTGAACTGAAGAAGATGAATGCCCTCCTTCCTTTTGAAACGTGGCCAAGAAACAGTGGCGTGATGCCATACGATGTCTTCAATCCGAAGGCTCGCAACCTCTACTGGAAGTATCTTACCCACCTCTACCAGATGGGCTTCGATGCCTGGTGGACCGATTCTACGGAGCCAGACCATTTTGAGAAGCCGGGCGATGAGAACTATCAGACCTTCGATGGTTCATGGTTGGGCGTGAAGAACGCCTTCCCATTGTTACACAACAAGAGCATCTACGAGCATCAGAGAGCGATGAAGGGCAACACAAAGCGTTCGCTCCAGATGACCCGAAGCGGCAGTCTCGGTATTCAGCATTATGGCACCATCTGCTGGAGCGGTGATGTGCTGGCTTCCTGGAACGAGATGAAGAATCAGATTCCATCGGGCTTGAACTTCTCGCTCTGCGGTATCCCATTCTGGAACACCGACCTGGGAGGCTTCTTCTACTGGGAGTTTGAACAGAATCCAAAGAATCCTGCCATTCAGGAACTGCAGACCCGCTGGATGCAGTGGGGAACCTTCATGCCATTGATGCGCAACCACTGTTCTTCGCCGATGGTAAGCGAACTGTATGAATTCGGAAAGCAGGGCGACTGGGCTTATGATGCTATGATTAAGGCCATCAAGCTGCGCTATCGCCTTTTGCCTTATATCTACAGTACGGCTGGCGACTGTGTACAGAATAGCGGAAGCATGATGCGTGCCCTGGTAATGGATTATGCGGCAGACAAGAAGGCTTCCCGTCTGAACGATGAGTATCTCTTCGGCCGCAACATCCTGGTGAAGCCGGTAACCGATCCTTTATACACCTGGAAGGATAAGGAGAAGAAGGGCCATACCATCTATCCTGATGTAAGGAAGGCAGCTGCGCCTGTGAATGTTTACTTGCCAAAGGGTAATAAATGGTATGATTTCTGGAGCAACACCCAGTATGAGGGCGGTCAGGATATCCAGCGCCTTTGTCCTATCGACATCATGCCTGTGTTCATCAAGGCTGGTACCATCCTGCCATTCGGTCCTGAAGTGCAGTATAGTTCAGAGAAGCCTTGGGATGAGCTGGAAATTCGTGTCTATCCTGGTGCTGATGGTAAATTTACGCTCTATGAGGATGAGGGCGACAACTACAACTATGAGAAGGGTAAATTCTCGGAAATCCAGTTTGTTTGGAATGAAGCTGGCAGAACCCTAAGCATCGCTCCACGCAAGGGTAGCTATAAGGGAATGCTCCAGCATCGCAGATTCCATATCGTATTGGTGGATGCCAATAGTGGAGCGGGCGATCAGCCTATGCAGGCAAGCAAGAGTGTGGAATATGACGGAAAGGCTGTAAAGATACAGCTGTAAGTGTTATATCATATAAAGTATTTGATACTTGTGATAAAGTAGAATTCTGCTTTTTTGCTTACTTTTGCAGCACAAATAACAATTTAATATACTAATAGCTTATAATTACAATGAACAAGAAAGTTATATACGCTGCTTTGATGTTTGTGGTAACTATGTCTTCCGGCAATGCCTCAGCTCAGCAGTTGCCTTATCAGAATCCAGCCCTCTCGGCTCATGAGAGAGCGGTAGATTTATGTGGTCGTCTCACTTTGGAAGAGAAAGCTTCTCTGATGCTGGATGATTCGCCGGCTATCCCACGATTGGGAATCAAGAGATTCCAGTGGTGGAGCGAGGCGCTGCATGGTGTGGCGAACATGGGAGATGTAACCGTCTTTCCGGAACCTATCGGAATGGCAGCTTCGTTTAACGACAGAATGGTGTATAGAGTCTTTGATGCAACATCTGATGAGATGCGTGCCAAATGGAATGAACTGCAGCAGAAGGGAGGAGATGTAACCCGTTTCCATGCTTTATCTGTCTGGACTCCAAACGTGAATATCTTCCGTGATCCTCGCTGGGGACGTGGACAGGAAACCTATGGCGAGGATCCTTATCTTACCAGTAGGATGGGATGTGCCGTGGTGCGCGGATTGCAGGGACCTGAAGATACGAAATACCGCAAACTCTGGGCTTGTGCCAAGCACTATGCAATTCATAGCGGACCGGAATGGGCTCGCCATACAGACAATATTACCGATGTTACACCGCGCGACCTTTGGGAAACTTATATGCCTGCCTTCAAATCACTGGTGCAGGATGCCAAGGTGCGCGAGGTGATGTGTGCCTATCAGCGTTGGGATGATGAACCATGCTGCGGCAACACCCGCCTTTTGCAGCAGATTCTCAGGAATGAGTGGGGATTCAAGTACCTGGTAGTTTCCGACTGTGGCGCTGTTACTGATTTCTGGGAGAATCATAAGGTTTCGAGCAATGCCAGAAATGCAGCAGCTAAGGGTGTATTGGCTGGAACCGATGTAGAATGTGGATTTAATTATATATATAAATCGGTGCCTGAGGCTGTGAAGTATGGTGCCCTGACTGAAGAAGAAGTTGATAAGCATGTGATTCGTCTGCTCGAAGGTCGTTTCGACTTGGGTGAGATGGATGACAACAAGATAGTATCATGGTCGAAGATTCCTGTATCTGTGCTTTGCAGCAAGGCGCATCGCCAGCTCTCGCTCGATATGGCTCTGCAGACCATGACGCTGCTCCAAAACAAGAATGAGGTATTACCTCTCGATAAAAAGGTAAAGAAGATTGCTTTCATCGGACCAAATGTGGATAACGAACCGATGATGTGGGGAAACTATAATGGTACTCCACGACAGACAATTACCATTCTGGATGGTATCAAGAGTCGTTTGAAGAAAAACCAGGTCGTCACCTTTAAAGGGTGCGACCTGGTGAACGACCAGACTTTGGATTCTTACTTCGACCAGTGTAGCATGGATGGCAAGATAGGCTTTAAGGGCACTTTCTGGAACAATCGTGAAATGGAAGGTAAGCCTGTTACCATCACCCAGGAAAAGAATCCTGTGCAGGTAACTACCTATGGTCAGCATTCGTTTGCACCCAATGTGAAGTTGACGGGCTTTTCTGCCAAGTATGAAACCGTATTCCGTCCTAAGCAGAACGCCAAGGTATTGCTCGATGTGGCTGCCTGCGGTCATTATGAGGTTTATCTGAATGGTGAGAAAAAGTCTGAGAAGAGCGATTGGCGCACAGCAGAATCCCGCATCGAGTTTGAGGGCGAGAAAGGTAAGGAGTATCAGATAGAAATACGATATGCTGAGATGCCAACCTATAATGCCAATATGAAGATCAATATCGGTCATGAGAATCCTATCGACTATCAGGCTTCGCTCAAGCAGTTGAAGGATTGCGAGACAGTAGTCTTCGTAGGTGGCATCTCTCCACAGTTGGAAGGTGAGGAAATGCCTATCGAGATTTCTGGCTTCAAGGGCGGTGACCGCACCAACATCGAATTGCCTAAGGTTCAGCGCAATTTCCTGAAGGCTTTGAAGGAGGCGGGCAAAAAGGTTGTCTTTGTCAACTGTTCGGGTTCGGCTATCGCCTTGACTCCAGAGACAGAGAGTTGCGATGCTATTCTCCAGGCCTGGTATCCTGGTCAGGAAGGTGGTGAGGCTGTGGCTCGTGTGCTCTTTGGTGAGTACAATCCTGGCGGCAAGTTACCAATCACTTTCTATCGCAATTCCAATCAGTTGCCTGATTTCAAGGACTACAGTATGAAGGGCAGAACCTATCGTTATATGAACGATGCACTCTTCCCATTCGGATATGGTTTAAGCTACACTTCTTTCCGTATTGGCGATGCTACACTTTCCAACTCTATCCTGAAGAAGGGTGAGAAGATTACGCTGAAGGTGCCGGTAAGCAATGTAGGAAAGAAGGATGGAACCGAGGTGGTGCAGGTGTATGTGAAGGATCCTGCTGATACCGAAGGACCATTGAAGAGCTTGAAGGCTTTCGAGAGAGTGGAGGTGAAGGCAGGAAAGACTGCTGAGGCTGTCATTACGCTGGATAGCAGAAACTTCGAACTCTTCGATGCTGCCACCAATACCGTCCGTGCCAAGGCAGGAAAGTATGAGGTTTATTACGGCAGCAGTTCGGCTGATAAGGATTTGAAGAAACTGGATGTTTCTATTGAATATTAAGTAACTTGAGAAAATCATCAAGGAGCTGAGTAAATATGAAAAGAGGGTGTGTCTTGGACTTTTGGCACATCCTCTTCTTACTTGTTACATCATATAAACTCTTTGATAGACGTTGATAGAGTGATCAAATTCCCTTCAAGGTATTGGGTACACAGTTCTATACAGAATAAATCCCGAAATCGCTTGGCGGTTTCGGGATTTTTGCTTATCTTTGTAGCTGTTTAAAGATTAACAAGTAAACATGAATACAGAGCAACAAAAGATAGAATACAAGAGTCTGCAAAAGATTCGAACTGGAGAGAAAGGATTCAAGGAACTCTCTACTACTTGTGTAGCTTTAGCCAATGCGCAAGGAGGACAGATTATGATTGGCGTGGAAGATAAGACAAAGAAACCAGCTTCCAATCAAGTTATATCGCAAGAAGAGGCAAATAGTGCCGTTACAAGATTGCGTGGACTTTGTTTCAATGTTGGTCTTGCAGTAGGCGACGTATGTGCAGACGAAACTGGCAGCCAGTACTTTGCTATCACAGTATTCCCTTCACTCCATTCATATGCCACCACTTCTGATGGCAAAATGTACATCCGTGTCGCAGACAAATGCGAGCCTGTGCGTAGTGAAGATATTCAACGTGTAGGAGAAGAGAAAGGAGCTTTCCAATGGGAACTTGTGCCAACACGATTTGAATTGGAAGATGAGAATAAGACGAATCTCTCTAAATTCGCTAATGATATACGCCAATCTGATAGAGTGAAGCAGCATATCAAGCAGCTCGATGATATGGAAATTGGCGAACAGTACCATCTTCTTGACGGCAACAAGATGACTAATCTTGGTGTCTTATGGATTGGTACAGCCAAACAGCGTAGCCGTATTTGCTATCCTATCACTGTGCAATATATCGTATATGATGACTTGGAGAACAAAACCAACAAATTGGAATGGCGTGACAATACACGTAATCCGAAAGAACTTTTGGAAGATATTATGGACAAGGCTGTAGAGTTGACCTATAGCTATGAGATGCCTAATGGACTCTTCCGTAAGACAGTACGCTATTATAACGAGAACTTAATCAGAGAGTTGCTTGTTAACAGTTTGGCTCATAGTTCAAGAACCATCTCTAACGACATCACAATCAAGGTATATCCAGGTTATATCAGCATCTCCAATCCTGGTGGTCTCCCTTTGGGTGTAACCAAAGACAACATCCTTCATACTAAGCACAGACGTAATCCGAATATGATTGAGATACTGACTGCACTTGGATTGATGGAAGGTGAGGGCTCTGGCTATGACTTGATTTATGAGTTGGATGCCGTTGAAGCAAAGAAACAACCAGAGATAGAATCAACATTCAACACTGTCACGGTATATCAAAGTGCAGAGATTACGGATAAAGAAGTTGTTCGCCTGATGGATTATGTTGACCATAATTATCAGCTTTCCCAAAAGAACAAAATAGCTTTCGGTATCATAGCCAGAGAGAAACGCATTGCCGCAACTGATTTATCTAAAATCCTCCAGCTATCTGCAGAAGAACGATTGAGAAGCTATATCGATAACTTAGACAAAAGCAATCTGATAACGAAAGGTGGCGTCAAGAAAGGATCATTTTTCCAAATCAATACAACTTTGCTGAAAAATGCAAAATCTAACATTGTTACTAGTTTGAAGACTATAGAACCACATGTTCTTAAGGCACTAATTATGGAAGATCTCCGTGTGCATCCTTTGAGTAAAATATCTGATATAGCAGAGCGCATTCCTGATATAGATATGAAAGAGATTCGAAAGATGCTCTATTCTATGGTTGGGAAGGAGATAGAAAAAGAGGGCACTCGATTTGATAGTAAATATTATATAAAGTAATGGCATAAAAAAAAAGGTCTGAAAAAGAAAAAACTGTTAACAACCATGTATTGGACTAATAATCAGCGACTTTCTTTTTTCAGTATTCTTTTTCTACTCCTATATTTCATAAAAGAGATTTTAAGTCTCGGTATAAGAACAGCCATTACGATGGAAACAAAGGATACCATCTATGTGATAGAACTGAAATTTAATAAGTCGGCACAAGAGGCTCTTGACCAAATCAACAACAAGCATTATGCTGATGCTTTTGCCCTAAAAGGCAAAACCGTGGAAAAGATTGGTATGAACTTTATGATTGATGAAGATAAGACGATTGTATTGGATTGGGTAAAATAGGCTTTATGTTAAAAATCCTAACTCATAGCTTTCTCCTCTAAAACTCACCGTTTCTTGGGGTTGAAGTCATCGTTTTCTATTTGGGAACTCATTGCTTACTGGATGGAAATCCTTGTATTTCTTTATGATTTCATGCTAAAAAAATAACACGGACAAATTGTCCGGCGGCTTGTAATGCGTTGATTATAGGAAAGTTATGAACGTCCGGACAAACAATCCGGACAAATTCAATTTGTCCGTGTGTTTTTTTCTTGTTGGAGGATTGCAAATCTGCTGGGACGCCATCCTGTGGGGGGAGATTATTGAAGAATCATGATGTGTGGTCAACAGACTTTTGAGGTGGAAATATTCGTAAAATAACGGTGTCTTGTGTATAAATTGAGGAATTGAGCGAAGATTTCTGATTATTTTACATGCTTATTAATAAAAAAATGCTATATTTGCAAATGTAATTTAATTTATCCTTAATTCCGCAACACTATAATTTAACTTTATTTATAAGTTCCTGAGCAACAAAAAGTTGCCCAGGATTTTGCCATGTCAGAATTTTCACTTATCTTAGTGTTGCAAAAAGAAAACAAGCAAAACTCTAATATGACATGGCAAAAATACAAATTAAATCTGAGAAACTCACACCTTTTGGAGGAATTTTTTCAATCATGGAGAAATTTGACTCCATGCTTTCACCCGTTATCGACTCAACACTGGGTCAGAGATGCAGCAGTATCTTCGGATATCAGTTCAGCGAGATAGTCCGTTCGCTGATGAGCGTTTATTTCTGTGGCGGCTCATGCGTGGAAGATGTAACGTCACAACTGATGCGCCATCTCTCGTATCATCCTACCCTTCGTACATGCAGCTCTGATACCATCCTCAGAGCCATCAAGGAACTGACACAGGAAAACATCTCCTATACTTCCGACCAAGGCAAGACCTATGATTTCAATACTGCAGACAAACTCAACACATTGCTTATAAACGCTTTGGTTTCTACAGGCGAGTTGAAGGAAATTGAGGAATACGATGTTGACTTTGACCATCAGTTCCTTGAAACGGAGAAGTATGATGCAAAACCGACCTACAAAAAGTTCCTCGGCTACAGGCCTGGCGTATATGTTATCGGTGACAAGATAGTCTATATCGAGAACAGCGATGGTAACACGAATGTGCGTTTTCATCAGGCAGACACCCATAAGAGATTCTTCGCTCTTCTGGAATCCCAGAACATCCGTGTAAATCGCTTCAGGGCAGACTGCGGTTCCTGCTCGAAGGAAATCGTCAGTGAGATAGAGAAGCATTGCAAACATTTCTACATCCGTGCCAACCGATGCAGTTCGCTCTACAATGACATCTTTGCTCTGAGAGGATGGAAGACGGAGGAGATTAACGGCATCCAGTTCGAACTCAATTCCATTCTCGTTGAGAAATGGGAAGGCAAGTGCTATCGTCTTGTCATCCAGAGACAAAGACGCAACAGTGGCGACCTTGACCTGTGGGAAGGCGAATACACTTACCGTTGTATTCTGACCAACGATTACAAGTCATCGACAAGGGACATTGTTGAATTCTACAATCTGCGTGGCGGCAAGGAACGTATCTTTGACGACATGAACAACGGATTCGGTTGGAGCAGGCTCCCCAAGTCATTCATGGCGGAGAATACTGTCTTTCTTCTGCTTACTGCATTGATACACAATTTCTACAAGACCATCATGAGCAGGCTTGACACCAAGGCTTTTGGGCTCAAGAAAACGAGTCGCATAAAGGCTTTTGTCTTCAGATTCATCTCCGTACCTGCCAAGTGGATCATGACTGCAAGGCAATACGTGCTGAATATCTACACAGAGAACCGAGCTTATGCAAAACCCTTCAAAACAGAATTCGGATAAGAATCCTTTCTTTCCGGTTTGAATCTGCGTATTACCTCAAGTCGCATCGTGGGGTAAGGGGATGGTGGCTACATATTGATGTTGTGCTGTTGCTTTTTACTGAAAGCTGCTACTAACGACTCATAAATCTACCCTTAATCGTGTATTGGATGATAGTTGCGGATTTTAGGTTTATGTAAGTTCTCTTTAAGAGTGCAAAGTTCTATAATTATCAAATATTCATAAACTATGAAGAAAAAGCAAATGAAAGCAAGTCTATTACTTGCGTCTTTATTGACGTTGGGTTTCTCGGTAACTGGGTGTACAAATGACGATTATGATTTTGACCAGATTGATGCAACGATGGGATTTGGTAGTGGCGAATTGGAAATACCTGCCAGTTCTACCATGAACATACCTCTGTCTGATATTCTGGAACTGGAAGAGGGTGGTAGTGTGAAGATTGCCGCAAATGGTGATTATCTGTTCCAATTGACAGGTTCTGAGGCATCATCTGCTTCACCAATGATTTCTCCTATTGTTCTGAGGGGTAATTCTTATTCTAATACGCTAACCTTAAATGCCAGTTCTGCTGCCAAGGGTACCCGTGCAGCTGGTAGTCATCTCAGTTTTGTATCTCCTAAGGAGTTGATGTTTAAATATAATGGTACGGATGCTGCTGTGAAGAGCCTGAAAAGTGCTGAGGTGGCTGGCGAAATCGAACTGAAGATTAATCTCACTCTTGGTGGTCTTTCTTCTGCCATCACCAATATTAATAAGGTAACCCTCACCCTTCCTGGCTATCTGGAGATTTCACGTGTCGAAGGTAATGGCAATGGCATTCCTATGGTCAATGGTTCCAAGATTACCGTGGAGAATGTTTCTACAAGCAGCAACCTCCGACTCACCATCAAGGCTAAAAAACTTGATTTTGAAAAACAGGATGCCTATGGTAAGGTTGTCATCGACAATAATGGTTCTATCCAGATGGACGGTTATTTCGACCTCGGTATTGAGGCTAATATAACGGGTGTTCCTACATCTGAACTGTCCATCGGTGCCAACGTGACAGTCAATGATATTACCTTGAAGTCTGCTACCGGTATCTTCGATCCAGAAATCAATATCTCAAGCTTGGGTGATGTATCTGTGACTGGCGTTCCTGACTTTCTTTCAGAAGATGGCGTAAGAGCTGACTTGGATAATCCTCAGATTATTCTTTCTATCAAAAATGATATGGATGCAGCGGCGAAGGTGAGTGCAAAGGTGATTTCTACCAAGAACGGTCAGAACTTGGCTACCGTGCAACTCCCTGAGATGAATATCTGCAAGACTACTGTTACGCCTGTAACCAAGATCTGTATCTGCCGCCATAAGACTGCAGAACTGACTGATCAGTATGGTGCTGCCAATGTATATGAGGTGAGCAACCTGGCTACACTCATCAACCAGCATATTCCAGACCACGTACAGATTACCGATGTAGAGGCGAAGGCTGATCTCAGTCAGGAAATGACCATCGAGTTCGGCCGCAATTACAATGTTGTTCCAAGCTACGAGATTTATGCACCGTTGGCATTTGCCAAGGATGCAGTCATCGAATATGCTGATGATTTCGACGGTTGGAATGATGATCTGGATGATTTGGAATTGTCTGAAGGAACTTATGTTCGACTGACAGCCGATGCGCAGAACCTGGTTCCTGCTACCCTCATCGTAGAGGCAACTCCACTCGGACTGGAAGGTACTGATATCAGTAACCTGATAGAAGTGAATGTCAAGAAGGGTACTGTGAAAGCATCTGCTGATGGTGTCAAAGCCGCGACTTCTCCGCTGGAAATAGAACTCCGTGAAAAGGTAAAGGGCGGATTGCAGAAGCTCGACGGACTCTCTTATAAGGTAAAAGGTAAGGCAAGCCATGATGGAACTACCGTGACCGGTATCAACCTCAACTCAGAGAAGCATACCCTGAAGTTGGAAAACATTAAGGTGAAACTCGTGGGTAAGGTGATTGGTAACTTCAATTAATGACAGAGAGTAGTAACAGAATAATAACACACATAAAAGACAAAGAAAATGATGAATAAAATATATAAGCATCTCTTGGCTGCCTCTCTGCTGATGATGGGTAGCACCGCAATGGCTCAGACACTCAATTCCGCTTACTTTACTGACGACTACAAGTTCCGTCACGATATGAACCCGGCTTTTGAGAACAAGCAGAACTATATCACCATCCCTGCATTGGGTAATATAAATGTCAACCTGCAGGGCAACTTCGGCTATCAGGATATTGTACTGAACAATCCGATGTACGGACAGGAGGCGGGTGCCAAGAAGATGACTTCCTTCATGAATCCTTATATTTCTGCCGATGAGGCGCTGAAAGGCTTCAGTAAGAGCAACAACCGCATACAGGGTGATGTGGGCATCTCCATACTTTCTGCCGGTTTCAAGGGCTTTGGCGGTTATAATACCATCGAGGTGAATGCCAAGGCATCTTTCGGTGCTTCCCTGCCTTATGAGTTGTTTGAATTTGCCAAGAACACGGGTAACCAGAATTATGAGATTGGTGATGTGAGCATGATGGCTCGCTCTTATGCTGAATTGGCATTGGGTCACTCTCATCAGATCAACAAGAAACTCCGCATCGGTGCTAAGTTGAAGTTCCTCTTCGGTGTGGCTGACGGTGATGTTCGTCTGGAAAACCTGCGTGCTGACCTCTCTGGTGCAGACAAGTGGATTGTTTCCGGCAAGGCGAATGCCCAGGTTTCCATGAAAGGCTTTACTTATAAGACTTCAAGAGATGAATATAACAACCCGGAGAAGGGGGAGTACGAAAAGATAGATGATGTAGATGTTGATGGCGCAGGATTGGGCGGCTTCGGTATGGCACTCGACCTCGGTGGTGTCTATAAGTTGAACGACAACCTGACCCTGAGTGCTTCTGTTCTCGATTTGGGCTTCATCAACTGGAGCAACAATATGAAGGCTGTGAATAGAGCAGAGAGCTTCGAGTTCAATGGCTTCCATGATACTGCGGTAAGAGAAAACAGTGGTTCTACCATTGATGACAAGATAGATGACTATGGCGACCAGATTACCGACTTCATCAACCTGAAGGATTTGGGCGACCAGGGTAGCCGTACTACTGCTCTGGCAGCTACGCTCAACTTTGGCGCAGAGTACAGTTTACCAGCATACGACAAGTTGTCCTTCGGTTTGCTGAGCAGCACCCGCATCAATGGTGATTATACCTGGAGCGAGGGTAGACTCAGTGCCAACTGGAAACCATTGAAGTGGTTGGATGGTGGTGTCAACTTTGCAGTCAGCAGTTTTGCTACAAGTATGGGTTATGTTCTGAATATCCATCCTAAGGGTTACAACTTCTTCATCGGTATGGATCACATCTTGGGCAAGACCAGCAAAGAGTTCATTCCTCTCAGTTCCAATGCCAGCATCGCATTGGGTATGAGCGTTACCTGGTAACAGATAATTGCATGTTTGCTGGTTTGAGAAGTAGGAAAATATGATAATAGGAGATAAACACCAATGATTAGTGTTTACCTCCTATTTATTTTATATACAGAATAAAGTATTTGATACATGTGATAAAGTAGAATTCTGCTTTTTTGCTTACCTTTGCATCCATAAAGAACAATTTAATCAACTAATAATTAATATAAATCATAAAATGACTAGATACAGAATGATTTTATCCCTGCTTTTGGCTGGCATGGGAACTACCTATGCACAGAACCCAATCGTGCAAACACAGTTAACTACCGACCCAGCACCTCTGGTTGTCGGAGACCGTCTCTATGTATATACAGGTCATGATGAAGATAAGGCCGACTTCTTCTGGATGAACGAATGGCGTGTGTATTCCACCAAGGATATGGTGAACTGGACAGACCATGGTTCTCCGCTCGACCTCAGTTCTTTTTCCTGGGCAGACGACCGCGCCTGGGCAGCACAGACCATCGAACGTAATGGTAAGTATTACTGGTATATCTGTGCGCACTCTAAACTGACGGGCGGAATGGCTATCGGCGTAGCTGTGGCAGATTCTCCTACCGGTCCGTTCAAGGATGCGCTGGGCAAACCGCTTTTCGATAATGGAAGTTGGGACAATATCGACCCTACCGTCTGGATGGATGAGGATGGTCAGGCTTATCTCTATTGGGGTAATCCGCATCTTTACTATGCCAAACTGAATAAAGATATGATCAGCTTCAAGGGGGGTATAGATGCTAAGGCAGCTGTTGATGAAAAGCGTGAAGTGGGCAGAATCGTGATGACTGAGGAGGGATTCGGCTCGCCTGACGTGGAGAAGCGTGATTCTACCCGAAAATATAAGGATTGCTACACAGAGGGACCTTGGTTCATGAAGCGGGGCAAGAACTATTATATGCTTTATGCTGCAGGTGGAGTGCCTGAGCATATCGCTTATTCCATGAGCAAGAAGCCTTTCGGACCATGGAAGTATATGGGCGAAATCATGCCATTGGAAGATACGGGTTCCTTTACTAACCATTGCGGTGTGACCGACTTCAAGGGCAAGTCTTATTTCTTCTATCATACGGGTAAACTGGGTGGCGGATTCGGACGCAGTGTAGCTGTGGAAGAATTCAAATATAATGCCGACGGCACATTCCCAATTATCCACCATACTCAGGAAGGAGTGGTTCCTATCGCAACCCTCAATCCTTACAAGCGTCAGGAGGCTGAAACCATCGCTTTCTCTAAGGGAGTGAAGTCGGAGCAGACCGATGATACGGGTGTTTATATCTCTGAAATCCATGAAGGCGATTATATCAAGGTACGTGAGGTGGATTTTGGTGATGAAGGTCCAGATGTATTTGCCATCTCAGCGGCGTGCTCTTCGCTTGGAGGTTCGCTGGAGGTTCATCTCGATAAGGAAGATGGCGAACTGGTGGCAAAACTTGATGTTACCAAGACCGGTGGCTGGGAAAAGTGGAAGACTTTCTCGGCACAAATGCTAAAGAAAGTGACAGGAAAGCATGATATATACTTCGTGTTCAAGGGATTGAAGGGAAGCAAACTCTTCAATTTCGACTGGTGGAAGTTTGAGAAGAATTTCGCCAATCCTGTGGTTTGGGCTGATGTGCCTGATGTGGATGTAATCCGTGTGGGTGACTGCTTCTATATGGTAAGCACCACCATGCATCTGATGCCGGGTGCGCCTATCATGAAATCGAAGGATTTGGTGAACTGGGAAACCGTGAACTATATCTTTCCTAAACTTACCGATTCGCCTAAGTATGACATGAAGGAGGGTACGGTGTATGGTCGTGGTCAGTGGGCCACTTCGCTGCAGTATCATCATGGCAAGTTCTATGCGCTCTTTGCTCCGAACGATAATCCAGGTGGAGAGACTTATATCTGTACAGCCGATGATATCGAGGGCAAATGGACTATCCACAGCCGTTTGCAGCATTTCCATGATGCCGCTCTCTTCTTCGATGACGACGATAAGGCATACGTGGTTTATGGAACGGGAGAGATGGTACAGCTGAATGCCGACCTGACGGATGTGGTGCCGGGCAGCCATCGTAAACTTTTTGAGCGTGATGCAGATGAAACGGGTTTGCTCGAAGGCTCCCGCATGATTAAGCACAACGGCAAGTATTATCTCCTGATGATTTCGTGGCCACAGGGACATCCTCGTCGTGAGGTTTGTTATCGTGCAGATCACATTCAGGGTCCTTACGAAAAGAAGGTGATTCTGGAAACGGAGTTTGCCGGATTCAATGGCGTGGGACAAGGTACGATTGTAGATGATAAGGATGGCAACTGGTATGGCATCGTATTCCAAGACCGTGGTGGCGTGGGCAGAGTGCTCACGCTGGAGCCATGTACCTGGAAGGACGGATGGCCTATGCTGACCGATGAGAAGGGCAATATTCCTGCCAAGATGCAGAAGCCTGTGCTGGGCTACGATGGCAAGGGACTCGTGTATAGTGATGATTTCTCGAAGGATAAACTGGAACTGCAGTGGCAGTGGAACCACAATCCTGTGGATAATGCCTGGTCGCTCACAGAGCGCAAGGGCTGGCTCCGCCTGAAGACATCCCGTATTGTTCCTAACATCTTCCTGGCTCCTAATACCATCAGTACCCGTACCGAAGGACCAACCTGCGAGGGAATCGTCAAGATGGATGTGAGCAAGATGAAGGATGGCGATGTGGCTGGCTTGTCAGCCTTCCAGGGTGATGCAGCCCTGCTTTCTATCGTAAAGGAAGGCAAGAAACTCTTTGTGGTAGGTACCAAGGAGAGTGTAGCCCTGACTGAAAAGGAAAAGGCAGTGACTGATGTGAAGCGTGAGGAGGTGTATCGCCAGCCTTTGAATCTGAAGCAGGATAAGGCAACGAAATCAAGTATCATCTATCTGAAGATGAGTTGCGATTTCCGTCTTCATCAGGATCTCGCCACCTTATTATATAGTATAGATGGAAAGACCTGGATTCCTGCCATCAAGGATTTCAAGATGCAATATGATTATCGCCGCTTCTTCATGGGCACCCGTATTGCCATCTATAACTATGCGACAAAGGCTACCGGAGGATATATAGATGTAGATTCTTTTGAGTATTCTAAAAGAAAATAGGTTTAAAGTTTGAGATATTTTTAATTTTGACGGCACAAAGTGATGGAAAATCAAAAAGTTTCCTTATCTTTGTGCCGTTTTTAATTACTAATCAATGCTGATTTTATGAACAGAAATAAGATGATTTTGGGGGCTTGGGTCTTGGGACTATTGTTTCCGATAGAGATGATGGCTAAGGCAAGTTGCACAGATAATAGTACTCGACTTTGGTATAATGTTCCTGCCCAACATTGGCTGGAGGCTTTACCTATAGGAAATTCTCATTTGGGAGGTATGGTATATGGCGGAACCACGGACGAGAATATCCAGTTGAATGAGGAGACTTTCTGGAGTGGCGGTCCTCATAACAACAATAGCAAGAAATCCTTGGAGAATCTGCCAAAGGTGAGGGAACTCATCTTTAATGGCAGGGAAGAGGAGGCGGCGGCTCTCATCAATCAGACCTTCATCCCCGGGCCTCATGGCATGCGCTTCCTGCCGATGGCAAATCTGCATGTCAAGATGCAGAATCAGGGAAAGGCGGAGCATTTTGTGCGCGAGTTAGACTTAAAGAGGGCGATTACCACCACCTCTTTTGTTCTTGATGATGTGAGATATACTCGCACAACTTTTGCTTCATTGGCAGATGGAGTTATTGTTTGCCATATCAAGGCAAGCAAGAAAGGTGCCTTAAACTTCGATGTAACCCTAGACTCGCCTTTTCAACATCAGGTTCAGAAGACACCTCATGGTGTTGTGCTGAGAGTTAAAGGACAAGACCAGGAGGGTATCAAGGCTGCTCTTACCGCCGAATGCGTAGCTGATGTGAAGACGGATGGCACTGAGGCTACCATCATCGTGAGTGCAGCTACCAACTTTGTGAATTATCATGATGTATCGGGCAACGCCGCTCAGCGTAATGCCGACTATATAAATAAGGTGAAACTGATGAGCTATGCCCAGTTGGAGAAACGCCATGTGGAGGCCTATCAGAAACAGTTTGGTACTTCTTCCTTGACTCTGACAACTGATGCCAATGCTTCGCTGCCTACCAACCAGCGCCTGGAGAAATTTGCGGGCAGCAAGGATATGGCGATGGTAGCGCTGATGTATAACTATGGTCGCTATCTGCTCATTTCCTCTTCCCAGCCTGGTGGACAGGCTGCAAACTTGCAGGGTGTTTGGAACAACAGCAAAAATGCGCCTTGGGACAGTAAATATACCATCAACATCAATACGGAGATGAACTACTGGCCTGCCGAGGTAACGAATCTCGCCAACACCACGGAACCTCTGTATTCGCTGATTAAGGATTTGAGCGTAACGGGAGCACTGACGGCTAGGGAAATGTATGGTTGTCGTGGTTGGATGGCACATCATAATACAGATATCTGGCGCATAGCAGGTCCGGTGGATGGTGCACAGTGGGGCATGTTCCCCAACGGCGGAGCCTGGCTCACCACCCATCTCTGGCAGCATTATCTCTATACGGGCGACAAGGCTTTCCTCAAGCAGTGGTATCCGGTAATAAAAGGTGCCGCTGAGTTCTATCTCGACTATATGCAGAAGTTGCCGGGCACTGAATGGAAGGTAACCGTGCCATCGGTGAGTCCGGAACAGGGACCTATGGGTAAGAGAACTGCCGTAACGGCAGGTTGCACGATGGATAACCAGATAGCCTTCGATGCCCTGACCAGTGCCGTGAAGGCTTCTGAAATATTGGGTGTTGATGAGGCTGAGCGCAAGGAGATGCAGCAGTTGGTTTCGCAGATTCCGCCGATGCAGATAGGAAAGTACGGACAGTTGCAGGAGTGGCTTGTGGATGCGGATGATCCGAAGAATGAGCATCGCCATATCTCGCATCTCTATGGATTGTATCCATCCAATCAGATTTCTCCTTTCTCTCATCAGGAACTGTTCCATGCCGCTGCCACCACTCTGAAGCATCGTGGCGACCAGGCTACGGGCTGGAGTCTGGGTTGGAAGACGAACTTCTGGGCACGCATGCTCGATGGCAATCATGCTTTCAGAATCATCAGTAATATGCTTCGTCTGTTGCCATCTGATGCGCAGGCAAAGGAGTATCCTGAGGGCAGAACCTATCCGAATCTCTTCGATGCCCATCCACCTTTCCAGATAGACGGCAACTTCGGAGTAACAGCCGGCATCGCAGAGATGCTCCTGCAGAGTCATGATGGAGCCGTGCATCTCTTGCCGGCATTGCCTGATGCCTGGAACATGGGAAGCGTAAAGGGACTTCGTGCCCGTGGCGGCTTTGTGGTGGATATGGACTGGAAGAATGGCAGACTGATGAAGGCGAAGATTCGTTCCACCATCGGAGGCATCCTGCGTCTTCGCTCCTACGTTCCGCTGAAGGCGAAAAAGCTGAAGAAGGCAGAAGGAAAATGTCCAAATATCCTTTTTGCATCTGCAGAAGTGAAACCTGTAATGGAACAGCATCGGATAGCAGAAGGAGTGAAGGTCCCTATTCCTGACGTATATGAATATGACTTGGAAACAGAACCAGGAAAGACTTATCTGATTAAATAATGTCCTAAAATCACATTTGTTGCCATAAAAGTATCATTTTGTCCACCTCAGGTTGGATAATTATTCGTACTTTTGTGGCAATATTTTTTATAATAATCTTTTAGACCTATCAATGAGAATGAAGAAATTATTATTTGCAACCTGTTGCATCGCTTTTTTGAGCGGTTCTTTGGGAGCAGCGGCGCAGAAAAAATCTGCAGCCAAGAAGGTTCTGACACAGACTTTGAAAGGGAAGTCTTGGTCGGCTGATAACGGTAATGGTACCTTTACAAACCCTTTGTTTTATGATGAGTTTTCTGACCCTGATATTATCAGAGTAGGGGAGGATTACTATCTGGCGGGTACCACGATGCACAGTGTGCCGGGACTGGTGGTTCTCCATTCCAAGGATCTCGTAAATTGGGAGTTCTCTTCCTATTGCTTCGACCGCTTTGATGATTCTGATGATTTCAATCTCCGCAATGGCAAGGAGGCTTACGGACAGGGTATCTGGGCGCCTGCCATCCGATATCATAACGGCAAGTTCTATATCTTCTCCAATATCAACGGGCATGGCTTGCAGGTGTATATCTCGGACAGTGCCAAGGGGCCTTGGACGCATCATAAAGTTAATGGCGATATCTACGACCTCTCTGTGCTCTTCGATGAGGATGGCAAGATTTATGCCGTGCACAAGTATGGCAACGTGACCGTTACGGAGTTGAAGCCTGATTTGAGCGGTCCGGTAGAGGGCAGCAGCAAGGTGGTGATTCCGGAAGGCAATGCAATGGGTGAGGGACATCATGTGTATAAAATCAATGGTATGTACTATATCCTCTCTGCTGATTATTCACCGATGGGCCGCATGCAGTGTGCCCGAAGCAAGAGCATCTGGGGACCTTATGAAACTTGCGTAATCAGCGAACGCGAATCGTATGGTTATGCTGCTGGATGGAGCGTAGGTAACATGGGAATCGGTCGTCCTTTGCCGGAAGATGGTTTCAAATTCCAGAACAACAAGCCTAATGGTCTGAACCTGGGCTGTGCTACCATTCATCAGGGCGGCATCGTGCAGGCTCCTGACGGGAAATGGTGGGGCGTTTCGATGCAGGACTTCAATGCTGTGGGAAGAACGGTGTGCCTGTCGCCTATCACTTGGGTTGACGGCTGGCCTTACTTCGGACTGGAGAAGAACCTGGGACGCTCGCCTCGTACCTGGTTCAAACCGAATGATATGGTAAAGACACCACAGGCTCC
Source organism: Segatella copri (assembly GCF_015074785.1). Lineage (NCBI taxonomy): Bacteria > Pseudomonadati > Bacteroidota > Bacteroidia > Bacteroidales > Prevotellaceae > Segatella > Segatella copri. The sequence goes on from NZ_CP042464.1 coordinate 3,533,147, forward strand.
ATACGACAGATGTGATGATTTCTCGGGTAAAACTTTTAAAGCGGTTTGGCAATGGAATCATAATCCGAATGACAAGATGTGGTCGCTGAATAAGGAACGAAAAGGATGGCTCCGTTTGCATTCCATGCCTGCCAAGCAACTGCTTTGGGCAAAGAATACATTGACGCAGCGTGCCATCGGACCGGTATCTTATACATCTGTAAAGTTGGATGCTTCTCGCTTGAAGGTAGGTGATGAGGCTGGTTTGGGTGCCATCAATACGCCATACGCTTCATTGGGCGTAGTCAAGACGGATAAGGGGGTGAACTTGAGATGTTATGACCAGAATACCAACAAGGAAGTGTTGAAGCCGTTGGCTAAAAGTAAGGTAGTATGGTTGCGACTTTGGGGTGATTACGATAAGAGCCAGTTGCAATATTCCTACTCTCTGGATGGTAAGAACTGGGAGAATATCGGTGAGCAGATGCTTTCGCCTTATCAGTTGAAGACCTTTCAGGGTGTACGTGTGGCACTTTATGCTTTCAACAAGAAGGAATTGAATGGCGGTGTGGCTGATTTTGATGATTTCAAGGTGGAGGAGCCGATGGCAGACAGAACTGCCAATCTGCCTATCGGAAAGACCATAAGATTCTCTAATCTCGCTGATGGCAGTCTGATGGATGCTACCGGACATGGGTTGATGCATAGTTCTAGTAACCGAAAGGACATGAGAAATCAGGTGAAGTTTGTTGTGGAGGATAGAGGTAAGGGAAAGATTGCTTTGAAGACGGCTGACGGACGATATGTTTATGTTGCTGGTGCTGGTTTATCTGGTGATGTTCGTCTGACTTCCGACTCTTCCAAGGCAGAGGAGTTTGTATGGCAGGATATGCTTTATAACCGCTGCATGCTGCTTTCTCTGAAGACTCAGCGTTATGTTGGTAAGAATCCTGTGGATGGAAGCCCTTATTCTGCAGATTACCAAGGTGCTGATGCCGGCATGAAGAACGGATGTGTTTTCGGTTGGGAAGTTGTTGAGTAAAGATATCTGTTCTTTATAAAATAGAAGAGGCAGACTCTCGCTGTGGGGAGTCTGCCTCATTTTTTTATGATATTGTTCGATTATTCGAAATAGAATGTGAGAGCTATCATCTTGCTATGTGCTGACTTAGCTGATAGTGTATATGGAAGTGTACTCTTGTCTTTTACATTTTTGATGTGATTCTTATCGTATGTATCTATTATTCCATACATGAATTTCAATTCAGGGCGAAGTTTGAAATATGGCAGATAGAAATCACACCCCAATCCCAGTTCTAGGAACAGATCTGTTTTCTTCAGTTTGATATAATCTTCGTTCTTGCTATTCAGATTCATCATCGGGTTGATTCCTGCCATGATATAGGGGCGGTGATTGTTGAATCTCTGTGCTGCAAATATCAGATCGAGGGCACTGGAAATGTAAGCCGTCTTCATCTCCTGTTTCTGTTGGATCGGTTTACCGGCACCATCTTTTTCCAGCATGTTGTAGAAGGAGAGATGTCGGGTACCGAAATACATGGCTGGTGCTATGCGTAGCTGGAAGTGGGTGTTGAGGCGGAATTCTCCTAGTACACCTACTGTAAATCCAGTATCCCATCTGTCCTGGTCTACTGTTACACAGCTTTGCTGCTCAATGCCGTCAGCATCAAGATAAGTCACCGGTCCTGCATTCTGGAATTCTATATCCTGGAAGTGGGTGCCTACTAATACACCGAAGTGGAATGGGCGCAAATCGGTATAAGGACGGTTTTCTACCGTTCTTTCCTGTGCGCCAGCCTGGATTGTGATGGCAAGGCTTATGATGAATGTCAATAGTTTCTGTTTCATATATTTATAACGGAATATTCCTCTTCATATTGCTTTCCGTTTTATTTCGATTATGTATAAATTAATCTAATTCTTGAAAATTCTTATACCTAATTGTAGGTATTTCAGAAATTATTATTATCTTTGCACCATAATTATTAGGTAATATACCTGATGTTATGAAGTAAGACAAATTAAAAGCATATTATACAAAAACATTATAAACATTTAAACATTAATAATTATGGCATACGTAATTGGTGACGATTGTATCGCTTGCGGTACATGTATTGATGAGTGTCCATCAGGTGCAATCTCTGAGGGCGATAAGTATTCAATCAACCCAGACCTCTGCACAGAGTGTGGCACTTGTGCTGATGTTTGCCCTAACGAGGCAATCAGTCTTCCTTAATCTATAAGGTAGATACTTTTAGTTACATAAAACATTGAGAGCGGTTCCCTTGGGAATCGCTCTTTTCGTTTTCCGTTGTTTATAGATTTGTTTACCTTTCTATCTTTTTAACTCATAGTATAAATCATAGAAACGAAAAGGGGATTGCATCAATAATCGATGCAATCCCCAATATGTTGTAGTTAATGTTATGCTTATTCACCTGGCTTGAGACCTGCCTTCTCGTAAGCATCGTTAGCCAACTTGTTCTGTGGATCAAGCTTCAGAAGTTTATCCCAGTATGGCTTAGCTGTGTCGAAGTCCTGCTTGTCGTAGGTATAGATGAAGCCCATATACTGGTAAGATGTCTTTAGGTAGCTGAGCTCATCTTCATCACACTGCTTTGCTTCCAGCTCATTGATTACTTCTGTATAAGCAGCAATAGCCTTGTCGTCCAACTCGTTCTGGAAAGCAGTGTTACCCTCCTGAAGCTTAGCAAATGGCTTCAATGTAGGATATTTCTCTGCTAACTTAGCGTATACGCTGATAGCCTTGTCAATGTTCTCAATCTTCTTGGCTGGATCTTTCTTAGCCTTGTTTACATAGATTTCAGCAAGCTTCATGAAGTCTGTAGGAGCAGCATTTGGATTCTTATCCATGTACTGCTGGTTGTACTCCAATGCCTTGTCTTCATCGCCCAATTCCTTGTAAGCCTCAGAGATATACTGCAATGGCTTAGGGTCGTCAGCCTTCATCTCCAATGCCTTCTGGTACTGAGCAATAGCCTCATTATACTGCTTGTTGCCAGCCAAAGCCAAACCATAATAAGCAACGATACTAGCATTCTTCTTGATAGAATCGGTATTCATTACGATGTTTGCATGCTGGAGAGCAGATTCAAAGTTCTTTACGTCAACAGCAGCGCGCATGGCCAAAACCTGCATAGCTGCATCCTTAGGAAACTTCTGGATACCACTTTCGCAAAGGCTCAAACTTTCTTCCTTCTTACCAACGATATAAGCTGTGAATGCATATTCGTACTGAGCATACTCTTCAAGTGTGTTTGGCTTAGCCTTTGAGAAATACTCATAAGCCTTCTCGTAGTTGCCAGCGCTGAAGAAGTTGTGACCTGCTTCTGCCTCGATAGGGTAGTTAGGGTTGATTTCTCTCAGCTTGTTCAAAGCTTCCGCACTAGCCTGTGGGTCAATTTTACGGTAAACGTTAGAATAGCTGATATATCCCTGAGGATTCTTAGGATCCATTGTCATACACTGACCATACCATGTAGCAGCCTCACCACCATTGTCCTGCATTGCATAGATATCGCCTTTCAGAATGTAGGCGTCACCATAGTTCTTGAACTTAGCGATGACAGCATCAGCAACAGCGTTAGCCTGATCATAGTTCTTGTTCATAGCAAGAAGGTTGCCCAAAGCTACCAATGCCTTAGGATCCTTTTTGAACTCCTTCTGGTATTCCTTGATTTCCTTGGCAAAAGCCTTAGGATCTGCATTACCAGCCTTTAATGTAGTCTCTATAGGTTTCAGCATGTCCTTATAGTTGACATCCTGTGCCATTGCAGGTGCTGCCAAACCCATGACGAGCAAACCTGCTACTAAATATTTAATTGCTTTCATAATTCTACTTTTTTATATGCGTCTCTTTCTTAGCGTTTTACATTAACGGTCTTTATAGTGATGTCACCTCTGTATGGAAGTAAACCAGTTTTGAACAGGATGAGCTGACCTCTTGGCCCTGAAATGTAGTTTGCGAAGCTCCAAGGCAATGCCCTGTGAGGGTCAACTACAATAGCGTATAATGTTCTAACGAACGGATATCTACCATCAAGCAAGTATGCCTGATAAGGTTTCCAGCTATTCATTGGAGTAGCCTTGTCCTTGATAGAAACCGACATTACATGAATATTCTTTTTGAAGGTAGTGTTTGTGGAATCTCTGCGGTCATTCAACCAGTTAGATCCGATAACACCGATTGAGCCTGGGTTCTGATCCACATAGTCGATAACCTCTTTACTTGTTTTTGCGGCCATGATTTTAGCACCCATTTTAGCTCCGTGCAGTACAGAGTCTACTACATAATTGGTTGTTGCAGAGCGGGTATTGTCGAAAATGACTTCGATGTTGCCTCTCTTTGAACCTTTCACAATATCACTCCATTTAGTTGCCTTACCTGTAAGGATACGTTTAATATCTTTTACCGTAATACAAGTATCATTGTTTTGCTTGTTTACAATAAATGCTAAACCATCGTAACCGATAGGGAAAACAGAAGGAATTACATTGCTTTTAGACTTCAAGTAGGCTATTTCACTATCTTTCAAATTACGTGTAGTGAATAAAAGCGCTGTTTTGAAATCTTTAATCATCTGAAGTCCGGTGACTTCATCTGTATACTTCGGCTTGAGTTTAGCTTTTGGGAACTCATACTCAAACTGACTTCTTTCTTCGTCAATGATAGGACTCAAACTCTCGTCAGCCACAAATTCAATTGTGCCTGAAGTAGGAGTATCAGTTCTACCATCTTTGGCTTTCTTCTCGCCACATGACGAGAAGAAAGCCATTGATAGTACTGTTAATCCTATACCTAAAAAAATATAAGATGTTCTTTTCATTCTATTACTGCAATCTAAATACAACTGGTACAGTATACTTAACACGTACAGCAGAACCGTTTTGCTTACCAGGTTTCCACCTAGGCATGCTCTTAACGACACGCTGTGCTTCACGGTCAAGTGAAGGGTCTACGGAACGAGCTACCCTAACATCAGAGATAGAACCATCACGTTCTACCACGAATGATACGATAACACGACCCTGTACACCATTCTCCTGTGCAACGACAGGATACTTGATGTTGCTTGCAAGGTAAGACATCAGGGCGCCTTGTCCACCAGGGAATGAAGGCATCTCCTCTACGACGTCGAAGACCTTAGTAGCAACCTCAGGTTTTGGTGCTGGTGGTGGAGGTGGAGCTGCCACTGCAATATCATTTCTTACAGCTTCAACTGTACGGTCCTTCACACCTTCCTTGTTTTCAGTACCGACTGCAACTTTGTCATCCAGTTTATCCATCTGCTTAACCTGGTTTTCCTCTTTTACGAGTTCATCCTTCTTAATGACAGGTGCGGTAAACTTCTGAGTTTCGCGAGCCACAGGAATCTCCTTTTTCATTTCAACCTTAGGCTTCACTGGCTCCTTCTTCTTTTCTTCCTTCTTAGCCTGCTGCTGGAGTTTAGCCAACTCCATAGCTTCCATATATGCTTGCTGCTCTTCAGCCTGTTTCTGTTCAATAACCTTCCAAGCTAAAAAACCACCCACGAGAGCTGCAGCAATGACCAAGATAAGCAGAGCCTTGATGTTTCGGCCAGAAGTACCCTTACGGAGCTGGTATGCACCATACTCCTTGTTCTTTCCGGCGAAAACCATATCGACCCATTTAGGATCGTAAAGATCAATTTTTGCCATTTCTTTCTTGTTTTAATTGTTAGTACACATCTTACATCTTAACGTTTCTAGACTTGAGAAGCTTCTCATCGTCTCCGTTAATCTTATCGATGACATACGTACCAATGTTCAAAATCTGCATTTCATCGAGTGCATCAACCATATTCTTATATGAAGCATTATCTGTAGGCTTGATGACGATAGTAAGAGTAGGAATCTTTCCGTCCTTCAAGTTACCAGCCTTCAAATCGCTCAACTTCTTCTGATAGATGCTATCAGGATACTGCTTAGGATTCTTCTGACGGTCCATGTTCAACTCCTTGACAGCAAGTGCGATTCTTTCTACAGGGCGTGTGCCGTTTTCTGTAGCGTGCTCTCTCAAGACCTTACGGACGCCCTGGCTTCCCCATGTAGTCTCCTTGATCCATGTTGGATCATCGTACTTAGGAATACCAGCACCATAATAAATCTTGTTATCTGCTGTTACGTAGAGTGTCACAGTTTCAGAAGCCTTAGCTTCGTTCTTCTGATCTTCTTGAGTATTCTCATCATTACTTGGCATAGTCAGCTCCATAGTCTGAGGTTTGCTCAAAGATGTACACAGCATGAAGAACGTGATAAGCAGCATGAGCATATCCACCATAGGCGTAAAGTCTACGCGGACATTCATTTTCTTTTGTTTGCTTTCTTTCTTTGCCATTTATTCGTCCCCCTGTTGTTTTAACTGTGTAATCATATAGTAATGACTCTCGTCCATATCCTGGAGTTCGTTCATCACTCTCTTAACGGTCTTGTAAGGTGTAGAAGCATCTGCCTTCAGGGCAATCTTGATGTCTTCGTTTACGTTACGAGCTGCGTCAACCCACTGCTGGAACTCGCTCATACCGCCCTTAATACTGTCGAGAGGAATACCTTTAGTCTGGAGATACTGTGGACGCTTAGAAGCGTTCATTGTCAGATAAGTACTCAAGTCGCCCATAGGTACGCCGAACAAACCCTCGCTCTTGAATGTCTCAATCTGTTTTGGGTTCAATGACACGCCGAATGCTCCTGTCATTGTGCTCAGTGTAGCTCCCAACTGATCAGTATTATCAATACTCATAAATACTTGGCCCTCGCCGGTAGGATTACCAGCCTTGTCCTTTTCAGGACTAACCAAGATGGTCAAGACACCGTTCTCTGGCACCTTAATCTCAGACACAGAACCTGGTGTATTTACCTTAACTGGCTCATTCTTTACGAAAGTAGAGGTGAGCATGAAGAAGGTAAGCAGCAGGGTCATAACGTCTGACATAGGCGTCATGTCGATCCAGATGTCACTCTTCTTAATTTTTACTTTACCCATAGCGATAAAATTTTAAAGGGTTAGCAAAAATTAAGCCTCTTCTGCGTGGTTAGCTTCGTATGTCTGAGCAATTGAGTAACCTACCTCGTCGAGTGCGTATGTCAACTTATCTACCTTGTTGGTGAATGTGTTGTAAGATACAACGGCACACCATGATGTCAAGATACCGAATGCGGTGTTGATCAACGCCTCAGAAATACCTACAGAAAGTGCTGCTGAGTCAGCGCCACCACCTTCACCCATGGCCTGGAATGACTTGATCATACCGGTTACAGTACCGAGAAGACCAGTCAAAGTACCAAGTGTTACGATTGTAGCGATGATAGGCAAGTTCATTGTCAAAGTTGGCATCTCCAACTGAGTTGCCTCCTCGTGAGCCTGCTGGATCTTAGCTACCTTCTGAGCCTTCTTCAAAGATGCGTTAGCACCAGACTCCATAGACTTGTAAGCGTTCAAAGAAGCCATAACAACGTTAGCTACTGTACCGCGCTGCTTGTTGCAGAGCTGCTCAGCCTTAGCGAAATCATTTGCGTTCAAAGCTGCCTTGATGTTTGCAACGAACTTAGGAAGAGCACCTGTACCTGTAGCGGTCTTAAGAGCCAACCAACGCTCGATTGTCATAGCCAACACTGTGAGCAACAATGTGTGGATAACTGGTACGATTACACCACCTTTGTAGATAGTACCCCAAATGTCTGCTGGGTGATCCTGTACACCTGGATCCTGGAAGTGCATGTCATTTCCGAACCATGTGAAGAACAATGTGAATGCGATGATAGCACATACCACGATGATCCAGAATGCGCCTCTTACTCCCTGAAAGCCCTCAGACTTCTTAGCTGGGGCTGCTTGTTTTGTAGTTGCCATAATTTTACTTTTTTTTAAATTATTAGTTAATAAATTATTAATATTTTCTTTTTTTTCTTTCTCGCTTCGTAGACCTTGAATGTGTCGTTTGTCAATAAACACAGTTGGGTTATCTATTTTGCATTGGCAAAGATAATAAATTAAAGTTTACTATCAGCCTAATTAAGAAGTTTTAACGAGATATTGGCTTATTTTATACCAATATCTCGCATTTTTCTTACATTTTGCCCCTTGAAAATGGTGTTTAAGCCATTTTTATTTCAACTTGCCCAAAGCTTCCTTGATGCGCTTGATAGCTTCAACGATGTTCTCGTCGCTTGTTGCATAGCTCATGCGGAAACAGTCTGGATCACCGAATGCGTCACCACCTACGGTGGCTACATGTGCTTCCTCGAGAAGGTACATGGCAAAGTCGGTTGAATTGTTGATGGTCTTCTCACCATTGCTCTTGCCAAAGTAGCTGTTGCACTTAGGGAAGAGATAGAAGGCACCCTGTGGCATGTTTACCTCAAGGCCTGGAACCTCTTTAGCCAACTTTACAATCAGGTTGCGTCGGCGCTCGAAAGCTACGCGCATTTCCTCTACTGCACTCTGGTCGAGTGTGTAGGCTGCTTCTGCTGCCTTCTGGCTTACAGAACATGTACCGCTGGTATACTGTCCCTGGAGCTTGTTGCAGCCCTTGATGATCCATTCCGGACCAGCCAGGAAACCGATTCTCCATCCTGTCATAGCGTAAGCCTTAGATACACCATTGGCAATGATAACCTGCTCCTTCATGCCTGGTTCCTGAGCAATGCTGTGGTGCTTGCCGATATAGTTGATGTGTTCGTAGATTTCATCTGCCAACACAAATACTTCAGGATGCTTCTTGAGTACTTCTGCCAGTGCAGCCAATTCTTCCTTAGAGTATACGCTACCGGTAGGGTTGCTAGGAGAGCAGAGAATGAGCATCTTGGTCTTCTCTGTAATGGCATTCTCCAACTGCTCTGCTGTCATCTTAAAGTCCTGGTCGAAACCGGCATTCACAATGATCGGAGTACCTCCTGCCAATTTCACCATCTGTGGGTAGCTTACCCAATATGGTGCAGGAATGATAACCTCGTCGCCTGGATTTACGAGTGCCAATACTGCGTTGCAGACGCACTGCTTACCACCAGTACCTACGATTATTTCATTGGTAGTGTACTCCAAACCATTCTCGTTCTTTAATTTGGCTACAATTGCTTTTCGCAAGTCAGGATAACCTGGTACTGGTGAATAACGGGAATAGTTCTCGTCAATAGCCTTCTTTGCTGCCTGTTTAATATTGTCAGGAGTGTTGAAGTCTGGTTCACCTACGCTCATGTTGATTACATCAATACCTTGAGCTTTCATTTCACTACTCTTCTGTGACATCGCCAGCGTTGCTGAAGGTGCCAATCTGTTTAAACGATCAGATAATTGTGCCATAATTTTATTCTTATATTTGTTTATCGGGTGCAAAAGTAAGCAAATTATTTCTTTTTCGGAAGAAAATTGAGCATTATTTCATGTTTTATATTGAAATAATAACATAATTTTATTATCCGAGGTGCAAAGTGTGCCCCATGCGGTCTCTCTTGGTCTTGAGATAACGCTCATTGTACTTGTTTGGTACAACTTCGATAGGTACATTTTCTACGATTTCCAAACCGTATGCTTCGAGACCTACGCGCTTTACCGGATTGTTGGTGAGCAGACGCATTTTGTGTACACCGAGATGACGGAGCATCTGTGCACCGCAACCATAGTCGCGCTCGTCTGGCTTGAAACCGAGATGGGTATTGGCGTCAACGGTATCGTAGCCTTCTTCCTGAAGCTTGTAGGCTGCAATCTTGTTCATCAGACCGATGCCGCGTCCTTCCTGCTGCATGTAGACAACAACTCCCTTTCCTGCCTCGTCTATCATCTGCATGGCCTTGTGGAGCTGCTGACCGCAGTCGCAACGCTTGCTGCCCAGAATGTCGCCAGTAGCGCAAGAAGAGTGAACACGGACCAGGATAGGCTCGTCTTCTTTCCATTCTCCCTTGATGAGTGCCATGTGTTCCAGACCATTGCTAGACTGGCGGAACGGAATGAGGCGGAAGTGGCCGTATTCTGTAGGCATGTCAACCTCTTCGCCCACTTCGATGAGTGATTCTTTCTTGAGTCGGTATTCTATCATGTCTTTGATAGAAATAACCTTGAGGTTCCATTCCTGTGCCATCTTCATCAGTTCTGGCAGACGTGCCATGGTGCCGTCTTCATTCATGATTTCCATAAGTGCGCCTGCTGGATAGAGGCCTGCCATTTTACAAAGATCGATGGCAGCTTCTGTGTGTCCGCTTCTTCTTAACACACCGTTATCTTGTGCGTAGAGCGGATTGATGTGACCCGGTCTGCCAAAAGTCTGCGGGGTAGAATTCGGGTCGGCAAGTGCTTTGATGGTTTCGGCACGGTCGTGTGCAGAAACACCGGTAGAACAGCCTTCCAGTTTGTCTACGGTTATGGTGAATGGTGTACCCAATACTGAGGTGTTCTCTGAAACCTGATGAGGCAAGTCGAGCTCATCGCAGCGGCTCAGGGTGATAGGGGCACAGAGTACACCTCTTGCGTGTTTCAGCATGAAGTTTACTTTTTCTGCGTCTATCTTCTCTGCGGCAATGATGAGGTCGCCTTCGTTTTCGCGGTCTTCATCATCTACAACAATGACGAACTTTCCTTCCTTGAAGTCTTTTACAGCATCTTCGATGCTATTTAATTTGATTTCTGACATTTTGATACCTTATTATATAGTTACATTTTACTTTTTCTGTTCTTTAATCCGATGGAGGATGTCCGTATTGGTCTGACTGATGACCTTGAGGTCACGGAACAAGCGCAGTCGGAATCGCCACATTCTCAAATATAGTAGTGTGCCCACTGGGAAAATGATGGCTGCAATGATGTTGAGCCATTTCCGCTCGAATGGGCGTGTATGTGCCTTGACAGAAAGAACCGGATATTGGTTCATGTCGTGCAGGATATACTTGTTGGCGGTGTTGGTCAAATCTTCTATTACCTCTTCCAATTCTGCATTGATTCTTTCTATCTCATGGTCAGGCTCGTATTTGAAGAATACATTGATGACGTTTGGAAGATGAACCAGTTTGTGTTCCTTATTATATAAGGTGATGTCTTGGTTTATTCTTTCCAGTTTCTCTGCATCCGCCTGATAGTCCGGGTCGGTGATGATGACTTCCTTGCCGAAGTAATGGCGTTTCTGTCGTAAACCGAGCAGTTTCATGAAGAACTCTTTGTAAACATCCATATTGAATACGGAAGAGTCATTGGTTGCCTTGTAGGTTACGAAGATAGCCAAAGGCGTCAATACTGCCGGTGCAAGACCTTTACCGAACCAGATGGCCCACATGCCGCTTCTTGACATTCTGTATCCTGTATTGTCGAGGATAAAGAAGACGATGAACACAAGTACGGAGATGACGACAGGGAAACCCAGTCCTCCTTTTCGGATGATGGCTCCTAATGGCGCTCCGATAAAGAAGAATATGAGACACGAAAGGGCTAAGGTGAACTTGTTGATAGCCTCAATCTTGTGCTGTCTTATCATGTAGTCTGCATCGCTCGTTGACATCGATTTGAAATCAAGGTCAGAAAGCTCCTGTTGTACGGTAGACTGTGCCTGGTTTACCGCCATGAGTTTCTTGTCCTGTGGCAACTTATTATATAAGGTGTCGAAAATGAGTTTTTCGCCCTTCTTGATTTCTTTGAGAGAGTCCTTCTTGTTGATGCGCTGTGCACCTCCATAGAATCTCGCGTTGGCTTCGTTCAGGTAAATTCTTCCGATAGAATCATATAATTGGTTGAGCGAATCGATGTCATTGTTGATTTTCTCCAGACTTTTACCCTTTGCATTTCCTGAAAGCGAAGCTGCATCGGTCATACTGAAGTCTCCGTCAAAGTCGAGAATGATTTTCTTGGAAACGAAAGTCTCTCGTCTGTATGGTACGGCAGCAGTATTGGCAAGTGCACTGCTTTGCATGTTCTCAAACCATTCTCCACTGTAGAGACTCAGAACAAGATGCTTCTTTTCTGCTGTACTCTGGAGCATGCCAGAATCTGCCAATATGATGGCGGCATCTTCATAGCTGTCGGTCATGCGGTAAATCATGATGCCGTAAAGCTTTCCGGTTTTCAAATCCTTCTTCTGCACATAAAGGTTGCAGTTTGGAATACCATCATAGAAGATTCCTTCCGGAATTTCCAGCTCCGGGCTTTTCTGTTTCATAGAAATCAGAAGTTGTGCCAGTTTCATGTTCGACTTAGGTCCCACATTGTTCTGAAAATAGAATGAGCCAAACATGATGATGACGGTGATGACAATGAGTGAGCGGAAAGCTTGCATCAGTGAAATGCCGGCAGCCTTGATGGCTGTAAGTTCCGAACTCTCGCCGAGATTACCGAACGTCATGAGTGAAGACAGGAGAATAGCCAATGGCAGGGCCTGCGGTACGAGCATCAGGCCCATGTACCAGAAGAATTGAGCCATCACGTCCATCGTGAGTCCCTTACCGATGAGTTCATCAATATATCTCCACAAGAACTGCATCATCAGCACAAACTGGCAGATGAAGAAAGTTCCCATGAAAAGGAGACCAAACTGCTTGGCAATAAATATGTCTAATTTCTTAATTCTAAGCATTTCAATATTCTGTTGTTTCAGACCTTTTTTTATTTAAAATAATAGCAGGTCTGTTATTCAGCGTGCAAAGGTAATACAAAAAAATAAGAAAACCTTTATTTTTCGTTTTTTTTATATATATAATTAGGTGAAAGAGGGGCTGAAATGTGAGGAAAAAGAGAAAATGAAACTTTTTTTGAAAATTTCTGCCGAAAAATTTGTTCAATTCAAATAAATGTATTACCTTTGCACTCGCAAATGAGAAATCAATTGCTTGGATGGCGGGATAGCTCAGCTGGTTAGAGCGTCGGATTCATAATCCGGAGGTCGAGGGATCGTGGCCCCCTCCCGCTACAAGATGAGAGACATCAACTTTTTAGTTGATGTCTTTTTTATGCTCTAAACTTTTCCACACTTATTCACTTCTCATAGAAAAGTTATCCACATATGTGTTGATAACTATGTTATTCCGTTGGTTATCAGATGTTTTTCCTGTTGGTAACTGATGTGGAAAAGATAAATATGAAAGATTTTCCTATGTTTTTCTTGGTGTTCTCAGAATAAAATGATATTTTTGCACCTAAAATACAACTATTATGAAGCAGCAAGTATATAACTTAAAAGAGTTTGCCGCTAAATACCAACTGAAGGACATATTTGGAGCCTATGCAGCTCATATTCATACAGATGTTTTAACTGGAAGTGTCCTGAGGGATATGGCGAGTGAACGAACACTTTTTTACAAGGTATTATTGGTAAAAAGCGGAAGTGTAAAGTTTGAAGTCGTCCTGGGATCTGAAAGTGCTGAGGACGAGGAACATCAGCTTACGACAAGTGATTTGCTTGTTGTATCGCCTAAGCATGTTTATAAGTTTACCGAAATTTCGGAAGATTTTGAGGCTGAATGTGTTTTTGTTGATGAAGAGATTTCTAATGATCTTGTTTATCATCTTTCTGACGATAAACTCAAGGCGGCTCTTGATATCTTTCATATGATTCGGGATATTGTGCGCCATCAGCATATTTATAAGGTAGAGATGATCCAGTCTATGGTGAATGTCTTGAAACTTCTGGTGTCAGAGTTGCCTTATGACAGCCTTATGTCGACCCGAGACTTGCGCCATAAAAAGAATGTGTACGAAATCTTTCTGCATTTGCTGTATCGCAATTTCAAGAGTGAGCGACAAATCCGATTTTATGCAGATAAACTGAATGTTTCTTCTGCTTATCTCTCCAGGATGGTAAAAGAAATATCGGGTACGACGGTCAATGATCATATTACCTCTCTTCTTTACAAAGAAATCTGTAATCAGCTGAAGCAGTCGGATATGACAATGGGTGAAATAGCTGATTATCTTCACTTTAACGACCAGAGTGCATTGACCAATTTCTTTAAAACAAGGGCTGGAATGACACCACTTGCTTATCGTAATCAATACAACTGATAAGATTCCCTTCACATGACCATCTTATTATCAATAAAAGAATTTCCGCTTGTCTATTTTGAGGTATAGGCAAGCGGAACAGTCAAATGTTAATATGAAATTCAGATTAGTATTATTCTATATCTTATTCTAAAGTTCTTTTATGTCAGCAGTTACATCTTTTTATTTCAGGGTGAACTTGTGTGACTGCAGCATCTCTTTTGGATCGAGTGCCTTGTCCAATTCTTCCTTACTCATGATGCCCTGCTCAATAACGATGTCGTATACAGAGCGGCCAGTAGCATGGGCTTCCTTAGCAACTTTAGTACTCTTCTTGTAACCGATGATTGGGTTCAGAGCGGTAACGATACCGATACTGTTCTTTACCATTTCGTAGCAACGCTCTTTGTTTACGGTGATGCCGAGGATGCATTCAGAAGTCAGGGTTTCGATGGCGTTCTTCAACCATGTCAGACTCTCGAAGAGACTTTCTGTGATGATAGGTTCCATTACGTTCAACTCCAACTGGCCTGCCTCTGCAGCAAAGCTGACAGTTGCATCGTTTCCTATTACCTTGAAGCAAACCTGGTTGGTTACCTCTGGAATAACTGGATTAACCTTACCTGGCATGATAGAAGAACCTGGAGCCTTAGGAGGAAGGTTGATTTCGTTCAAACCGCAACGAGGACCAGAAGCCATCAGGCGGAGGTCGTTACAGATCTTAGACAACTTGATAGCCAGACGCTTCAAAGCAGAAGAGTAGCTTACGTAAGCACCTGTATCTGGTGTTGCCTCTACCAGGTCGGTAGCTGTTTCGAAGTTCTCGCCTGTCAGTTTGCTGAGGTTGGCAGCACAGAGCTTAGCGAAGCCAGGAACGGCATTCAGTCCTGTACCGATGGCTGTACCACCCATATTGATCTCGTGTAAGAGTTTCACGTTGCGCTCCAGGTTGAGGATTTCCTCTTCCAGATTGTTGGCGTATGCGTTGAACTCCTGACCGAAAGACATAGGAACAGCGTCCTGCAACTGGGTACGGCCCATCTTGATGACATCAGCATATTCGTCAGCCTTATAGCGGAATGCGCTGATCAAACCTGTCAGAGCACCTACCAGATGAGTATTCATACGGATCAAAGCCAGACGGATAGAAGTAGGATATACATCGTTTGTACTCTGGCCGCAGTTGCAATGATCATTAGGAGAACAGAACTGATAATCAGCCTTTTCATGTCCCATGATTTCGAGTGCACGGTTGGCGATTACCTCGTTGGCATTCATGTTGACAGATGTACCTGCGCCACCCTGTACCATGTCGATAGGGAAGTTCTCATGCCATTTACCGTCGATGATTTCGCGGCAAGCCTGACCGATTGCCCCTGAAATCTCATCGTTGATAACACCGAGGGTATGGTTGGTTTCGATGGCAGCCAACTTTACGTAAGCGATGGCGATAATGAAATCAGGATAGTCGCGCATCGTCTTGCGTGAAATGTGATAGTTGTTAATACCGCGCTGTGTCTGTACACCATAAAGTGCTTCAGCAGGAACTTTGAGTTCACCTAAAAGGTCTGACTCTACTCTAAATTTTTTCTCTTCAGCCATAATATTGATTGTTTTGTTATTTTTTTCTTTTATTGATAGTTAGTTGTAATGAGAATTTTCTTATATCTTCTTCTCGGTTGCAAAATTACAGCATTTTTTGCTGAAATTCTTTATAAATTTTAGACCGATATTTGTAAAAAACTGACCAATGGGGCTAAAATACAAAAAAAAGTTGTATATTTGCAGCGGTAAAGTTTTATTTTTAGGCATTTGTAGAATGCCTCTTCTTTATAAACATAGAAATGGTATAAGCTGTATGAAACGAAAATTACACCTTATTATATATGTAGCTTTCATCGTGTTGCTGTCCGGTTGTGCTCAGCAACCAAAGAAGTTTGTCATTGGTGTTTCCCAGTGTTCGGAAGATATCTGGCGCGATAAACTGAATGATGAACTGAAGATGGGCGAGTATCTCAACGATTCGCTTATCGTGAAACTGGCTTCTTCCAACGATGATAATATGTTGCAGAATAAGCAAGTTAACCAGTTTATCGATGAGGGCGTAGATCTGCTTATCATATCTCCTAATCAGCTGAGTGCTATATCCAAGGCTGTAGAGCGTGCTTACGATAAAGGTATTCCTGTGATTCTCTATGACAGGAAGACCAATTCTGATAAGTATACGGCATTTATCGGCTGCGATAACTATACGATAGGTAAATCGATGGGAACTTTTATCGCCCAGCAGCTTCAGGGAAAGGGGCGCATCGTTGAAATCAGTGGCTTAGAGGGCTCTTCGCCTGCTTTGGAGCGTCATCGTGGTTTTATGGATGCTATCAAGCCTTATCCTGGGTTACAGGTTGTAGCCTCCGAAGGAGGAAACTGGAAAGAAGAGGGTGGAATCCAGGCGATGAAACGCATATTGAAACAGACACAGGACTTTGATTATGTCTTTGCCCATAATGACCGTCTTGCCTGGGGTGCTTATGTGGCTGCCCGCCAGATGAGGGTAAAGCGTAACTATAAGTATACCGGAGTAGACGGCATGGCTACCGAAGGTGGTGGTTTGGAACTTGTGCGCGATGGTATTTTCGAAGCCTCTTATCTTTATCCTACCAAGGGTGACGAGGTCATAGCGCTTGCCATGAAGATATTGAAGCATCAGCCTTATGAACGCGACAATTATCTGAGCACTTCTATCATAACCCAGGCAAATGCTGCCCTTACATTGATGGAGGCTAGGGATGCCGAGCGTCAGACGCGAAATCTGAAGACTTTGCATAAGCAGGTAGATCAGTATCTGTCTGATTATAACTCACAGAAAGTCATGCTCATAGGCCTGGGTCTGTTCCTCTTTGTTTGCCTCGCAGCTGCGGCTTTAATTTTCAGAGGTTATCTGATAAAGGTGAAACTGAACGAAACATTGGCTAAGACAAATGGCGAACTGAAGCGACTGAATGTAGAATTGGGTGAAAAGAATGAAGAATTGAAACGATTGAATGAGGAGGTCTTGGAACTCACTCATTCCCGTCTGGTATTCTTTACCAATATCAGTCATGAACTTCGCACGCCTTTAACCCTGATAGCCGACCCGGTAGAGATGCTGCTTGAAGATACCGGCATCAAGGGCAAGAGCCGCGAACTCTTGAAAATGGTGCAGCGTAACGCCCTTGCTCTCCAACAGTTGGTAAGTAACATTCTTGATTTCCGTAAGATTCAGAATGGCAAGATGGAACTTAAACTCTATCGCTTCGACATTGTGAAGACCTTGACGACGTGGGTGGGCGACTTCCAGCTTACTGCCGAGCGCAAGCAGATCAGACTGCATCTGGATGTTGATGACTTGAAAGGCAGCCATGAAATGATTGCCGATCAGGAGAAGATTTCCCGTATTGTGTTCAATCTGTTGAGCAATGCCTTGAAATATACGCCTGCTGGTGGTGAAATCTTTGTTTCGCTGAAAGATGAAGGTGCCAATCTCCGTCTTGATGTGAAAGATACGGGCAAGGGTATCTCGCAGGATGAGGCTGATAAGATCTTTGAACGCTTCTTCCAGGCCAAGGGTGCTGCCAGCGGTACGGGTATCGGTCTGGCTCTGGTGAAATCATTTGTAGAGTTGCATCATGGTGAGGCTAGGGTAGAAAGTGAACTGGGAAAGGGCTCTGATTTTATCGTTGTCATTCCTCGTGAGCAGGAGAGTGATTCACAAGTTATCCACAATGATGTGGATATTGTGGATAACTCTGTAAATACTTCTGCGTCAACTGGTAAGAATGTTGTAGATGAATCTGTTTTGCAATATATTGACGATGGAGACAGAAGTCGTGGAAAAGTTCAGCAGCTGGTAAGCGAGAATACCAATCGTCCTACTGTTCTGGTTATTGATGATAATACCGATATCCGTCAGTATGAGCGTACTCTTTTGCAGGATGAGTATGTTGTTCTTGAGGCTGCTGATGGTAAAGAGGGTCTAGCTGTCGCCTTGAAAGAGGTGCCTGACCTGGTGATTTGCGATGTGATGATGCCTGTTATGGACGGATTGGAGTTGACAGAACGGCTGAAGACGAATACGGCTACCTCTCATATCCCTGTTATTATGCTTACGGCGAAGAACCTGGAGGAGCATCGCGCAGAGGGTTATGAGCATGGAGCTGATTCCTATATTACCAAACCATTCCACAGCAAGGTGCTTCTCGCCCGTATTGAGAATCTCTTGCGACAGCGTCAGCTCCTGAAGAATCTTTATCAAGGTACTAAAGAGGCTGAGAAGGAGATTTCTGAGGCTCATCTGGAAGACCGTGACAAGCAGTTCCTCAAGCAGCTTCAAGCCATTATCCAGAAGAATCTTTCTGATAGCGAGTTTGGAGTTGAGGATATGGGACAGCAGATTGGTTTAAGCCGTGTGCAGCTCTATCGCAAGGTGAAGGCGATGACTGGCTCTTCTGTTGTTGACTTACTCCGTAAGGCTCGCCTTGCCAAAGCTAGGCGTTTGCTCGAAACCCGGAGCATGAGTGTCTCTGAAGTAGCCTATGAAGTGGGCTTCTCTGCGCCGTCTTACTTCACAAAATGTTTCAAGGAAGAGTATGGAATGTTACCTGGTGATGTAGGTAATGTGATGAAATAGAGAGAAATACGCTATGCCTGAAGTATAAAATCTGTGAATATATGGATAAAAATCGTTCATTTCCTAGCATAAAAGGTACATTGTATCAATTTTATCACTATTTGAACGATAATTGTACCTGCTGTTCGCTGAAACTTACTATCTTTGCACCAGAATTTAGAAGTTTATAAATTGTTTCATGCAGAAGTAGTTGCATTTTCATAAGGTTTAGGTTTTTAGGTTATAGGATTGAGTATTCATTAAGGTAAGTAGTTTTCTTTAAGGTTAAAAGTTTTGTTTTGGGAAATAACTAGTAATGAGAGAAAGCAGCTGTAGACGGGATGTCTGACAGCTGCTTTCGCGTATTATGGTTTGTTTCTTTTTAAGCGGGCATACTATAGCTTTTTAAAGGGGGCTTATTCCCAATCTTCAAATTCCAGTTCCAGTTCTTTGTATTCGGGCTTGAAACTGCTGTTCTCCTTATCTTGCTTCCTGGCTTCTTCTGATGAGGTGTTGCTTACGGACAGACCAAGCAGGCGGATGGGATGAGCAGAGGAGTAATCTACCTGTTTCAGTAGCCGTTTGGCAAGAGGTAGAATATCATCCTTCTTTTTCAGAACCTTTTCTTGTGAGATGCTTCGTGTTATCTGGGTGAAATCGGCAAACTTCACCTTCAGCGTCAGGGTTCTTCCTTCGAAACCGCTTTTGGCGATGCGCTCCAGTAGTTCGAGTACAGTATGGTACAGTTCGATAATCACAGCCGATTTGGCATAGATATCTTCCAGGAAAGTCTGTTCGCAGCCTACCGATTTCCGTTCCCGGTAGGTGATGACAGGTCGTTCATCTATCCCCCTTGCGAAATCATAGAAGATGTGTCCGGCTTTTCCGAACACTTCTACCAGATGTTCCTCGGATACTTTCCTCAGGTCAGCTCCGTTGAAGATACCCATGAAATGCATCTTTTGCAAGGTTTTCTTGCCCACACCCCAGAAATCCTCTACTGGCAGTTGGGCGATGAAATCGAGCGCCTTGTCGGGATGAATGGTGCAGATGCCGTCGGGCTTGCGGTAATCAGAAGCCACTTTGGCGAGAAACTTGCAGTAGCTGATGCCAGCTGAGGCGGTGAGTCCGGTTGCCTCCTTGATACGGGTTTTGATTTCTTTGGCAATATCCACCGCCAGTTCTATCCCTTTCTTATTCTGCGTTACATCAAGAAAGGCTTCATCTATGGAGATGGGTTCGATGAGGTCGGTATATTCCTGGAATATCTGATGTATCTGATGGGATATTTTAGCATAATAATCATGCCGGCAGGGTACGATGATGAGGTTAGGGCAGCGCTGCTTGGCTTGAGCGATGGATTGCGCCGAGTGAACGCCATACTTCCTTGCCTCATAGCTGGCTGTAGAAACCACACCACGAGGTCCGTCGAAGCCAACCGCTACCGGTTTGCCCCGAAGTTCCGGATTGTCTCTTTGCTCTACCGCAGCAAAGAAGGCATCCATGTCGATATGTATGATCTTGCGCTCAGTCATTCCTGCCTTATTTTTTCCAAAAGTACAAAAAAGATGCGTTTCCACAAAATCTAAGCTGTTTTTTATTGTTCGTTAACGTTTTCGGGTATTAGCCTACATGGTCCATCGAAACAGGCTGCGTTGAGCATCGCAAGTACTTGCGTTAGCCAACTCAAGTACTTGCGTTAGTCAACGAAGCTATCTGCGTCTGCTTCCTGAGTCGTCTCCGATAGCTTCCTGAGTCGTCTCCGATAGCTAATGGAATCGTCATCGATAGCTTGTTGAGTCGTCTCCGTTAATTTAACGAATCGTCTCCGATAGCCTACGGAACCACTTGAGTAAGCTGAACCAAACACTTGACCTCACTGATTCAAGCACTTGACCTCATTAACACAAGTACATCATGACACGCTCTTAATAGTCTGTAGTGATCTATATGACTCCCTTTATCTGAAATAGAAAAGAGTTAGTTAAGACGTAGAAAATAGCAGAAAAGTGTGAAATTCCGTTCATGTAATAGCAATTATGTTACAATGAACGGATTTTTTTATTCGATGAAATGATTTTTTAAGCCGCTGTTCAGACCTTTATGTACTTTTGCACCAGAAATCAAAACAATAATGCTAACAAAATTAAACGAATAAAGTTATGAACAACTTTTTGAATGGAAAGAGCGCAGCTATGATGCTTGCACTTTCATTGGTAAATGTTACAGCAGCTTTTGCACAGGATGATAATTCAAGTGCTAAGGAAGAGGGTAATCGTAATGTGATGCTCAATGCAGCCAGTGCGAATGGTCCTCGTGAGATTCAGATTGGTTTGCCTTCTGCCGATGTCAACGTTTTGGAGAATGGTTTGCCTGTTACTTACGCTACCAATCCTCATTCTGTCAATACTATCTGGCGTGGTGATGCAAGTTTGAGCCATCAGGGTTTGCTCAAGATTGCCGAGACTGCCATCACTACCGGTAATATCGGTTATGCCGTGAACTCTTTCACCCAGAAGGGACAGAAGGGATTCAATGGTACGCTGAACTATAAGAGCAATCACTTCGGATTGCAGGAATTCTCTCTGAATATGAATGGTGATTTGGGTAAGGACTGGTACTACAGCTTTAATATGTATCAGGATTTCGACCCGGGAACCTTCAAGATCAAGTCAACTCCTTATCAGGATCGTACTCAGATTTACAAGGCGCTCCTTACCAAGAAGTATAACGGCAACCGTGGTGAATTTACCGCTATGTATAAGTATGCCAACAGTCATAATGTATATAACTATGCCACCCAGAGTGCTCCATTCATTTATGTAGGTGATGGAAGCGTGAAGGAGTATGGCAACTTCAAGCTCGGAACCACCTCTTATCTTCCTGTAGATAATGATATGACCTATCGTGATATGCGTACTGGTGAGTTGAAGCAGACTTCTCTCTATGATGCCTGTCTGAACAAGGCAAGCGAGGTAACCCTGATGAACAACTATCGTTTTGACAACGGTTTAAACTGGAAGGCTACCTTGAAGTACGATCACTCACGTGGTGCGATGGTTTACCAGTCTCCAATGTCTATCATCGATTTGAAGAGTGCTGCCAATCAGGGCGTATATAATTATAAGTATCGCGATATCGACGGACAGACCAAGGCTTACAACGGTCAGTACATCCAGACCCGTATGTCATGTCTCAATGCCGGTAAGATTGATGAGGCTCTCTTCACCACCGAGCTTAGCAAGAAATTCAGTACTTCCACCTTCCGTCTTGGCGTGAATGAGTGGTTCTACCATATCGATTATTGCTCAAATACAACCATGTATGATCAGAGCGTACCTGCAGATGGAAGCTATGCCTTGCGAGTTTGGGATGCAAAACAGCGCGACAGCTACTTCTACGATTTCAACAAGAACGCCTCTGAGTATTACAAGGGAAGCGAAAACAAGCTGGCTCTCTACTTCACCCACGATTGGGACATCACCAAGAAGTTCAATCTCTACTATGGTGCCCGTCTGGAGTGGCAGAAGCTGAAGGGTGAAAACGCAGCAGTGAAGAATGCGCAGGGGGATTACGTTGGTCGTTTCACTGATTACCATCTCGGTGCTAAGGCAGCAGATGGAACCGTGATTGCTCCGACAGACTTGAGTTACAACTGGCTCAACTACGATTTCTCTGTAGCAGCAACTTATAAGTTGACCGATAATTTCGGCTTCACTGGCGATTTCACTTACATCGTGCAGCATCCAAAGTTTGAGGCTTTTGCCCCAGCTACATTGCCGAATACGGATAAGATTTCTGTGCCACTCGGTCGTGCAGGTATCTACTACAATAACTCATGGTTGAGTTTGACATCGTTGTTCTCTTACATCTCAAAGACCAACAACAACTCAACTCTGAATTTGCAGCATGGCAGTGAGATCAAGGCAGCTCCTTTGACTTACGATATCCAGACATGGGGATGGACAACCGACGCTGTGGCTCATCCATTCAAGGGATTCGATTTCCACTTCCTCTTCACTTATCAGAAGCCAACTTACAAGAAGTATGAAACCAGCATCACCTTCAGCGATGGCTATGTTGGCAAAATCAACGCCACTGGCAATATCGTAGCAGAGATTCCTCAGATTCTCATCGAGTTGGACCCAAGCTACATGATTACTAAGGATATCAAGCTCTGGACCAGCTTCCGTTACTTCAGTAAGACCTACGCCAACATCAACGAGGCATATTATTTCAATGGTCACTGGGAGACTTTCGGAGGTTTGAACTGGCAGGCAACCAAGCGTCTGGCTCTCGGCTGCACTGTAGTCAACTTCCTCAACCAGACTGGTGCCAAGGGTAGTATCGCAGGTGCCGAGCTGATTACCAAGGATGAGGCTAAGGGAATCAAGAATCAGATTATGACGGGAAGTTATCTCCGTCCATTCACTGTAGAATTCACAGCATCGCTTAAGTTCTAAGCGATATAAATATCAATAAACATCATCGACAGCTCCTATATATAATATAATGTATAGGGCTGTCGGTAATAAGACAAACAATAATACGTTATAGATATAAACAATAACAATTAACAATAATAGTACAATGAGAACAAACAAAATGCTGAAGGCTGCCTGCCTCATGTTGATGGCATCAGCTACCACTTCTGCCTTTGCACAGAAGATGAACATCGAACACAAGGGTGATACTACTATCATCAAGGTGGAGAATCCTACCAAGTATCTTCTTCTCCCTATCCAGGAAGAGAAGGATGAGGCTCAGGTTTTGCTCGATACAGGTTCTAAGGATGATACCTGGATGGACGTTCGCCTGGCTCAGAATGGTTCTGATTACTATGTGCCTTTTGCTTTGGGCAAGGGTAAGACTGCTACAGTCAAGATTCTTGGTCTGAAGAAGGATGCTTTGGCACTCAACTTGCTCAAGCTCAGCGATACATTCGACACCACCAATACCGATTACTATCGCCCATCTTATCACTTCACTCCGCTCTATGGTTGGATGAACGACCCTAACGGAATGGTGTATAAGGATGGTGAGTATCATCTCTATTTCCAGTATAACCCATACGGAAGTAAGTGGGGCAATATGCACTGGGGCCATGCTGTAAGCAAGGACCTGGTTCATTGGGAGCATCTCGACCCAGCCATCGCTCGCGACCCTGTAGGTCATATCTTCTCTGGTAGTTCGGTTGTGGATAAGAAGAATACCGCCGGCTTTGGTAAGGATGCCATCATCGCTATCTATACCAACAACAGTGTGAACCACGATGAAGTACAGTGCATCGCCTACAGTAACGATAATGGTCGTACCTTTACCAAGTACGAGGGCAACCCTGTGTTGACTCCATTCGATGGCTTGAAGGACTTCCGCGACCCTAAGGTGTTCTGGTATGAGAAGGGAAAATGCTGGTATATGATTGTTTCTGCTGATAAGGAGACCCGCTTCTACAAGTCAAAGAATCTCAAGAAATGGACTTACGTGAGTGCCTTCGGTAAGGGCATGGGACAGCAGCCATGCCAGTATGAGTGCCCAGACTTCTTCCAGTTGCCTGTAAACGGTGATAAGAAGAAGATGAAGTGGGTGATGACCATGAATATCAACCCTGGCTGCTGGTTTGGTGGCAGCGCTACCGAGTATTTCGTAGGCGATTTCGATGGCAAGAAGTTTACTTGTCCTGATGCCAACGAAGTAAAGTGGCTCGATAGGGGTAAGGATCACTATGCTACCGTTACCTTCTCAAACACAGGCGACCGAGTATTGGGTATCACCTGGATGAGCAACTGGCAGTATGCCAACCTTACTCCGTTCAAGCAGAACCGTGGTGCCAATGGTTTGCCTCGAGAGTTGAAGCTTTACGAGAAGAATGGCAAGTATTATATTTCAGAAGATGTAGCTCCTGAGGTTTATGCATTGCGTAAGGACACCAAGAATGTGGCAGATGCTTCTGTTTCAGACGAAAAGATGCTTGCTGGTGTTGCAGCCAATATGAATGGTGCCTTCGAGATTGAGACTGATGTAACACCAGATGCCAACGGCATTGCCGGTATTGAGATTTCAAACAACAAGCGTGAGCGCACCCTGATTTATTTCGATATGAAGCAGGGCAAGGTAGTGATGGATAGAACCGAGAGTGGTTTGACCGATTTCGGCAAGCAGGCAGTTCCTCATGATATCGAGTTGGCTTGGGACAAGCAGCTGGCAGCAGAAGGCAAGCAGCCTGCCCGTATCACCAATTCTATCAACTACAAGAACGATTTCGCTCTCGCTACCTGGGCTCCGTTGAGTCTTTGCGAGGATGGCAAGAAGACCTATCATGTTGATATCTTCGTAGATAAGTCTTCTGTTGAACTCTTCGTAGATGGCGGTCGCATCGCCATGACCAACCTCGTCTTCCCAGTAGCTCCATACGAAAATGTGAAGCTTTATACCCAGGATGGCAAGGCTGAGTTCAAGAACCTGAAGGTTCATAAGCTTGGTTTGTAAGTTACAGGTTTATATGATGTAAAAAGAAGCCTTAGTTTATGTACTTAAGGCTTCTTTTATTTCTTATTTACCGGTTTGCAGCTTCATTCCCTCAAAAAACTTTTGCTGCAATTGTTTGGCCAGTTGATTATCTGGGTTGAGTTTGAGAGCTTTCTCGTAATCCTGCATCACTTCCAGATAATAGCGTTGACCGTTTTGCTCTGGATTCTGTACGATGCGTACCATATAGAGAAAACCGCGAAGGGTACAGATGTCAGACGGGTTAGCATGCTTTATATTCTCCATCTTAGCAATAGTTTCTTCTGTCTCTGTTAGAAGATTTTCTGTTTGTGGAGCATGCGGATTCATCACGGAATAATTGAGACTTTGCAAAGCCATCTGAAACTTGGGCTGGATGCTATCAGGAAACATATCATCAATACGCTTCATCTCTGCAATACAATTAAGTATGCTCTCTGATGTCGGTTGCTGAAGTTTAGCAAGCGACTGTCCCATTAGTCCCTGCATTGTGGATTGCTGGGCATAGATAACTACAGATGTTGTCATGAAGAAGACTGACATCAATACGAATCGTTTAAAAGTTTGAAATGTCATATGCTTTATTATTTTTAAGTGAAACAAATATGCCTATATATAAAAATCTGTCTCTAGATGGAACTATCGAACGTCCGTTAGTATTATATCCGAAAATGTTTGTACGGCCGAGGATGTTGTTCAGAGAAGAATAGATAATGACCTTGGGACTTAGCAGATAAGTAAGGTTTATATCTACGCTATTATAATGTGGTGTCTTGCCAATAAGAAAATGACGTCCGCTTGCATACGATTCAGTCAGCCCGATGATTGCTTTGCCGAATGAATATTTTGCTGTCAATCTCAGATTATGCCTTGAGGCGTATTCAGGTATTCGCTCTTCTGTGTATTCGTGATAGAATCGCTTGGAATCGTTGTAGGAATATGAAAATGCTGTGGTAAGATGTTTGAAAAGCGAATGCTCTTCTACAAAAATGTCTATACCTTTACTCTTTCCATATCCTTTCGGTTGGTAAATACCCTTTTCCCATAAAGGCAATCGCTGATATTTTTTCCAGTAGGGTTCTATTCGTATGAGTGTACCAGGCGACTTATATTGTATGGATAGGATAGCATGATCTGCCGTACTTTGTCCAAGAGATTTCTTGTTTGTTGCAAGATAGGCATCTTCTGGAGTCTGGCTATACCGACCGGTAGCAAATGAAAGCTGAAAATTCTTGTTAGGAATATAACATAGTGTAGCCCTTGGCATAAACAGCCAGTTAGCATGAGCCATATATTCTGTCCTTGTCGAAATATTCAGGAACACATGGGGCATCATCCTCCATTGGGCATCAATATGAGCAGCAAGAATATTATAATCCAACTTGTAGCAATCGTTTTCGTACTCCATGAGGCTGTTTCGCTGATAGTCCTCCATTCCTGCCGATATTTTTAGTGCATCCGAGCAAATTTTGCGTATTCCTGTTTTCAGATGTATCTCATTCCTGAAGTTGTAATATCGGTCACCAGCAATCTTCGCATCTTCTATATCGTTGAATACCGATGAGCTTGCCATACCACAAAAGAGCGTGTAGCCAGCACCCCACTGTGCCTTATAGGTTGTGTTGGCATAGATATTATTCTCTTTGAGCGAAAGGTTTTGGTTGTCTATATGCTGTCCTACAGATGTAAAATCATAGCCAACGTATGTTTTCAATATTCCGGCATTTCGGAACTCATTCTTGTATTGTGATTCGCCAGATAGTTTTAGATAAGGCTTGTTGAAATCAAGCCTTTCAGAAAATAACTGATTGTAGATTCCCAAACTTGTTAGTGCGGCATTAAAGGATAAGCTGCTGTGGGAATATGCCTTGGTGCCACCGATGTTCCAGTCAACCAATGATGCGCTGACTCCATATTTGTCACTTGTTGCAGCATCTGATGTTTCCATAGGGAGAACGGAGGAAAGTGCTTGTCCATATTCTCCGCTATATCCACCAAGAGAAAAGTTGATACCTTTAAATATAAAAGGAGAGAATCGTCCACGTACAGCAGTATTTTCTGTGTTTGTACTATATGGAACAAGGACGTGCATTCCGTTAACAAAAGTCTGGCATTCTTCGCTTTCTCCACCACGGACATAGAGTTTCCCATTTTCTCCCACTTTTTGAGTGCCGGGTAAAGTTTGCAGGGCTGCAACAATGTCCCCGCATGAATTACCTGCCATCACAACATCTAGGGCATCCATAGTCTTGAAGTTGTCACTTTTCCCGAAACTGTAAGTGCTGGCAGATATTACAACTTCTTGGATTGCCGTAGCTTTTTCTTTCATTTGGATAGAAAGATTACGTAGCTTGCTGGCATCTGCAGTCTGCATATATTCTTCAAAACCAATCATGGTAATCTTGATAGACGCTTCTCCAGTTTTTGATGTGGAAAAGGAAAACCTACCCAGAGAATCTGTCAGGCATCCATCAATCGTACCTGTAATGAAAACATTGGCACCAGCAAGCGGTTCCTGACCGCTTTTTACCATGCCTGATATGATGGTCTGTGCAGCCAGGTTGCAGACTGTAGTCAGCAGCAATGCGATATGTATTATTCGATGTTTCATGCCGCAAAGATACTGCATGAAACAGGATTTACCAAATTCTTAGGATATTCAACTAAATCTTATGATGGAAAGCTAGTTAAGATGCCGAATAACTAAGTTGAAGGACAGATAACTAGGTAAGATAAGTCTTTAACTTGGGCACAAATCTTCGGGAAACGGGTATGATGTTTGTGCTATTTCTGAGAGTCAGTTGATAACCATTTGAGTTTCCTCGTGCCGAAGTGATATTATTCACATTGACAGCAAAAGAACGGTGACATTGGAAAATGTTCTCAAACTCTTTCAACTCTTCAAGAGCATGGGTTAGTGTTGTATGGATATCAACAGCAACAACATTACCTTCTTTTAGAAAACAGACGGATACATTGTTTTTCTGTGCTTCCATATAAAGTAGATCGTTGATGGCAATCGACAGATCGTTTCCTCTTACGTTAGTATCATGGATGGTAATAGATACTTCTTCCTGTTCCTTTGTTGTATTGCGTAACAACTCTTCCATTCTCTCTCGTAATGTTCTGTTGTATTGCATTCCGATAGATAATGTCGTAAGAAATATGCCTATGATAATAGTCCAATTTAGAAACAAGAGAAACAGACTGAATGTAATCGTATGATGAAACAAGTATGAGGATAGGAGGAAATTACCGAAGGCAATGATGAAAATCAGTCCGAGTATAGCTACTCCTTCATGCCAGATACGCCAGGGCTTGATAGTTTGATGCAAATACTTCAAGATCGTTGCAGCGTATGTTATGTAGCATCCAAAAGTTACCAGTCCGAATAATGTAGCAACAAAGCATTTGTTACCTTGATATAAGCAGAGTTCAAATGGCTGCAGAAAATATAAAATTACCCAAATGATGAAGCCAAAGATGCTACTATCTTTTAGCAAGTGTTTACTCTGTTTAAAAGGATATGTTCGAGTTAGAAACGACATGTTGAATCTGATTTATTTAATTAACGCAGCACTATCATTTATCTTCTTTATCAGAGTACCTAAGCTACTCTGTTGGTGCACCGGGATGCTTGCCATATCCAGACATTTTGTTTATTATCGTGCTGTAAAAATAAAACAAAGTTCTGAATGACACGGCAAAAGTACAAATAAAATTTGAGAAACGCACTTTTGGAGACGTTTATTTTGGTAATGAAGCATTTTCTTATGATGTCTCAGGACTTTTTATCACATTATTATTATATATATGCATCATCTTTCATGATAGCAAGAAACATCAATCCTACTCTGTTCGACCTCTCGGGAAGAAAAGTCCTTGTGCCACAAAAAGGACACATTTATATTATGGGCAACAAGAAAGTCGTATGGTAGGAACGTGTGTTTCGGATAAAATATAATAAAAGCCGCAGTTTGTAAACGCAAACTGTGGCTTTTTCGTTTTTTTATGCTATCTTTGCACACAGATAGTGTTTTTAAAGATAGATCATGATGGAACAGCAAGTTAAACAAGTACCTTATGGGGTGGCAGATTTTGTTACGGTAATAGAGCAGAATCTATATTATGTGGATAAGACGATGTTTATCCCGGAGCTGGAGAAGCAGCTTCGCAATCTCTTCTTCACCCGCCCTCGTCGTTTTGGTAAGAGTATGTTCTTGAGTATGCTCTATTCTTACTATGACTGTACGCAGAGCCATAAGTTCCAGAGTCTTTTTGGAAATTTGTGGATAGGCCAGCATCCTACTCCTTTGCAGGGAAAGTATCAGGTGCTGTTCCTCGATTTCTCCCAGATTACGGGTAATATCGACAAGCTTGAGACTAAGTTTAATTCTTATCTCAGCATCAACCTTGATGCTTTTGTCCGTCAATACTCAGAATATTATCAGGCAGAGATGGAAGAAATCCTGGCGCAGGAAGATTTCGAGGAAAAGATGGAACTGATATTCAAGGCTGCCAAGGCGCACCAGTATCATCTGTATCTCATCATCGATGAGTATGACAATTTTACGAATGTCATTCTCAATGAACGTGGTGAGAATGTATATCATGCAATTACCCATGCCGATGGATTTTATCTTGATGTCTTCAAAAAGTTCAAGGGTAATTTTGAGCGTATCTTCATGATGGGTGTGAGCCCTGTAACCCTGGATGATGTGACGAGTGGATTCAATATAGGTTGGAACATTTCTATCAAGCCGGAGTTTGATGAGATGCTGGGCTTCTCTACCACTGATGTGATGGAAATGTTTACCTATTATAAAGAACATGGTAGTATTCCTGCTGATAGTGATATTGATGCCATCGTCAATGATATGAAGCCATGGTATGATAACTATTGCTTTGCTAAACAGGCATTGAAGAAGAAAACTCGTATGTTTAATTGTGATATGGTTCTTTATTACCTTCGCAATTATATGGATGCCGGATGTCCGCCAGAAGAGATGATAGACCCGAATACCCGTACCGGTTACGGCAAGATGAAGAAACTGTTGCAGTTTGACAAGCTGGATGGAGAGCGTAAGGGCATTATCCGCAAGATAGCAGAAGAGGAACAGATTGTTACCCAGCTTTATGAGTCGTTTTCTGCGTATCATATTCCAAAGGCTGAGATATTCCCAAGTCTTCTGTTCTATTATGGCATGTTGACCATTAAGGGAACTCGTGGCTCCAAGCTCATTCTGGGCATTCCAAACAATAATGTCCGCAAGCAGTATTATGGTTATCTGGAAGAGGAGTATCAGGCAAAGGCTTATGTGGATGTCAACCAGCTTACCGATTACTATTATGATATGGCATACGATGGTAAGTGGGAAGAAGGATTGCGCTTCATGGCAGATGCCTATGCCAAGGTTTCATCGGTGCGTGATGGCATTGAGGCTGAGCGAAACCTGCAGGGATTCTTCATGGCTTATCTGAATCTGAATGATTATTATATCACGGCTCCAGAGTTAGAGTTGAATCATGGCTATTGTGATTTCTTCCTTTTGCCGGACCTTACCCATTATGCCAGTCAGCATAGCTACATTCTGGAATTGAAGGTTCTTTCTAAGAAAGATTTCTCTGCGATAGTTGAAGGTGAGTTCACGGAAGATGGCAAGCCTATGACCAAGGCCGAGAAACAGTGGCGTGAGGCTGTTGATCAGATTCATCGATATGCCGAGGCTCCAAGGGTTGAGGCTTTGCGCCAAGGCACAAAACTCCATCTCATCATCATGCAGTTTGAGGGGTGGGAACTTAAACGGATGGAAGAAGTATAAAATCAATGAAAAGAATCAATATTATCTTAATAGTACTACTTAGTAGTATTCTTCTTCTAGGTTCTTGCACCCAGAAGAAGATGGTGATTGGTGTGTCGCAATGCTGCAGCGGAGTTTGGCGCGAGAAGGTGAATAATGAGATTCGACTGGCGCAGTATCAATATAAGAATGTGGATTTGCTGTTTACTACTGCAGAGAATGACGGGCAACGCCAGGCTCGCCAGATAGACAGTATGATAGCCAGGAAGGTAGATTTAATCGTGGTGGCTCCTGATAACGTGAATGATGTAACTCCTGCCATCGAGCGAGCTTATCGTGCGCATATCCCGGTTATCCTCTTCGACAGAAAGGTAAAGACACCCCATTATACAGCTTCCATCGGTGGCGATAATGTAGAAGCGGGTAGGGAAGTAGCACGCTTTCTTGCCAGTAAACTGGATGGAAAAGGTACCGTTGTTGAGATTACGGGCTTGAAGGATGCTTCCCCTGTCATTGAGCGCCATCGTGGTTTCCACGAGGTGATGAAGAATTATCCGGGAATCAAGGTGGTTACCCTAGAAAGCAACTGGAAGATGGAGCGTGCCCAGGAGTTAATGAAGCAATATCTGGATAAGGGCGGACATGCGGATGGCGTGTTCGGACATAGCGACTTGGGTGCCATAGGAGCCTTTCTGGAAGCAGAGAGACGAGGCATTGATAAGCAGATACTGATAGTAGGCATTGATGGATTGCCTGGAGAATGGGAAGGAGTGGATAGAGTGAAGAGAGGACAGTTTGCAGCTTCTTATGTCTATCCTACCCAGGGCGAAAAGATTATGGAATTGGCGATGAATATCCTTCAGGGTAAACCCTATAAGAAGAATAATGTGATGAAATCATTTCTTGCTACCCAGGAAAACTGCGATGCCATCGCCCTACAATATCAGGATTTGGAAGCCAAGATGAAGAATCTGGATCAGATTTCTGACAGTCTTGATTCTTATTCAGAGGTTTCCCGTATTCAGAAATGGATGATTATTGTTGCCATCGTCATCGTATTGGTTCTGCTCTTTGTCATCTACTATATATATAATGTATATAGAAAGAAGCTGCAGAAACAGAAAGCCGTGGCTCGTGGCTTCATCGAGAACAAGGAGGGCTGGGCTGCTGAACTGAATCATCTGGATGAGAGTGATCGTTACTTCATGGATCGTTTCAAGAAGAAGATCCTTGAGAATATGGGCAATGCTGATATGAAGATGGATGATTTGGGAGCCCAGATGCAGTTGAGCAAGGTGCAGCTCTATCGCAAGGTGAAGGCTATGACAGGAAAAACGCCTGCCGAGCTCCTGAAAGAGATGCGCCTGCAGAGAGCCTATACCCTCTTGCAGCAAACAGACAAGACAATCTCTGAAGTTTCGGCAGAAGTAGGCTTTGCTGTTCCTGGCTATTTTTCATCATGCTTCAAGAAGCAGTTTGGTGTTCTTCCTACCGATTTTAGAAATGAACAGGCATCTAATAAGGAATAGTTTTCTAACTCCTTTAAAATAAGTACTTTAAAATCTTGACGAAAGATTAGAAAATCGTTTCATGTAACATAATTATTGTTACAGGAACGATTTTTTTTATTCTCATATCCAATCTTTGCCTAATTTTGCGGCAGAAATTAAAATAAAACAATTTTGAAACTTAAAACGTTATAATAGTATGAACAATCTTTCAAGATTACTGATGAGCTCTGCGCTCTGTACTGTTTGCACCGTAGCTAGTGCACAACAGGTAAATGTAAATGGCATTGTGAAAGATGCTGCTGGTGAGACAGTCATTGGTGCATCTGTCATGGTGAAAGGCACAAAGACTGGTACTGTTACCGACTTTGATGGTAACTTTCATGTAGAATGTGCTCCTGGTTCCACACTTGTTATATCTTATATTGGATATAAGACGCAAGAAGTAAAGGCTTCAGACAATATGGAGGTAACACTTCAGGAAGATGCCAACGACTTGCAGGAAGTAGTTGTAACAGGTTATACCACTCAGAAGAAGGCTGACTTGACCGGTTCCGTGGCTGTGGTTTCAACCAAGAACCTGAAGACAAGTTCAGAGACTGACCCGATGCGTGCTTTGCAGGGTCGTGTTCCTGGTATGACTGTTACTACCGATGGTTCTCCTATTGGTTCAGGAACCGTGCGTATTCGTGGTATCGGTTCTTTCAACTCTTCTCAGGATCCGCTTTATATCATAGATGGTGTGCCTACCAATATGGCTTTGAATACCCTCAATACAAATGATATTGAGAGTATGCAGGTTTTGAAGGATGCCGCTTCGGCTTCTATCTATGGTTCCCGTGCATCGAATGGTGTCATCATCATCACCACCAAGAAAGGTAAGAAGGGTAGCAAGGTTGCTGTTGACTTCTCTGCCAACCTCACTGCACAGTTCTATTCCAACCAGTCGAAGATGAAGCTGATGAACTCCAGCCAGTATGCTACTGCGATGGCTCAGGCAGCCCTGAACGATGGACTCGATCCTGTAGCTTATGCTGCCAACTACGGCATCGACTTGAATGCGGCCTCTGGTACTCCAATCACCGTTTGGAATCCTGCTACCAACCAGTATCAGAACTATACTATCAATGGTCGATATGATGGCTACATCAATGCCAAGAAGACCATGCGATTCTCAGATACCGACTGGCTCGATGAAATCTCTCGCACAGGTTTCTCTCAGAACTACGACCTCTCAGTATCTCATGCCAATGACAAGCATAGCGCTATGTTCTCCTTGGGATACAAGAACAATGAGGGAGTCTTGAAATATACCGACTTTGAGAATATCTCAGCTCGTTTGAATACCTCTTGGAATTTGAACAAGATTGTTACCGTAGGTGAGAATGTGACATTGACTTATACCTCTCAGGTAGATTGCCATCCGATGGAGAATGCCTTGAAGATGCCTTCCATCGTTCCGGTTTACGAAGAAGATGGCAAGACCTTCGCTGGTCCTGTAGGAAGTATGGCCGACCGTCAGAACCCTTGTCGTGAGCAGTATCAGAACCGCAACAACCACCTTGATTACTGGCGCATCTTCGGTAATGCTTTCGTAGAATTGAAGCCAGTCAAGGGATTGACCCTGCGCTCTAACTTCGGTCTGGATTTCAAGACATCGTTTATCAATGCGATGACGAATACTTATCATTCCGATATTGTCAACAATGACATCGCCAAGACAACGCTCTCGAATAACAATGAGACTAACTGGACATGGTCTAACACAGCCCAGTACGTTACCCAGATAGGCAAGCACAACATCGATGTACTCGGTGGTATGGAATTTTCCAAGCAGTCGGTTATCGATTTCTCTGCCTACTCAGAAGGCTATGCGCTGGAAGATAAAGATTATATGTGGCCAAATGCTGCAACAGGAACGATGCGTAACTCGGGTGCAAAGGTAGGTTATCGCCTGGCTTCTTTCTTTGGAAAGGTGAACTACAACTGGGATGATCTCCTCCTGGCTTCCTTCACCATCCGTCATGATGGTTCATCACGTTTCGGTAAGGCACATCGCTGGGGTACTTTCCCTGCTGCATCACTCGGTTTCAGATTCTCTAATCTCCTGAAGAAGGATTGGTTGGATGATGCCAAGTTGCGACTCTCTTGGGGTCAGACAGGTAACCAGGCTATCGACAACAATGCACAGTTTGGTCTTTATGTAGTGGATTACGGATTAGACCGTGTAACCTCTACTGCATACGACCTCTTCCTGCAAGGTTCAGGTACCTTCCCTTCTGGTTATCGTGCCACACAGTTGGCTAACCCTAATTTGAAATGGGAGGCTGCTACCCAGTATAACGTAGGTTTGGATTACACCCTGTTTGGCAACACCCTCTATGGTACAGTGGATGCCTATATAAAGAATGTAAAGGATATGTTGATTAATCCTGCTTATCTGGGTGCAACTGGTGAAGGTGGAAATTCATGGCAGAATGGTCCTTCGCTCCGCAACTGGGGTATGGAGTTCACCGTGGGCTATCGCAAGACCTTGGCTAATGGACTTGGCATCGACGTGAACGGCAATCTGGATTTCTTCCGCAACAAGGTTACTTATTTGCCAGCAACAACAACAGGTGCTTACGCTCACACATCTACGGAAAACCTGGTGCAGAGTGGCAAGTCATACGGTTCTATCGTAGGTTATGTAGCCGATGGAATTTTCCAGAATCAGGAAGAAGTAGATAAGTCTGGACAGCCAAACGCACGTGTCGGTGGATTGAAATACAAGGACTTAGATGGTAAAAATGGAATTACTTCAGATGACCAGACTTGGATTTTCGACCCAGTGCCAGCCTTCTCCTATGGTTTGAATATTGCTCTCAACTACAAGGGCTTTGATTTCAGTATGTTCTGGCAGGGTGTCTATGACCAGGATGTGTATAACAACCAAAAGTTCCAGAC
Organism: Segatella copri; assembly: GCF_015074785.1. Classification (NCBI taxonomy): domain Bacteria; kingdom Pseudomonadati; phylum Bacteroidota; class Bacteroidia; order Bacteroidales; family Prevotellaceae; genus Segatella; species Segatella copri. The sequence continues at coordinate 3,568,550 of NZ_CP042464.1, forward strand.
CGACTTCTGGGCTATTACTGATGGTGGTTCTAACAAGGGTACCCGTTTGCTCGATGCCTGGAATACCAACAATACCGGTTCTTCCATCCCACGCTTGAGCACCATGAACACAGCCGATGAGGGTCGTGCTTCTACTTACTACGTTGAGAATGGATCTTACTTGAAGTTGCGTACCTTGCAGGTGGGTTACACCATCCCAAGCAGCATCCTCTCTAAGTTGAAGATGACCAGTGCCCGTGTCTATCTCTCAGGTCAGAATCTTTTGACCCTCAAGAGCAATAGCCTGACCTGTTCAGACCCAGAGAATCCAAACTGGAACTATCCACTTTCAACATCCGTATCATTCGGACTTCAGGTAGGTTTCTAAAATGTTTCATATTTTTAAAGAGAATTCTAAGATGAAAAAGTTATATACAATGGTGCTTGCAGCAGCACTGGTAGGAACATTCACCAGTTGTGATGATTTCCTGGATTACACCCCAACAGCTGTGGTTGATGAAGACAAGGCTTTCAGCGAGCCAGACAAGATGGTAAACAGTGCCTATGCGATGTTGGGCGACTGTTGGTTTTCTTACCCATTCAACCTTTGGCCATATGGTGACCTTTCTTCAGACGATTGCTTGAAAGGTGGCGGTGGCACCGGTGACACCGGTTATCACGATGTGGAGATCTGGAGTACCTTGACCTCTACTAAGGGCGAACTCGACGAGTTATGGTATCGTCTCTATTGTGCCGTTTCCCGTTGCAACCGTGCCTTGGTTTCTTTACAGCAGAATGGTGAGAGCACACTGGGTGCTGAGGTAACCAAGCAGCGTGAGGCAGAGGTTCGCTTTCTCCGTGCTCATTTCTATTTCAAGTTACTTACCATGTATCGTCAGATTCCTTGGATAGACGAGAAGGTTTATGAGGATAAAACAACAGAGAGCACATCAAACACTCAGTTTACTTACGAGGAATTGTGGCAGAAGGTGATAGCTGACTTCCAGGCAGCATACGATGTACTTCCTGCTAAGCAGAAGGATGGCGGTCGTGTCAACAAGATTGCTGCCGCAGGTTATCTGGCTAAGTGTTATCTTACCATTGCCTGGGGTGATGGCTATGAGGCAACCGATGGTGTTGACCATATTAATAAGGAGTATATGCAGAAGGTTGTCGACTATACTGATGTGGTGAAGAATTCAGACTATGGTTACATGGCAGACTTCGGCGACATCTTCCTGCCTGACAATAAGAACAGCAAGGAGTCAGTTTTTGCCGTACAGGCTTCCGACTATAGCGAGGACCATACTACCTTCGGACGTGGCAACTGGTCTAACGTGCTGAATGGCTGTTGGGGTATGTGGTCTTGCGGATGGGATTTCCACAAGCCTTCACAAGACCTGGTGAATGCCTTCAAGACCAAGAACGGACTTCCTGAGTTTGATGACTACAACAAGACTTGTGATTATCCTGTAAACGGTGAGCCTAATAGTCAGAAATGGGATCCACGTTTGTTCCATACAGTAGGAATGCCTACCTTCCCATATAAATATGAGTCAGAATACACGATGACTACGGCCAACTCTCGTACACCAAACGTTTATGGTTACTATACCTCTCTGAAGGAAGTACCACAGCGTTCTAAGGGTGAGACATTCAATGGCTCTTGGCAGGCGTTTGCCATGAACGACTACGTGCTCCGTTATAGCGACATCATGTTGATGCGCGCTGAGGCTTTGATAGAGTTGGGCCGTCTGGCTGAGGCTCGTACCATCATCAACGATATCCGTCAGAGAGCCAAGAATTCTGTGGATAAGCATATTGAATATGCCAAGGATCAATGTGATATAGCCCTCTATCCTGAGTCTTATTTCCAGGATAAGGAGACGGCAAGAAAGTGCCTTCGTTGGGAGCGTCGTCTGGAAATGGCTATGGAGAACGGCCGCTTCTTCGACTTGCGCCGCTGGGGCATTGCTTCTGAGACACTGAACAAGTATTTCGAATCTGAGAGGAAAGATCAGTATGGAGAGCAAACATACGCACAATACTTGAAGGATGCCAAGTTCACACCGGGCAAGAACGAGTTCTATCCGGTTCCATATAACCAGCTGTATTACATTCCTGGTCTGTATAAGCAGAATAAGGGATACGAATAATTACCATCGGTATTTTTAGATAATTAGACAATGAAAAAGATATTTATTTCAGCGCTTGTCGCTCTTTGCGGTTTCACCGCCAGTTATGCCCAGCAGGCTTCCTTCTTGAGCAATAATCACTGTCTCTATCGCATCAGCCAGGAGAGTCAGAACCAGAAGTGTCTCTTGCTCCCTGTACAGGAGGATGCTGAGATGGCAAATATCAAGGTGATTGCTGACAACAAGCAGGTGAAAGCCTTCAATGTGAAGTTGGCTAAAGACCACGTAGATTATTTCGTACCTCTCTATATGGATGAGTTTGCTGGCTTGAAAGGCTTGGCTCTCGATATCCATGTCAATGGCGATTATAGCAAGGAAGGACTGAATGCCCTCACTTGCTGGAAAGAGATGAAGTTCTCTGATACTTTCGATATGAAGAATCGCGAGCAGTATCGTCCGGATTTCCATCACACTCCTGTTTACGGATGGATGAACGACCCTAACGGTATGTTCTATAAGGATGGCGTATGGAATCTCTATTTCCAGTATAATCCTTACGGATCACAGTGGGAGAATATGACCTGGGGACATTCTACATCTACCGACTTGGTACATTGGAAGTTCCAGGGTGCCCCTATCCAGCCAGATGCAATTGGTACCATTTTCAGCGGTTCTGCCGTTGTGGATAAGAATAATACCGCTGGTTTGGGCAAGGGTGCTGTTGTGGCTCTCTACACTTCGGCTGGTGAGAACCAGACACAGAGCATGGCTTACAGCACAGATAATGGCAAGACCTTTACTAAATATGAGGGAAATCCGGTCATCACCAGCAATGTGCCCGACTTCCGCGATCCTCACGTGTTTTGGAATGAGGATATCAAGAAGTGGAATATGATTCTGGCTGCCGGTCAGCACATGGAAATCTATTCTTCAGATAACTTGAAAGATTGGAAATACGAAAGCTCTTTCGGTGAGAAGTATGGCAACCATGGCGGCGTTTGGGAATGCCCAGACCTGATGAAGATGAAGGTTCGTGGCACCGATAAGGAGAAGTGGATGCTCATCTGCAACATCAACCCTGGCGGTCCATCCGGTGGTTCAGCAACCCAGTATTTCGTAGGTGATTTCGACGGACACAAGTTTACTTGCGACAGCAAGCCAGAGGTAACCAAGTGGATGGATTACGGAAAGGATCATTATGCTACAGTTACTTTTGATAACGCACCAGAAGGTCGCCGTGTGGCTATCGCCTGGATGAGCAACTGGCAGTATGCCAACCAGGTTCCAACCCAGCAGTACCGTTCAGGCAACTCTATTCCTCGCGACTTAGGTCTCTTCGAGTATAAGGGTGAAACTTATTGCAGCGTGGTTCCATCTCCTGAGATGACAGCAGCAAGAAGCAAGGAGGCTGGCAAGAAACTCACAGAATCTTGCGAGATGGTAGTGAGCCTGAAGGGAAATGCTACTATCACTTTGAGCAACGACAAGGGCGAGAAGGTAGTGATGAACTACGATGCCAAGGCAGAAACCTTCTCAATGGATAGAACCAAGAGTGGTAAGGTGGATTTCAGCAAGGACTTCGCTGCAGTCACCAAAGCTCCAACCTACGGCAAGATCAGCCAGCTGCGTATCTTCATCGACAAGAGCAGCATCGAGGCTCTGGATGCTGACGGCAAGATGTCCATGACCAATCTCGTGTTCCCAAGCAAGCCTTACAACAAGGTTACTGTAAAGGGAAAGGGTAAGTACCAGGTTTACGACATCAAGTAACTTCATCTGTTAAGAACTGAATCTATAACACTATTGTTTCTTAGCGTGTTAATGATGTAACAATGCAACAAAAATGGTAGCCGATGAACGATATTTTATGATATATTATATCGTTTATCGCTACCTTTGCAGCAGCAAAATAGAAACAATAACGCTAACAATTATGAATAAATCATCAAAGTTATCAATCATCCCGGTGATGCTCTGTTTCTTCGCCATGGGATTTGTAGATTTGGTAGGCATCGCCTCCAACTACGTAAAGGAAGATCTCAACCTCAATGATGCAACAGCCAATCTGTTCCCATCGCTGGTATTCTTCTGGTTTCTCATCTTCTCGGTTCCAACAGGAATCCTGATGAATAAGATAGGTAGAAAGAAGACTGTACTCCTGTCTTTGCTCGTTACCGTTATCTCACTCCTTTTGCCCATCTTTGGCGAAAACTTTGAGCTGATGCTCGTGTCATTCTCATTGCTCGGCATCGGAAATGCCTTGATGCAGACATCCCTGAACCCACTGGTTTCGGTGGTGACATCAGGTCAGAACCTGGCATCCACATTGACCTTCGGTCAGTTCGTTAAGGCGATAGCTTCCTTCCTGGCTCCATACATCGCTATGTGGGGCGCCATGGCAAGCATTCCAACCTTCGGTTTGGGCTGGAGAATCCTCTTCCCAATCTATATGGTTATCGGAATCGCAGCTACCTTCTTCCTGGCTGGTACACCTATCGAGGAGGAGAAGAACGAGGGTAAGGCGTCTGGCTTTGGCGAGTGCTTCAAGTTGCTCGGCAAACCTATCGTGCTGCTTTCCTTCATCGGTATCATGTGTCATGTAGGCATCGATGTGGGTACCAATACCACAGCTCCTAAAATTCTGATGGAGCGTCTGGGATGGACGCTGAACGAGGCTGCCTTCGCTACATCGCTCTACTTCATCTTCCGTACCATCGGATGTTTCACCGGTACCGTTTTCCTCCGCATGATGAAGACCCGCACTTTCTTCGTCATCAGCGTAGTGATGATGGCTCTGAGTATGATAGGCATGTGGGTAGGCGAGAGCAAGATGATGCTTTATATCGCCATCGCCCTGGTGGGATATGGCAACTCTAACGTGTTCTCCATGATTTTCTCTCAGGCACTTCTTGCCATGCCTGATAAGAAGAACGAGGTGAGTGGACTGATGATCATGGGACTCTTCGGTGGTACCGTCTTCCCTTTGATTATGGGCTTTGCCAGCGATACTTGGGGGCAGGCTGGTGCTGTGGCTGTCATGGCTGTGGGAGTCGCTTATCTCTTCACTTATATCCGCAAGTTATAATAAAAATCATCCGCAATCGTTTATATCGTATATAATAAGGTGTAATTATGGAAACAAAGAATTTGAATACAAAATATTGTGTAGGTTTGGGCGAAATCCTCTTTGATGTTCTCCCTAGTGGTTCTCAACTCGGCGGTGCTCCTGCCAACTTCGCTTATCATGCAGGTCAGCATGGTTTGCATTCTGTAGCCGTGAGTGCTGTGGGCAAGGATGCTCTGGGCGATACAGCTCTCCGCCTGCTCGATGAGAAGAAGCTCAAGTATGTGATGCCTGAGGTAGATTATCCTACCGGTACTGTTCAGGTGCAGCTTGATAAGGAGGGCGTTCCGACTTACGATATCAAGCAGGGTGTAGCCTGGGATAATATCCCGTTCACCAGTGATATCAGGGAGATTGCTGCCAATGCTGGAGCTGTATGCTGGGGCTCTCTGGCTCAGCGCAGTGAGGTTAGCCGTAAGACCATCTATACGTTCCTCGACCATACTCCAGAGGATTGTCTGAAGATTTTCGACATCAATCTCCGTCAGAACTTCTATACTCCAGAGGTGATTACCGAGAGCTTGAAGCGCTGCAATGTGTTGAAGATTAACGATGAGGAGTTGATTACCATCGGACGTCTCTTTGGTTATCCAGGTTTGGATATCGAGAACAAGTGCTGGCTGATTCTCGGCAAGTATAATCTCGATATGCTCGTGCTGACCTGCGGTGTAAACGGCAGTTATGTCTTTGCTCCGGGTGTGAAGTCATTCCAGGAGACTCCAAAGGTTGAGGTGGCTGATACCGTAGGTGCTGGCGACAGCTTTACCGGTACATTCTGTGCCAGCATTCTGAAGGGCAAGAGCATTCAGGAGGCTCACGAACTTGCCGTAAAGGTAAGTGCCTACGTTTGTACCCAGAATGGAGCGATGCCTCAGATTCCTGATGAATACACCCGTTAACCCCGCTTCCTCTATTGTTTATATAGCAATATAAGATGATAGGTTTAAAGAATAGTTGATATAAAGTTAATGTTAGTTAGTAAGCTGCATCCTGTTTGCGAAGAATGGGTGCAGCTTTTTCTTTTTCAGAAATACAATCTCTCAATTACAATAAAAGAACCCCCTAAAATGGTAAAATGATGCCCCAAAATGGCAGAAATGAATAAAAAGATAACGTTTTCATTAAAAATATTATAAAAGAGTTGCAGATTAATAGATTATTTTGTACTTTTGCATCTAAAATATTAGTAGAACATTAAAAATATAGATGTTATGAAAGACTTAGATTGGTCTAATTTGTCATTTGGCTATCGCCAGACTGACTACAATGTTCGCTGTTACTATCGCGACGGCAAATGGGGCGAAATAGAAGTTTGCTCTGATGAGTATTTGAAATTGCACATGGCTGCAACCTGTCTGCACTATGGTCAGGAGGCATTCGAGGGCTTGAAGGCTTATCGTTGCCCAGACGGTAAGGTGCGCGTGTTCCGTATGGACGAGAACGCTGCCCGCTTGCAGAGCACATGTCGTGGTATCATGATGCCAGAGGTGCCTACAGAAATGTTCGAGGAAATGGTGAAGAAGGTGGTCCGCCTGAACCAGGAGTGGATTCCTACCTACGAGAGTGGTGCTACGCTCTATATCCGTCCGCTGCTCATCGGTACAAGTGCTCAGGTGGGTGTTCATCCTTCTAAGGAGTATTGCTTCCTTATCTTCGTAACTCCAGTGGGTCCATACTTCAAGGGTGGATTCTCTACCAACCCATACGTCATCATCCGTGATTTCGACCGTTCTGCTCCTCTCGGAACAGGTATCTATAAGGTGGGTGGAAACTATGCTGCTTCTCTCAGAGCCAACAATATCGCTCACGAGAAGGGTTATGCATGCGAGTTCTATCTTGATGCCAAGGAGAAGAAATACATGGATGAGTGTGGTGCTGCCAACTTCTTCGGAATCAAGAATAATACATACGTTACTCCTAAGAGTACATCTATCCTCCCTTCTATCACCAACAAGAGTCTGATGCAGTTGGCTGAGGATCTCGGTATGAAGGTAGAGCGCCGACAGATTCCTGAGGATGAGTTGGAGACCTTCGAGGAGGCTGGTGCATGCGGTACTGCTGCCGTAATCAGTCCTATCAGCTACATTGATGACTTGGATACAGGCAAGCGCTACAACTTCGGTGAGAAGCCAGGTCCTATCTCTAAGCACCTCTATGATACGCTCCGCGGAATCCAGTATGGTACCATCGAGGACAAGCATGGTTGGACAACCGTAGTTATTGAGTAATCTATGGCTTCTTTATTGCGTAAAAACCAATATTAGAAATATAATTATGATCAGGGCACTTTGAGGAGTTCACGCTCCTAGGAGTGCTTTTTTTATGTCTTTTTATGCCTGGGGGTTAACAGAGTTAACAGTTAACAGCTGTTTTTTCGATACTCCCCCTCGCGCGTACCTTATTATAATATATATATACTTATTTTTATATGTGTGTGGGGGTACCATGCATTTTTGGGGTGTTAACTGTTAACCTGTTAACCCCTCGCTCTTTTTTCCCCGTCTCTGTGCTTTGCGGGGCATAAGTCATAGAGTTGCGGGGGAAGAAGCTATGAGTTAGGATTCTTAACACATTTCAGTATCATGAAAAGCCTTACGAAAAGCTACATGATAAGCCTCATGATAGCCCTCATTTAAGCCTCTGCCCCGTCATCATTTAAGCCACAGCCCGGTCTTCATTTATGCCTGAAAAACTGCAGAAAAGCCTCTTATTTTGCTACTGGGAATACGTAATATTCTCTGTCTACATCGTAATCCAGAACCCATTGGTCAATCATCACATTATCGTCTAAAGCCTTGATGGTAACGTTATGGCTGCCGTCAGGCAGCGTAACGTAGAAGCTCTTCAGCGTCTGTCCGCGCCACAGGTCAAACTTCCAGTCCTTAGAGTTATAAACCTCCTTCAACTGGCAGATTACCGGTTCTCCACGGTCTATGCTCACACTCACCCTCATGTTCTTTACAGCGTTTAGGAAGCAAGGAATTGCGGCGATGGTAAAACGCGCATCACCGCTCTTGTCGCAGTAGAAATCATAGCTCAGACTGGCTCCCTTCGGCAATTTCACAGCCTTGCCGCTGTGACCTAACAGCGGACGGACGGTAATCTTCTCGGCTCCTCTTACGGCAGCCTGGGCAAGCGGCGATTCTGTAGCCTTGCTCCATTCGTAGGCATTCTTGGCAATGATGTCGCCGGTAACTACAGAGAGCGGCTTGAGATCGTTGTTGCGGTCGAAGGCATCAGCTTTCAGCCGCTTGATGTCGGCAGCAGGCAGTGTGCCCGGAATCTGTGGAGCCTGCATCTCTGCACCGTTGGTAAGGATGAAATTCTTCCATTTGCCGTTTCTGATGCGACTGTAGTAGGCATTGAGCTGCTTCAGTTTGTTGTAAGCATCGATGCTCACAGCTGCTGCAGCCTTCGCCTCATCGTCTTTATTAAACAGTCCCGGACGGGCGATGTGTCTTGCTTCCTGTGCCTCCAGCTCCTTTTCGGCTACGAAGGCAGCCAGGAATATCGGATATTTTACTACCTCGAAGAAACCGTCTTTCTGGTTCTGAGGCAGCATGCGTTCGATGGATTCAGTCTTCGCCTTCAACAGGTCGTAGCGGTAGAGAAAACGCTCCAGTTCGTTGCCGAATTCGCCTGAATGAAACTCAGTATCACCATAAGGCATCGCCATATATGCGGAATGGCGGATGCTGGTAAGGCGGTAATATTCTTCCATCAGAGGCATGATTTTCTTGCCCGTAATGGCGCCAAAGAATGCGTTGAGAGTGTTCTGGATATACGTCTTGCAACCCGCTTTCAGGGCGTTTTTATTCCACGCCAGGTTCATCATCATGGCTAGCTGGAAGGTTGACTGCTTCGGATTGGTAATGTTGGCTATCCAGGCACAGTCTTCGTCGTTGTGAGCGGCAGAGCGGTGCGATTTTCCGTGCTGGGCATTCTTGCTCTCCAGATAATCCTTGCTGTTGAGCATTTCGAGCAGCAGACCCGGCGAGAGGTTGCTCATCTCCATCTGTGCATCCGAGCATACCAGCTTCACATTCTCGATGGTTTTGCGGTGTTTCTTCTTGTGCTTCTTGCCCACAAACTCCGTCACCTTGTAGTTTTCCGCCACGCAGATGTCGAAACTGTCTACCACAGCCTTGTTGTAAGCAGCCTCGTGCCTGCCGTCTACCTGCCACAGCGTATTGGCTCTCAGGCGCAGCATCAATCGGGCGATGCGGCTGTAGTTCTGCGGTTTCATCCACTGGCTGTTGTTCAGGGCAAGTCCTCTGAATTCTATTCTCGGAACCTCTATCCACTGCTGGTCTACGGGTGTATAGAGGCTCTTGCGCTGAGCAGGCTGCAGGTCGTTCCATGCCGCCAGAGGCGAAACGCCAGCCAGCTCAGAGAGTTTCATGATGGCGTAAGCCGTTCCGCGGGCGTTGCTTCCGATAACGATGAGTTTCCCTTTCCTCGTACCGATGTAGAAAGCATCCTTTGCGGTGATAATAAGATGCAGCGGCGCACCGAGTTTTTCTACTGCCGAAAACTCCTTGTTGGTGAGCTGGTCGAGCTGGTAAATCTGTATCGGAGCACCTGATTTTTCTTTCGCATCGAATCCGGTTACGGCTTTCATATCGCCCGCAAACTCCTTGAGGGCAATTTTTACTACCGGCGAAATGATAGAGTTGGTGGTATAAGATACTCTTCCGTAGCCGTCGGTCCAGTAAACGTTGGGTGCTGCGGTCTGAGTTTCCGTCTTCTTCACTTTGGTTTCGGTCAGCGCGTTGGCATTCAGGCTAGAGAAGCAGGCCAGAGCCAAGGCTACGCCTAATATAATCTTTTTATATTTCATTTTTCTTCCGTTTTTGTCTGTTCGGTTGTAGATTCGCTTTTTGCTGAAACTACACATTTCTGCAATTTGCAAAGATACATAAAAGTGTTTAATATCTGAAATTATTTAGTTTTTATTTGCTTATTACATTATTTATTGTTACTTTTGCACCAAATAAATAAAAAGAAATGATGACATTATATCCAAAATTGATTGAAGAGGCGCTTGCTACGGTGATTTATCCAGGCACCAAGAAGAACCTCATAGAGAGCGAGATGCTGGCAGATACGCCTAGCATCAATGGTATGAAGGTGAAGGTGGTTCTTCTCTTTCCTCGTGATACGGATCCTTTCCTCAAGAGTACGGTGAAGGCGGCCGAGGCTGCCATCCATTATCATATTTCGAAAGATGTAGAGGTGGAAATCGTTACTGAGTTCAAGTCGGCTCCTCGTCCTGAGGTGGGAAAGATGCTGCCACAGGTGAAGAACGTCATCGCTGTGAGCTCTGGTAAGGGTGGAGTAGGCAAGAGTACCGTTTCTGCCAATCTCGCCATTGCCCTGGCTAAGTTGGGCTACAAGGTGGGCTTGCTCGATACGGATATCTTCGGTCCTTCCATGCCTAAGATGTTCGGTGTGGAGGAGGAACGTCCTTATTCTGTTCACAAGGACGGCAGAGACCTCATCGAACCTGTCGAGAAATATGGCGTGAAGCTCCTGAGTATCGGTTTCTTCGTAAGTCCTACTACGGCTACTCTGTGGCGCGGCGGAATGGCTTGTTCTGCCCTGAAGCAGCTGATTGCTGATGCTGACTGGGGTGAGTTGGATTACTTTATCCTCGATACACCTCCTGGCACAAGCGATATTCATCTTACGCTGCTCCAGACGCTTTCCATTACGGGTGCAGTTATCGTAAGTACGCCTCAGCAGGTGGCGCTTGCCGATGCGAGAAAGGGTATTGACATGTATCAGAATGATAAGGTGAATGTGCCTATCCTCGGTCTTATCGAGAACATGGCCTACTTTACGCCTGCCGAGCTGCCTGAGAACAAGTATTATATCTTTGGTAAGGAGGGTTGCAAGAATCTTGCTAAGGAGATGAATGTGCCTCTGCTCGCCCAGATTCCTATCGTTCAGAGCATCTGCGAGGGTGGTGATGATGGTGCGCCTGCTGCTACCAAGGTTGATTCCATTACCGGTCAGGCTTTCCTCAGCCTTGCTCAAAGCGTAGTAACGGTGGTGAACCGCAGAAATGCCGAGAAGGCTCCAACCAAGATTGTTAGTACACACTAAGTAGTAAATATCCTATTTGATAAGGGTATAAAATAAAAAGCTAGGATTGCCCTCAAGCAGTCCTAGCTTTTTTTATCAGAGGAGTTAACAGGTTAACAGTTAACAGCTGTTTTTTGCATGGTCACCCCCGAAATTATTCATTGTACATTATCCATTCTCCACGATTTCTTCCGCCTCATCCTCTTCTTCTGCTACTTCGGCAGTAAGGTTTGCCTTGAGTCTGGCTGAGCGCAGTTGCTGCCTGAAAATCAGGCAGGTAGCGAGGAAATAGACACCGGTCTGAATCCAGAGTGCTCTGAATTCCGGCAGAATATCTGAAAGCGAAGCACCCATACTGCTGATTCTGAGGAACCCGCGGATGCCGAAAGTGGATGGGAAAACCCACGAAAATCCTTGCCAAAAGCCCGGAATATTGCTCAGTGGCCATGATACTCCCGTCATAAAAAGCAACGGAACGGAGGTAAATACCACCAGAAGCATCACATTTTCACGATATCTTACCAGACACGACAGCATCAGACCGAAGAAAACGCACGAAAGAATGTAAGGAAGGAGGAAACCGAGAATAGTGGTCCACGTTACCATACTTACAAAACTGAACAGCTTAGGAACCACCAGCGTAAGATACATTCCCATCACGGCATAAACCATGAAATAAACCAATGCCTTGCCGAAAACAATGCGGAAAATACCGCCATAATGCTTGCTTACCGGTATGAGTTCGCGGTTTCTGTTGAGTTCTCTTGATGTTCCCGCTGCCATTCCTATGCCCAGCAGCATCGTCTGCTGCAGGATAAGAACCAGCACAGCCGGCAGAATGGCATTTCCGTAACCTCCTGTCGTGTTGAATATCGGAACCTCATCAAAGGCGAGCGGCTCGGTGGTAATCTCGTCGTCTCTATCCGTAAATCCTCCAGCCTGTGTTATCTGGATGCCCGAGTTGATGTGGCTGGCTACAGCCTGCGAGGTCTGATAAATCGCCTTATAGGTCAGCATCAGACTCATATCGCAGTAAACTCCCACATGCGCCTGTTCGCCCCGGTTCAGCTTCGTATCGAAGTCGGCAGGGAAGTAAAGAATTCCGTGAACCGCCTGTCTGCGCACCAGTTCCTTCGCCTCGTCCAGACTGTTGCAGTAATAGGTAGCCTTGGCATCTGGCGAAGCATCATAATCGCGGATAAACTCGCGAGAACTGTGACTGTGGCTCAGGTCCACAATTGCCGTATCCACTTCTCTCACCACCTCGTTGTTGTAAATCCACGAGTAGAGCAGCGGATAACCCAGCGGCACCAGAATGCAGAAGATGAGCACACCCTCATCGCGGAAAACATTGCGCATTTCCGTCTTCCAGATGTAGCACATGTCCCAGATGCCATTGATAATCTTATATAATAAACTACTTTTCTTCATTACGGTAAGTATTTATATACCAGCATTGCCTTCTTGATGTTCCAGATAGTGAGCATCGGCAGGGCACAGAACAGCACCATTGCGCCCCAGTGGAGCACAGCATCGCCCATCGGGAAACCATTGAAGATGTTCATCTGGTAAATCATGTAATAGTGGCGCATCGGGAAAAGCTGGCCGATAGACTGGATCGGAGAATCCATCGAGAAGAGCGGATAGGTGGCTCCGCAGATGGAGAAACTCACTACGCCCCACAACGAACAGATACTCATCGACATACGGAGCGAAGGCATCAGCCCGAAGGCAAAGATGCCGAAACACTGGCAGGAGAGTATGCTCAGAATGCCTAACAGGATGATAGGCAGCGCGCCGCCCGGATGTGGAAACTGTAATACATAATAGATGTAGAATTCGAACAGCAGGAAGATGCTCAGGAAGATGAGCGTCTGAGGCAGCATCTTACCCGCAATGGCGAGATAAGGATTGTTGCCTGCCATCCGCATCCAGTCTCTTGCCCGGTTGAACTTCAGTTCCGTACCTATAGAATAAGGTGTAATCAGGAAGATGAACAGCATGATGAGTCCCGGCACCATTACGCTCGAAAGATAATAGTTGTAGTTGGCGTATGGATTGCCTATCATGTGCAGATCTACGGCGATAGGCTGCAGGAAGGTCATGATTTCATCATTTGTCTTTCCCAGTGCCGACAGTTTCGCCATTCCTGCTGCCGCACCTCCCAGAGTAGAGATGGTTTTCAAATCGCGGAAGAGCAGGGAGCCGGCTGCCAGCGATACGCTGCTGTAATAGAATGAAATCTTAGGCTGCTTCTGGGCCATCAGGCCTGCCTCCGTTCCGTCAGGAATCAGCAGGAAGGCGTAGATTTCGTTCTTCTGGATAGCATGTCTTGCCTCTGCCATGTTCTCGTAATGAGCCACTACCTTGGTAGTCTGGAAGGCATCGAGCTTATGCACCAGCTGGCGCGATGTGGCGGAGTTGTCCTGATCTACTATGCCCACAGGCATGTCGGTAGGCACTCCTCCCTTCATCAGCGTGGTGAAGAAAATCACCACCACGATGGGGAAGATGACCATGCAGAAGAGATAAATGGGATTCTTCCACATGATGCCGCATTCTCTGAGGGCTATATGATATAATTTCTTAAACATAGATGTTATTTAATGATGAGTGACATTCCCGGGCGCAATCCCTCCAGCTTGGTGACAGGACGGGCCTTCACCTCGAATGTCTTGCGGTCGTAGTCGCCATTATCCTTGGTTGCCTTCCAGGTAGCGTAAGAGCCCTGGTCTTTCAGGTAGTAAACCTTCATCTTGATGTCCTTGTTGAAGGCTGGAACGAAAGCGGTGAACTCATCGCCCTTGTTCAGACCCTTGAGATGGTCTTCGCGAACATTGAAGGTTCCCCACATATCGCTCATGATAGAGATGCTCATGATAGGAGAGCCGAGGCCTACCAGCTCGCCTACCTTAGGATAGACATTGCTTACCTCGCCCTCGCACTGGGCAATCTGAACGGTCTCTTTCAGAAGATTCTTCACTACATCCACAGCGCTCTTCGAAGCCTGGGTGTTGTTGGCAGCCATGCGCTTCTCCTGCTCGCGGGCGCCATTCTTCGCCATATCGTACTGACTTCTGGCAGCAGCCACCTGAGCCTCTGTAGCCTTGTAGGCTGCGTAAGCCTCATCGCGCTTCTGACCACTAATTACGCCCTCGTTGAAGAGGTTCTGCATGCGGTCGTAGGTCTTCTTGGCGATGGTTGCGGCAGCTTCAGCCTGCTGAACCAACTGGTAAGCGCCCTGAATCTGCTCCTTGCGTGCACCTGCATCCGTCAGGTCCTTCATCGCCTCGGCTGCAGCGTTGGTAGCCTGGAGCATCTGTTCCTGCGATTTCATTTCCGGCACTTCGAGGATGGCGAGCGTATCGCCCACATGAACGTAATCGCCTTCCTGAACGCGGAGCTCTACTACGCGTCCCGGCAGTTTGCAGGATACTCTGTATTCTGATACTTCTACCTCGCCCTGAATGGTGTCATCCTTCTGTTCCAAAGTGAAGAAACCGATGACGCCTACGAGAATGACTACTGCTGTAAAACCGATTACAGCGAGCAATATGTTGTTATGCTGTGATTTCTTAGACATTTTGCTTAATCTGAATTTAAATTTGTTATTATTATTACTGCAGGATACCGAGCGCCTTGTTCAGCCCAACCTGAGTCAGCTTCACGTCGATTTCTGCATCAATCTTCTGGCTCTGTGCTTTCTGCCAGGCAGTCTGTGCAGCCATCACGTCGGTAACCTCCATCACGCCTTCCTTGAAACCGAGGTTGGCGCATCTCAGGTTCTCATCTGCACTGGCGATATTCTTCATTGCCATGTTGAGTTTCTTCTGGGCTTCTTTTACCTTAAACTGGCTTTGGGTAATCTGCAGATGAATCTTCTCTCTCGTATCATCCAGGTTCATCTGGGCGATATTGCTGGCAGCCTTGGCGGCTCTCACCTTGTAGGCGCCGTCGAACCAGTTCCATACCGGAACATGAACCATCACGCCTACGTTCCAGACTCCGGTAAACTTCTTCTGGAAACCATTGAATACGTTCGGGTTCGAAATCATGTAGCCGCCTGTCAGCATGACGTGAGGCAGATTGATGGCGCGAACCATATTGGTAGCTTCTTTAGAGATGTCGAGCGCATTCTGCAGCATGCGGAGTTCCGGACGGGTGTTCATCGCTGAATCCTGTGCGGCTACTCTCTGCTGCTCGGTGTCAACAGGAGTTCCTGATAAAGCCAGGGTTTCCTTATCTTCATCGGCAAGTGTGATTTCCTGGTTCATCGGAATGCCGCAGAGCTGACAGAGCAGCATCTTCGACAGGGCGAGCCCGTCTTCTGCCTGGGTAATCTGCATCTCAGCCTCGTTCACCTTTACGTCTACCTTCAGTCCGTCTGCCTTGGTGGCAACTCCCTGCTGAATCATCTTGTGAACATCCTCGTTCAGTTTCTTTACGAGGTCGCGGTAGCTGATGGCGAGTTTCTGCTTCTGCTTCAGCGAAACGGCGAGCCAGTAAGCCTGGTCTATGCTGTAGAGCGTGCTCTGGGTCTGCTGGTCGAGATCATTCTCTGCAATCTGCTCTCCGATGTCGGCAATCTTGTTGGCTGCAATGATGGCTCCACCCATATAGATAGGTTGGCGAACCATCACGCTTCCAGCCCAGATATTGCGGGTGTCGGTGCGGAAAGCATCTACCAGTTTCTCTCCCAGCGCATTGCCTTGCTGCTGCAGGGGTCCCAGTTTCTCATTCATCAGTCCGCCTATCTGCTGCGCTATCTCCGGGGTAATCATTCCCTGACTTACAAGTTGGCTCATCAGATTGCTGGCTCCTCCCGATATTCCTCCGGTAACGGTAGAGCCGATATTGCTGAATGTTGATTTCTGACCGTCGTTCAGCAGCGAAATCTCCCTGCTGAACCATTCGTAACCGCCTAAAGCATCTACTTTAGGAAGATATTTGGTACGTGCCGATTTCTTCATGTTGTACGCCACGTCTTTCTTGAGCTTCGAGGCATTGAGCTGCTTGTTGTTGCGCAGCGCCATGGCACGGCAACTGTCAAGGCTCAGCGTTTGTGCCTGAGCCCCGGCAGGAATCAATGCTCCCATCAGCATGATAAGAGTTATATATTTTTTCATCCTTTGTTTATAATATTATATAATATTGGATGCAAAATTATGGAATTATTCTTAAATGACAAAGAAATTTTGTTTATCAAATCTTTAAGAATCAAAAAATATATTGCATTGTGGAAAAATAGAACATACCTTCTAGTTTTCAGTATTCTTTTAATCGTCTGTTTCTTAGAAATTCACCCGTTCTGTCTCGCCCCAGGTAGGGTCTACGGTAATGCCGATTCCACCACCCGCACTGTCGCCTCCGCCACCGAATCCGTCAGCGATGGAAATCTCGGTATAGGCTGTTTGGTTCTGATGGATTTTCAAATCGGCTTTTTCAAAACTCTTTACCACCTTTGCATCAGCATCCAGAAAGCTGATACTCATCTTGATGTTCTTCTCTTCTTCATGTGGGAAGGTGTAGACGGTAAAGTCTCTGCCGCCATCTTTCATACTGAAATTCTCGGTCTGACGGCTGTTCACGCAGCCGAATCCGGTGGTTGCATCCAGGGTGCTGCTGCCGCCGGTATAATAGAACTTGATGCTTTTGATTTCTTCGGGAATGGTTTCGTCGGTAATATGTAACTTGAAGGCGCCAACCGCTCGCTTCAGGTTGATGTCGGAGGTGGCACCGTCTGCCGTTACGCTCAACCTGCCGTAATAATAGAAGGTGTCGGTAAGCTTGTTGCTCGCAAACTTTACTTTCTCGGGTGCGCTGACAGAGCAGTTTCCCTTTCCGTTATGGGCAATCACCACCAGCCGGTATTCTCCTTCGTCCAGACTTACATAGGCTGTTCCGAAGCCGTTGTCTGTTGAAAGCTGGTTCACCGTCTCCAGTTTCTCCTCTCCGTCAAAGATGGCAAGCGTCAGTCTGGAGCACACATCGCCCAGCGCCATCTGCTTGTCGTCAGCTTTGGTTGTCAACAAACTTGTGCCTTCTATTTTCTGCACATGGATAGTTACGTTGGCGTTTGCCTCACGTGATTTTCCGGTTGTTTCGTCAATCGAAAACTTCTCGCATGAAGTAAGCGTCGCTACGAGCATCAGCAACAGGGATGCCAGTAACCGATAGGACTTCTTACTCATAATAGTTCTTATTTAGTAGTTGCTCTATGCATTATCTCGGAGTTTCCTCGGGCATAAAGATGTGGCAAATATACGTTTTTTCTCTTTTCGATGCAAGTAAAATCTAATAAATCTTTATATTTTTTGTCATTTATCTGTTTTTTCGTAATTTTGCATCGGTTTTGCAGTACTTACACAACCGATTTTGCATTATATATATAATAAGGTATAGAAGATATTGGTATGGATAAGAAGATAAAAGCATTGTTTTTTGATATTGACGGCACCTTGGTGAGTTTCAAAACCCACAAGATTCCACAGAGCACGGTAGATGCCTTGGAGCAGGCTAAGAAGAACGGGGTAGAGGTGTATATTTCTACCGGTCGTCCGCAGCTCCTCATTACTAACCTCGGTCAGATAGAACATCTCATCGACGGTTACATCACCACCAATGGAGCCCGCTGTTTTGTAGGCGATAAGGTGGTGAGCCAGCACGCCATCCTTCCTGAAGATGTAAAGAAGATAATCGAGGCAGCCGACCGTGATGATTATCCGGCAATTGTCGTAGGAGAGCATCATCTTGCTATCCATCATTATACTGACGAGGTTTATGAAATCTTTGCCAAGGGACTGGGGGTGGATTGCGAAATCTTCCTGACTGATGTGAATGAACTGGGAGATGAGCAGATTCTGCAGGTTACTCCTTTCTGTTCGGTAGAGCAGGAGGCGCTCCTGATGCCTACGCTCCGCAACTGCACTTCGGGCAGATGGCATCCTGCCTTTACGGATATTACGGCAGCCGATGCTGATAAGGGCAAAGGTTTGCATGCAATGGCTGATTATCTGGGTTTGAACATAGATGAAACCATGGCTTTCGGCGATGGCGGCAATGATATTTCCATCGTCCGGGAGGCAGGCGTTGGTGTTGCGATGGGCAATGCGGGTGATAATCTCAAGCAGGTAGCCGATTACATTACGACTCATGTGGATGAAGATGGTGTTAAGAATGCGCTCCTCCATTTTGGAGTGATTTAATTTTCCGGCGTTATTGACTCCTTTTTTCATAACTCTCTATATCTAATAAGGTGTAATCTTGATGAACCCTTTTTGATAGGTGAGTTTCATTTTAATAAAATAATTAGGGCAAACATGTTATTTATTGTAATAAATGGCGTGTTTGCCTTTCTGTTTCCAAAACTTCCCTTTTGTACCCAGTTTCTTCTCGTTATTTACTTTTTGATGGAATAAATGCCAAAAATGCTTACGAAAAGTAATGAAATATGCGAAAAATATACATAAAGTACCATAAAGTAGGTATTTTATATCAAATTGTTTGCTAAAAATTTGTTTAATTAGCAAAAAGTATGTATCTTTGCATCCGATATTTGTAAGTTGTTTAATTTTTAAGAGAGAGAATTATGGTAAAAAGATAGCCCATGCTCATGGGAGGGCTCGTTCTTTCAACAGGAATGGCTCTCGCTCAAACTACTGTTACAGGTAAGGTTGTTTCTCAGGAAGATGGTGAGCCAGTAATTGGCGCATCCATCAAGATTGAAGGTACCAAGATGGGTACTGTAACAGATGTTGACGGTAACTTTTCTTTGGTAGCTCCTAATGGAAATGCCAAGTTGGTAATCTCTTATTTGGGAATGAAATCTCAAAAGGTGGTTGCTAAATCAAAAATGAAAATTGTGTTGGAAGGCGAGGACAATACATTGAATGATGTGGTTGTCACAGCCTTGGGTGTTTCTCGCCAAAAGAAGGCTTTGGGTTATGCTGTAACCGAGCTGAAAGGCGATGAGATGCTGAAATCACGTGGAGGACTCAGTAACCCTGTCAATGCTCTGCAGGGTAAGGTTGCGGGTTTGACCATCTCTTCTAGTGCCGGTAGCATGGGCGGATCTTCTAAGGTCTTGCTTCGTGGTGCTAACTCGCTTTCTGGCAGCAACCAGCCGCTGTTCGTTGTTGACGGTGTGCCTATCGAGGGTGGCGACAATAACTCTACCGAGACTCAGCGTGGTGGTGGTGGGTACGATTACGGTAACTTGATTCAGGATATCAACCCTGATGATGTAGAGAACATCAGCGTGTTGAAGGGTGCTTCTGCTACTGCTCTTTATGGTAGCCGTGCCTCTAATGGTGTTATCATGATTACTACCAAGCGTGCCAAAAAGTCTGCAGGACTCGGTGTGGAGTTCAGCTCTTCTGTTGGCTTTGAAACTGTAACCAAACTGCCTAAGCTTCAGAGTCAGTATGGTGGCGGTTATGGTTATGCTGGCGATTATGCTTATGGCGACGATGGTGATGATATGGGTACTGCCACTATCAATGGCAAGGAATATCTGATTCCAGACTATGGTCAGGATGAAAGCTGGGGTCCTAAATTGGATGGCCGCCAGGTGCTTTCATGGTACGACTTGCTTACATGGAAGAATAACGGTTCTGTAGGCGATCCTACTACATCTGCCTGGAGCCCTGCTTCTTCAGATTATCGCGACTTCTTCAAGACTGGTGTTTCTTACACCAATAATATCGCTGTGTCTCAGTCTTATGACAACAGTTCGTTCCGTATTTCCTATACCAATACTTCTTTGACAGGTTATCTGCCAAACAGCAGCCAGTATAAGAATGCCTTGAATGTTACGGGCAACATCATGTCGCCAGACAAGAAGTTGAATGTGTTCACCAGTGTCAACTACTTCAACAACCGTACCAAGGGGCGTCAGGATACTGGTTATGGTGACAACAACATCATGGTGAAGTTCACGCAGTGGGGACAGCGCCAGCTGAACATGAACGAATTGGAGTCTCTCTATAAGAACCCTGATGGAAGCCAGGCTTCCTGGAACATTGGTGGTATTGATGATACTACTATCCAGTTCCACAACAACCCATACTGGAGCCGCTACATGAACTACGAGAATGATAGCCGTAACCGTGTATATGGTAATGTGGGCTTCAGCTATCAGATTATCCCACAGCTCAAGTTCCAGTATAAGGCAAACCTTGATTTCTGGGTTGACAAGCAGTATGAACGCAATGCCGTTTACTCACAGGAGTTGTCTAAGTATAAGGAAATCTCCCGTCAGCAGTATGAGTTGAACCATGAGTTCCTGCTGATGTATAACCAGACATTCGGCGATTACAGCATCAGTGCCAATGTGGGTGCTAACATCATGCGTAATCACTATGAGTATGTGTATGGTTTGACACAGGGTGGTTTGGCTATTCCTGAATACTATAACCTGGCTAACTCCTTGCAGGCAGCCAAGGCTTATAACTATAAGCGAGTAAAGGGAATCAACTCTCTGTTTGGTGATATTACTTTGGGTTGGAAGAACATGCTCTACTTGGAGGCTACTCTTCGTGGTGATAAATCTTCTTCTCTTCCATCAAGCAACAATACATATGTCTATCCATCTGTCACCGGTAGCTGGTTGTTCTCGGAACTGTTGAAGAACAAGGCTCCTTGGCTGACATATGGTAAGGTACGTCTCGGTTTTGCAAAGGTAGGTAACGATACCGATCCATATCAGGTGCTGAGTACTTATACCCAATATACCAACATCGATTCCTCTACTCCAGGTTATCGCTTGCCAAATACATTGAACAATGCCGATTTGAAGCCTGAGTCAACCACATCTTACGAGTTGGGTCTCGAGATGGCTTTCTTAGACAACCGTCTGGGATTCGATGTAACTTACTATCAGACAAATACCAAGGATGAGATTCTTCCTTTGTCAGTATCTGGTACCACCGGTTATATCTACAAGATGATCAACTCTGGTGAAATCGAGAACAAGGGTATTGAGGTGGCTATCCATGCTACTCCTATCAAGACCCATGATTTTGAGTGGAATACATCGTTTACCATCGCATCTAACAAGAATAAGGTGAAGAGCCTTGCAGATGGTGTAGATTATTACAAGATTGCTTCTGCTCCATTCATGGCTGAGGTGGGTGCCAAGGTAGGTGAGGAATATGGTATCATCATGGGTACCAATTTCGTGTACGATGAAAATGGCAACAAATGCGTAGATCCAGAGACTGGTCTCTATATGGCTACTGATGGTAACGAAGTGATTGGTCATATCTATCCAGATTTCACGGGTGGTTGGGTCAACTCATTCCGCTATAAGGGCTTCGATGCCAGCATCCAGTTCGACTTCTCCAAGGGTGGTCAGTTCTTCTCTACCACAACTCTTTGGGGTAACTACTGTGGTATGATGGAGGAGACAGCAGCCAATGGCGTTCGTGAGAATGGTATCATCTCAGAAGGTGTGGTTTATGGTACAAATGAACCTAATACCATGAGGGTAAGTGCTCGTGATTACTACGAGAACTATTACAATGGTCCTGCTGCTCAGAGTGTATTGAAGAGCGATTATATCAAACTTCGTGAAATCAATGTGGGTTATACCTTCAAGTTGAACCCTTCTTGGTTTGTCAAGTCATTGCGTCTTTCTGCATATGGTCGTAACCTCGGCGTATGGGGACCAGACTGCAAGCACTTCGATCCTGAGATGATTGTCACCAGTTCTGGTAATGTTCAGGGTATTGAGGGTGGTGCCACTCCTATGGTTGCCAACTATGGCTTTGGTGTTAGTTTGAAGTTCTAATTTTTAAGATGGAAAAGTTATGAAGAAGATTTTAAAATATATATTGATAGGAGCGGCTTGTTTACCTATGGCATCTTGCGATGACCTGGATTCTCTCAACGAGAATCCAAACGCTCCGGGCAATGTTCCTTCTAACATGCTGATGGAAGGTGCAGAGAAGTGGACCATGGACAATATCTACGACAACTGGTTCAGCGGTCGTCAGTGTCTGGCTTACTCTCAGCAGTGGACCCAGCGCAACTATACAGAGGAGGACCGTTATCAGATTCGTGAGTCTGTAAACAACAGTTATTTCAATTACCTCTATATGGGATTGGCTAATTTCGACAAGGTCATCAAGATGAATACCGATGAGGCTACCAAGAATACTGCTTCTGCTTATGGTGCCAACTGCAACCAGATTGCTGCTGCCAAGATTATGAAGGTCTGGTTGATGGATGTCATCACTGATACATGGGGCAATGTTCCTTACTCTGATATCGCACAGCTGGAAGATAAGGGTGTTCTCTATTGCAAGTATGATGACCAGAAGGATATCTATGCTGGTATGATTTCTGAGTTGGATGAGGCAGTAGGTATGATTGATGAGAATCAGAGTGCCTTCACTTCAGGTGATGTTATCTTCGGTGGTGATGCTTTTAAGTGGAAGAAGTTTGGTAACTCTTTGAAGTGCCGCCTGGCTATCCACATGTCTAAGGTAGATTCCAACTGGAAGAAGTATATCGCTGAGGCGGTAGCCAGTGGTGTGATGGAGAGCAATGATGATGCGGCTAAGTTTACTTACGCATCTTCAGGGTCTGACTATTGTAAGTTCTATGAGGGCTTCTATATTGATGGCCGTAACGACTTCACCATCACCAATGTGCTTACCAAGCTGATGTTGGGTAAGAAAGATGATTTGAATGGCAAGAGCCATCCTTGGGAGGGTACTGTAGATCCACGTATCTCTATCTATACCAACAAGAATGCTCAGGGTACATACGATGGTATTCCATACGCTTGTCCTACAGGTACCCAGGATAAGTTCCGTGCTACATCTCCAAACTGGTATAATGGTCAGCCTTTAGTCTTGACCAAGACTTACGCTGTGCCATTGATGACTTATGCTGAGTTGAAGTTCATCCTCTGCGAGTACAATGGCTATGACGCAGAGGATTACAAGGAAGGTGTAAAGGCTTCTATCGAATATTGGTATGATTTGGCAGGTCAGTCTATCTCTGATGCTGTTGTGGATGCTTATGTTAATGCGGTATCTACAAACGTAGATGCTGAAACATGTGCTATCCAGAAGTACATCGATCTCTTTACCAATGGTACTGAGGCTTGGACTGAGGTTCGTCGTACAGGCTATCCAAACCAGTTGCTTCGTCCAGGTGAAATCACAGCCGTTTACAATGGCAATAATGTGAAGTTTGAACCATTGAGCGAAGTGAAAGGCATGATTATTTCCCGTGTGAAATATCCTACCAATGAGAGTACATTAAATGGTGCCAACTGGAATGAAGCTGTGAAGAAGTTGACCGACGGAACAAACAACTATTATAGTAAGATGTTCTGGGATGTGCGTACTTCTGCATACGATCATCCGGCAAATAAATAAGGATTTTCCTGCGGATAAGTAAGGCTTATTTAGGTAATGATAATAAAGAATATAAGGCAAAGTGATTTGCCTCGTTGTTGACCAAGTCAACACTTATATCTCTCTCGTCTTGGGGACTGGCAGTGGTCAGTCCCCTTTTTATGTTTATAAGAAAGATTTCTTGGTTAATGAGGGTGTGTCATAAGTCTGAATGATAGTTGGTGCATAACAGTTGACTACCGCATGCACAACAGCTGTTGTGCATGCGCATATCAGCTGTTATGCAAGCGCACAACAGGTGTTGTGCGACCGAAGATACTGACTGTCTCAACAACATATCCTATCTCTTCCAATAACTTCTTCTGTCTCTTCCTGCAACTTCTTCTGTCTCTTCCTGCAACATATCCTATCTCTTTCGGCAACATATCCTATCTCTTTCAACAAATAGAAGAGGGTGAATCATAAACTTATGACACATCCTCTTATTTGTAGATGAAGTAGCTGCCTCCATCGCTTTGGCAATATTTCTTCAGAAGCTGGATAATGTATTCGGCATTCTCGCGAACGTGCTGTTCGTCTCCGTCATATCCGTTGATGAGAACCACCAGGTGAGTGGTGTCGCTACTCATCTTGGTTCGCTCGTTATCGCTGGTTGGAGTTCCCACACCACCTATCTTGTCACGGTAAACAGGCAGACCTTCGATGTTGATCATGCCTCTGCCGATGCCTTCGTATGGTTCGCCGGCTTTGCCTACGCCCAGGGTCAGGGTGTCGCCTTCAAACTTGTCTGCATCAAATCCGCCGATGCTGTAGCCGTATGCAATGCTCGCCAGGTTCACAAGATCCACCAGCGTATCTCTCTGGTAGAGTTCCTTGCCCTGCAGCATTCTGCGGATAAGGGCTTCTGATGCAGGACGGTAGCGCGATGGATCCTTGCCGCAGGCACGGTACACCTTTCGGGTGGCGGCAATTCCACTCATCTCTTTCAGCGATTCCGTGGTCAGCGTCTGTCTGTATTTCTCACCGAGGGCATTGATTTCATCCCAAAGTTCCTGACAATAAGGGGTGTTTACCACATTGGCTTCCACACATGCTCCCACAAAGGTGGGACATACCGATTCGATTTCTTCTGATACAATAATTTTCATGATGAATTTCCGTTTTCTGTTAAACCTTACTGATTGGTAGGGCAAAAGTACGAAGAAATATTGGAATAGCCAAAAGTTCAGTCTATTTATATATATAATAAGGTGTAAAAAAAAGCTTAAATGTTTATAACTGTTAAAAGTTTGGTTAAAATGAAACTTTTTTGCGAAAAGATTTGGTGGAATGAAAAATAGTTAGTACTTTTGCACTCGCTTTTGAGAAATGCACTTTCTCTTAGCAATAAAGAAAGAGTTCTTTGAAAGATTTTACATAAACAGACAAGTAGTACAAGAAGCGGTTAACTTCTTATAATTAAGAAAGTTGACTGGGTAAAAGAAACGAACCGTCAAGAAATTGACAAGTCAGGTTTACTAAGCTTCAATAAACGAAAAGGATATTCGTCCTAAGTACAGACAACAAACACTTCGCTAAGTTTTCGGATTTAGCAAAGTAAAAATGATATTTTACAATGGAGAGTTTGATCCTGGCTCAGGATGAACGCTAGCTACAGGCTTAACACATGCAAGTCGAGGGGAAACGACATCGAAAGCTTGCTTTTGATGGGCGTCGACCGGCGCACGGGTGAGTAACGCGTATCCAACCTGCCCACCACTTGGGGATAACCTTGCGAAAGTAAGACTAATACCCAATGACGTCTCTAGAAGACATCTGAAAGAGATTAAAGATTTATCGGTGATGGATGGGGATGCGTCTGATTAGCTTGTTGGCGGGGTAACGGCCCACCAAGGCGACGATCAGTAGGGGTTCTGAGAGGAAGGTCCCCCACATTGGAACTGAGACACGGTCCAAACTCCTACGGGAGGCAGCAGTGAGGAATATTGGTCAATGGACGAGAGTCTGAACCAGCCAAGTAGCGTGCAGGATGACGGCCCTATGGGTTGTAAACTGCTTTTATAAGGGAATAAAGTGAGCCTCGTGAGGATTTTTGCATGTACCTTATGAATAAGGACCGGCTAATTCCGTGCCAGCAGCCGCGGTAATACGGAAGGTCCGGGCGTTATCCGGATTTATTGGGTTTAAAGGGAGCGTAGGCCGGAGATTAAGCGTGTTGTGAAATGTAGACGCTCAACGTCTGCACTGCAGCGCGAACTGGTTTCCTTGAGTACGCACAAAGTGGGCGGAATTCGTGGTGTAGCGGTGAAATGCTTAGATATCACGAAGAACTCCGATTGCGAAGGCAGCTCACTGGAGCGCAACTGACGCTGAAGCTCGAAAGTGCGGGTATCGAACAGGATTAGATACCCTGGTAGTCCGCACGGTAAACGATGGATGCCCGCTGTTGGTCTGAATAGGTCAGCGGCCAAGCGAAAGCATTAAGCATCCCACCTGGGGAGTACGCCGGCAACGGTGAAACTCAAAGGAATTGACGGGGGCCCGCACAAGCGGAGGAACATGTGGTTTAATTCGATGATACGCGAGGAACCTTACCCGGGCTTGAATTGCAGAGGAAGGATTTGGAGACAATGACGCCCTTCGGGGTCTCTGTGAAGGTGCTGCATGGTTGTCGTCAGCTCGTGCCGTGAGGTGTCGGCTTAAGTGCCATAACGAGCGCAACCCCTCTCCTTAGTTGCCATCAGGTCAAGCTGGGCACTCTGGGGACACTGCCACCGTAAGGTGTGAGGAAGGTGGGGATGACGTCAAATCAGCACGGCCCTTACGTCCGGGGCTACACACGTGTTACAATGGCAGGTACAGAGAGATGGTGTTCTGCAAAGCGCATCTAATCCTTAAAGCCTGTCTCAGTTCGGACTGGGGTCTGCAACCCGACCCCACGAAGCTGGATTCGCTAGTAATCGCGCATCAGCCATGGCGCGGTGAATACGTTCCCGGGCCTTGTACACACCGCCCGTCAAGCCATGAAAGCCGGGGGCGCCTAAAGTCCGTGACCGTAAGGAGCGGCCTAGGGCGAAACTGGTAATTGGGGCTAAGTCGTAACAAGGTAGCCGTACCGGAAGGTGCGGCTGGAACACCTCCTTTCTGGAGAGACGAATTTCCTATGAAGTGATAGGGGATCTGATTAAAAGTTCGCTTCTCTTCTTGTACGCACCATCTGTTTAATTAAATACAGGAGACTGGGATTCCTTATACATTATATAATATATAGGGATGGCTCAAGCAAAATGGTTCAACTCCACAATCTCCACCATGCCTTTTAAGGCAAGAAGATCTTTGACATATTGACACAAGCAAAACTGTAAGTAATGAACTTTAGTTCAGACTAAAGTGAATCAAATCGCAAGATGAGATTTCACAAGTTAGAATACAGCTGAAAGTATGAGCTACTTATTCGCTGTCAGGTTAAACTGATAGCAAATACAGTCGTAAAGAAAGTAAGAAAGGGCGTATGGCGGATGCCTAGGCTCACGGAGGCGATGAAGGACGTGATAAGCTGCGATAAGCTTCGGGTAGGTGCAAATAACCCTTGATCCGGAGATTTCCGAATGGGACAACCTAGCCGTCTGAAGGACGGTTACTCTTACCAATGTAAGAGAGCTAACGCAGGGAACTGAAACATCTTAGTACCTGCAGGAAGAGAAAATAAATGAATGATTCCCCCAGTAGTGGCGAGCGAACGGGGAACAGCCCAAACCGTTGACGTCGCAAGGCGCCAGCGGGGTTGTAGGACCGCGACATTGTACTGAAATGGTGAGTGGAAGTATCTGGAAAGTTACATCACAGAAGGTGATAATCCTGTACACGAAGCCAGATCAGGCATAGCGGTATCCTGAGTAACGCGGGACACGAGGAATCCTGCGCGAATCTGCCGGGACCATCCGGTAAGGCTAAATACTCCCGTGAGACCGATAGCGAACGAGTACTGTGAAGGAAAGGTGAAAAGAACCCCGAGCAGGGGAGTGAAATAGTTCCTGAAACCATACGCCTACAAGCGGTCGGAGCACAGCAATGTGTGACGGCGTGCCTTTTGCATAATGATCCTACGAGTTACCGTCACTGGCGAGGTTGAGTGTCACGAGACACGTAGCCGCAGTGAAAGCGAGCCTGAATAGGGCGCACAGTCAGTGGGGGTAGACGCGAAACCAAGTGATCTACACTTGGCCAGGATGAAGTCCCGGTAACACGGGATGGAGGTCCGCACCAATAAGCGTTGAAAAGCTTCTGGATGAGCCGAGTGTAGGAGTGAAAGGCCAATCAAACTTGGAGATAGCTCGTACTCCCCGAAAGGCATTTAGGTGCCGCGTCGGATGGTCACCGTGAGAGGTAGAGCGACCGATAGGACAAGAGGGCTTCACCGCCTATCGAGTCCTGACGAACTCCGAATGCTCACGGTTTGCAGTCCGGCAGTAAGGGGGCGGGTGCTAAGGTCCGTCCCCGAGAGGAGAAGAATCCAGACCGCCGTCTAAGGTCCCGGAGTTCTGCCTGAGTTAGTCTAACGAAGTCTGGTCCCTATGACAGCTAGGATGTTGGCTTGGAAGCAGCCATTCATTCAAAGAGTGCGTAACAGCTCACTAGTCGAGGGTCCGGGCATGGATAATAATCGGGTATAAGGCAGACACCGAAGGCGCGGGATAGCAATTATAAAAGTATCGGTAGGGGAGCATACTCACAGCGTCGAATGGTGTACGTAAGTTATCCTGGAGCGGTGAGTAAAGCAAATGTAGGAATAAGTAACGATAAGGAGGGTTAGATTCCCTCCCGCTGTAAGACCAAGGTTTCCCGGGCAATGCCAATCAGCCCGGGGTCAGTCGGGTCCTAAGTCTAAGCCGAACGGCGATGGCGATGGCAGAGACGGTTAATATTCCGTCACTGCCGCATGGGGCGATGTGGAGACGGAGCAGTGAAACCACCGCGGGGCGACGGAAGTCCCCGTTGAAGGGTGTAGGTGTTGAGGAGAGCAGGCAAATCCACTCTCCGAGCTGAACCTGACAGTACGGAGTCCTCCTCGGAGGAATCTGATAGTGTGGGTAATCATACTCCCGAGAAAATCCGCTAAGCTTAACCCATGCGGCACCCGTACCGCAAACGGACACACGTGGTCGGGTAGAACATACTAAGGCGTTGAGAGATTCATGGTTAAGGAACTAGGCAAATTGACCCTGTAACTTCGGGATAAAGGGTCCTCGTGATGAGCGAGGCGCAGAGAATAGGTCCAGGCAACTGTTTAACAAAAACACAGGGCTGTGCAAACTCGAAAGATGACGTATACAGCCTGACACCTGCCCGGTGCCGGAAGGTTAAGAGGAGATGTCACCAGCAATGGGAAGCATTGAATTGAAGCCCCGGTAAACGGCGGCCGTAACTATAACGGTCCTAAGGTAGCGAAATTCCTTGTCGGGTAAGTTCCGACCTGCACGAATGGTGTAATGATCCGGACGCTGTCTCAACCATGAGCTCAGTGAAATTGTAGTATCGGTGAAGATGCCGATTACCCGCGATGGGACGAAAAGACCCCGTGAACCTTTACTACAGCTTAGCATTGACCTTGGTCATCCGATGTGTAGGATAGGCCGGAGGCTTTGAAGCGGGAGCGCCAGCTTTCGTGGAGCCATCCTTGAAATACGGCCCTTTGGCTGTCTGAGGTCTAACTCGCTAGTGCGAGGACACTGCTTGGTGGGTAGTTTGACTGGGGTGGTCGCCTCCAAAAGCGTAACGGAGGCTTCCAAAGGTGCCCTCGGGTCGATTGGTAACCGACCTCAAAGAGTGCAATGGCATAAGGGCGCTTGACTGGGAGGCAGACATGCCGAGCAGGCAGGAAACTGGGGCATAGTGATCCGGCGGATGTGTATGGAAACTCCGTCGCTCAAAGGATAAAAGGTACTCCGGGGATAACAGGCTGATCCCCCCCAAGAGCTCATATCGACGGGGTGGTTTGGCACCTCGATGTCGGCTCGTCACATCCTGGGGCTGGAGAAGGTCCCAAGGGTTGGGCTGTTCGCCCATTAAAGTGGCACGCGAGCTGGGTTCAGAACGTCGTGAGACAGTTCGGTCTCTATCTATCGTGGGCGTGGGAGTTTTGAGTGGTGCCGTCACTAGTACGAGAGGACCGTGATGGACAGACCTCCGGTTTACCAGTTGTGCCGCCAGGCGCACCGCTGGGTATCTGAGTCTGGATTGGATAAGCGCTGAAAGCATCTAAGTGCGAAGCCAGCCGCAAGATGAGAACTCCATTGAGGGTCGTCAGAGACGATGACGTTGATAGGATGCAGGTGTAAAGACAGCGATGTCAAAGCCGAGCATTACTAATTGCCCGAACACTTTCTTTAATATAGTTCATAGTTTCAGCTGTTGACTCTCGATAAAATCGAGAGGAACGGTGGTTCTTTACTTGATAAACAGTTTGCTTGTGTGCAAATACGTCATAACCCATTATCAGGTGGTTATTGCGGTGAGGTCCCACCTCTTCCCATTCCGAACAGAGAAGTTAAGCTCACTTGCGCCGATGGTACTGCAATGCAATGCGGGAGAGTAGGTAGCCGCCTCCTTTTATCAAGAGCTTCAGATTTCGAAAGATTTCTGAGGCTTTTTTGTTTTTCCTACAGTTCTGCTTTCTTATCGCCTAGCTTTTTCCCACAGATAGATGGGCGCAGCTCCTTTTACCTTTTTACCTTTTACTCTTTTACCTTTCTATTGATTTATATCAAACCTAAGTGTTTAATTACGTGAAAATGCGCTGATAATCAGCCAATTACTTGCATAATTCGTTTTTTTTTTGTATCTTTGCAAACGATAAGAATAAGGATACCAGTATCTTGTGCTTTTTGTTGTGTGAGAAGGTATCCATTAAGGTATCTAACGGGACTGAGGTGAGCAGCCTTTCTTTTTCTCACAAGTTGCCACCGCGAAATCACTGATGTTGTATTTCAGCTTTTCAGGTTCCATAAAACAATTAATATGAAGAGAATAACAATGGTATTAGTTAGCATGTTAATGCTGACATTAGAAATTCATGCAGCGTCGGCTGCAACATCAGGAAATGTATCCTCTACCAGCGAGATGGACTGGACTCCAGTGATGGACGCTATCATTCAGGTAGAGAGTAAGGGTGATCCGAAAGCTAAGAGCGGTAACTCTGTAGGTGTGATGCAGATCACTCCAATTTTAGTAGCAGAATGTAATAATATTCTGAAGCGCAAGAAATCGAAGAAGCGCTACACTTTGGCTGATAGATATAATGTCGCTAAATCTAAAGAAATGTTTCTATTGATTCAGAGTGTCTACAATCCTCTTAATAGTATCGAGCACGCAATCCGTTCATGGAATGGCGGTAATCATTTCAGTAAGAAGCGTACTCAGAGATATTTCGAGAAGGTAATGAAACTTTTGAAAAAGTAATTCTTTTTCCATAAGGCCCGATTGTTCTGAAAAAGAGCAATCGGGCTTGCTTTTTACTCGTTTTCGCCTCTTTTATGTACGTTTTGTTGCTATTCTGTTTAATAACTGTTAAATATATGCAGATTTCTGACAAAATGTTTGGTGGGGTCGGGAAAAAGTCGTACCTTTGCACTCGCAATTCAGAAATGAGTTGATTATATCGCGGTGTGGAGCAGTTGGTAGCTCGCCAGGCTCATAACCTGGAGGTCGCATGTTCGAGTCCTGCCGCCGCAACAATGATCGGGTAAGAAGTTGGTCAACAACATCTTATCCGTTTTTTTTATGCCCTAATTTATTAATTTAACATTAAATATTTGTTTAATTCGAATTAAAGTGCTACTTTTGCACAATAATATTTTTATGTGCAATTAATAAAAAAGGAAGGGCTTCAATATGTCAGTATCCAAAACAAGACAAAAACTGGTAGATGTCGCACGACAACTCTTTGCCAAGAATGGTATAGCAAATACTACAATGAATGATATTGCTGTAGCTTCTGGTAAGGGTAGACGTACGCTTTATACTTATTTCAGTAGGAAGGAGGATGTCTATTACGCGGTGATAGAATCAGAGTTGGAGCGTCTTTCGGACAAGTTGGACGAGGTTGCTAATTGCAAGATGCGTCCACAGGATAAAATCATCGAGCTTATCTATACTCACCTCAGTATGATCAAGGAAACGGTTGTAAGAAACGGTAACCTCCGTGCTGAGTTCTTCCGAAACATCTGGATGGTTGAGAAGGCGAGAAAAAACTTCGATGAAGATGAAATAGAGATTCTCAGAAGGATTTATGCCGAAGGTAGAGAAGATGGTGAGTTTGATATTGATAACATCGATCTGGTGGCCGATATTACTCACTATTGTATCAAAGGTCTCGAAGTTCCATTTATCTATGGACGTTTGGGCCATGGCATGAATGTGGAGTCGAGCAAACCTTTGGTTGCCAAGGTGGTTTATGGTGCCTTGGGAAAGTCAGGCTTGAAACTCTAGATAAAAGATAGTAAATACGTAACTAATTGATAATTAATTAAATAAGAAAGAAATGGGATTATTAAGTGGTAAAACAGCCCTTGTAACAGGTGCTGCTCGCGGCATCGGTAAGGCTGTCGCTATGAAGTTCGCCTCTGAGGGCGCTAACATCGCATTTACAGACCTCGTACTCAACGACGATATGGCTGCCGGTTTGGAAGCTACCCGTAAGGAGATTGAGGCTCTTGGTGTAACCTGTCGTGCTTATGCTGGTAATGCAGCAGATTTCGAGGAGACACAGAAGACAGTTAAGCAGATTCATGAGGACTTCGGTTCTATCGATATTCTGGTTAACAATGCAGGTATCACCAAGGACGGTTTGATGCTCCGTATGAGCGAGGCTCAGTGGGATGCTGTTTTGAATGTAAACTTGAAGTCAGCCTTCAACTTCATTCATGCTTGCTCTCCAATCATGCTTCGTCAGCGTGGTGGTTCTATCATCAACATGGCTTCTGTAGTAGGTGTTCATGGTAATGCAGGTCAGTGCAACTATGCAGCTTCTAAGGCTGGTATGATTGCTTTGGCTAAGTCTATCGCTCAGGAGTTGGGGCCTAAGGGCGTACGCGCTAATGCGGTAGCTCCTGGTTTCATCGAGACTGCAATGACAGCACAGTTGCCTGAGGAAATCCGCAAGGACTGGATGAAGAAGATTCCATTGCGTCGTGGTGGTCAGACTGAGGATATCGCAAATGTTTGCCTCTTCCTCGCTTCCGACTTGTCTAGCTATGTAAGCGGTCAGGTTATTCAGATCGACGGTGGTATGAACATGTAATCTCTCGGCAATCGTTTTATTGATAAAACATGCAGGTAGTTTACGAAGACAACCATATAATCATAGTCTCTAAGAGAAGTGGCGAAATCGTGCAGGGCGACAAGACCGGCGACGAACCTCTCTCGGAGACTGTGAAACAGTACATCAAGGAGAAGTATCACAAGCCGGGAAATGTATTTCTCGGTGTGGTGCATCGCCTTGACCGTCCTGTTTCGGGTTTGGTCGTATTTGCCAAGACTTCTAAGGCATTGAGCCGTCTGAACAATATGTTCCGGGATGGCGAAGTTCACAAAACCTATTGGGCAATCGTGAAGAATATGCCAAAGGAACCTGAGGCTACGCTCACCCATTGGATTGTAAGAAATGAAAAGCAGAATAAGAGCTATGCTTACGACCATGAGGTGAAAAACTCGAAGAAAGCGATATTGAAGTATAAGGTGATAGGTCATACAGACCATTATACACTTCTGGAGGTGAACTTGATGACGGGTCGTCATCATCAGATAAGATGCCAGCTTGCCAAGATGGGATGTCCTATCAAGGGAGATCTGAAATATGGTTCTCCACGTAGCAATGCAGATGGCAGTATTTCTCTCCTTTCACACAGAGTAGAATTTGTTCATCCTGTGTCTAAAGAAACAATAGTAGCAGAGGCTCCGCTGCCGGATGATAATCTTTGGCGGGCTATTGCACCCTAACTCAAAAATCCATGCTTATGAAGAGGTATGCGAAATGGGCAGGAATCACGGTGTTGACTCCATTGGTGCTCATCTTGTTGTTATCCATTCTGCTTTATCTGCCACCTGTTCAGAATTGGGCGGTAAAGCAAGTAGCTGCTTATGCCTCTGAGTCGACGGGTATGGATATTTCGGTAAAGCAAGTACGCCTCGTCTTCCCTCTGAAACTGGGAGTGGAAGGCGTAAAGGTACTTCAGCCAATCGACTCACTCAAGAATTCCCCAAACTTGGCTTTAAGAAATAAGAGAGATACCGTTGCCGACATCCAGAAGATGGTGGTAGACGTACAATTGTTGCCTCTTTTCGAAAGTCAAGTCATGGTGGATGAACTCAATTTCACCCAGATGAAGGTGAATACCACGAATTTTATTCACGAAGCCAGAATCAAGGGCAATGTAGGTAATCTGCGCCTGAAGGCTCATGGCATTGACCTCGGTAAGGAGAAGGTCAGGGTGAATCATGCCCTGTTGGCTGATGCCCGACTCTCGGTAGAACTGAGCGATACCGTGCCGCCGGATACTACGCCTAGTACCAATTTCTGGAAGGTGAATATCGAAAAACTGAAACTGAAGAACACTGATTTCGTATTACACATGCCTGGAGATACTCTTCAGGTGAATGCTTATTTTGGAGATGCGGTGGCGCAGACTACCTATCTCGACCTTTATAAAGGACTTTATCAGATAGGTCATCTTGACTGGAAGAATGGCAAGGTGAACTATGACCAGAACTATATCCGTCCGGTATCGGGCATGGACTTTAACCATATCGCTCTGTCGGCCATGACTTTGAAGGCAGACTGTTTCTATTATTGCGATTCGAAGATAGATGTCAAGATTCGTGAAGCTCAGTTTAAGGAGAAAAGCGGTTTGCAGGTAGACCAGCTCTATGGCAGATTCGTGATGGATTCCGTAAAACTGCAGTTGCCTGATATCTGTCTCCGTACCCCATACTCCCAGTTGCAGGCAACGGTGGATATGGATATGAATGCCTTTGATGAGGTGAAACCTGGCAAGTTGATGGCACAGCTGAAGGGAGCTTTGGGCCGTTCAGACCTGTTCCTCTTTGCAGGCGATGCCTTCCCAGACGCCATGAAGAAGAAATGGCCTTTCTATCCGATGAAGATAGAAGGTTCGTTCAAGGGAAATATGCAGCAGGCATCTTTCTCGGGCTTGAAACTGTCGCTTCCTACAGCCTTCGAACTGAGTGCTGATGGAAAATTGGGTAACCTGACGGATATGAACCGTCTGAAGGCAAATGTAGATCTGAACGCCCGTACCTATCATCTGGATTTCATTACCGCCATGCTTGACCCTTCTCTGATGCAGGAGATACGTGTGCCTAGCGGTATCGGAATCCGTGGTAACATTCAGGCAGACGGCTCCAGATATGCTACCCGACTCGCCATTACCGAAGGTCGTGGCAGAATGAGGGTAGATGCCAAGATAGATGCGAAGACCCGGAAAGACGGCAGTATCGATATGAACCGTCTGGCTTATCAAGCTAAGATTCAGGCGCACAACATCCAGGCAAAGCATTTCCTTCCAAAACAGGATTTGCATTCTTTCACCGGCTCATTGCAGGCGAAGGGAGTGGGAACCGATTTCCTCTCTCCTCGTACCCGATTACAGGCTAAGGCACAGGTAAACCAGATTCAGTATGGCAAATACAAACTGGATCATGTATTGGCAGTGGCTCACGTTGCTAATGGTAAGGTGCATGCCGATATCGACAGCAAGAACCAGTATCTTACGGGGCTCGTCAGCCTTGATGCACTTACGAATTCCAAGAAACTGGAGGCTACCCTGGTGGCAGATGTCCGCGATGTGAATCTTTATTCGTTAGAGGTAACGAAGGCACCGATGCGCCTGTCGCTCTGCGGTCACATGGATATCAGGTCCGACCTGAAGGACAGTCACGACATCATGGCTTCGATGAGTGATATTACGGTTCGTACGGCAAAAAAGAATTACCGTCCGGTGGGTGTTGACGCCGATGTCTTTACCCGCAGAGATACCACGCACGCAGTCATCGATTGCGGCGACTTCCATCTCAACATGGATGTACACGGAGGCTATAAGCAGTTGCTGAGCCGTTTTGCCGGATTGCAGAAAGAATTGGCTCATCAGCTTAGGAACCATCATATTGACCAGGTGAAGATTCGCAGCCAGTTCCCGTTCGGTCATGTTTATCTTACCACAGGAAAGGACAATTTCATTTCCCGTTTCATCGCTTACTGCGGTTATGATTTCAAGACGGTGGATATGAAGATGACCATGTCGCCTGTAACGGGTGTCAATGGTTATCTCAACATCGATTCTCTGGTAGCGAGTGGCATGCAGTTGGATACGATCCGTGCCTTGGTGAAGACTGAGGGCGATACCATCCGCTATGCAGCACGTGTTCAGAACAACAAGCATAATCCTCAGTATGTGTTCCGTGCACAGGTAGAGGGCGAACTGCAGGAGAAGGGTTCCAATATCAATGCCCGCATCTATGATGCCAAAAACAGATTGGGTGTAGATGTGGGTCTGGAGGCACTGCTGCTGGAAAACGGTGTGAAGATTTCGCTCATTGATACCCATCCTGTCCTGGGTTACAAGAAGTTTACTGCCAACGATGACAACTATCTGATGTTGGGCAATGACGACCGTGTTTCTGCCAATCTGAGTCTGAAGGCAGCCAACGGCATGGGTATCCGTATATACAGCAATGATGAA
Source organism: Segatella copri (assembly GCF_015074785.1). Classification (NCBI taxonomy): domain Bacteria; kingdom Pseudomonadati; phylum Bacteroidota; class Bacteroidia; order Bacteroidales; family Prevotellaceae; genus Segatella; species Segatella copri. Next base: position 3,604,998 of record NZ_CP042464.1, read on the forward strand.
AACGAAGAAGCGCTGCAGGATCTTACGGTGAGCATGAGCCAGTTTAATCTGGATAAAGTGCTCAGCGTGATTCCTTATATGCCGGATATCTCGGGTATTCTTGACGGCGACTTCCATATTATCCAGACCAAGGATGAATTCTCGGTTTCTTCTAATCTGAACATCGACAATATGGTTTACGAAAAGTGTCCGATGGGAGATGTCGGTACTGAATTCGTTTACATGCCAAAGAGCGACGGCTCTCATTATGTAGATGGTTTCCTCAATTATGAGGGTGAAGAAGTAGCTACCGTAAAGGGTACTTACAAGTCGGAAGGAAACGGTTATCTCGATGCCGAAGTGGGTATGGAGAAGTTGCCTCTGCATTTTGTCAACGGTTTTGTTCCTGACCAGATTATGGGTCTGAAGGGATATGGCGAAGGAAAACTGAGTTTGAAGGGAGCCTTGAGCCAGTTGGATGTAGAGGGCGAAGTATATCTGGATTCGGCTTATCTCGTCAGTGTGCCGTATGGCATCACGATGCGTTTTGCCAACGATCCTGTCCGTATCATAGACAGCAAGTTGCTCTTCGAAAACTTCATGATGTATGCCAACAATGAGAGTCCGCTCAATATCCAGGGCAGTCTCGACTTTACGAATATAGAGAAGATGATGCTCGATATCCGGATGAGAGCACAGAACTTCCTGCTGATTGATGCCAAGGAGAATGCCCGTTCCGAGGCTTTCGGCAAGGCGTATGTCAACTTCTATGGTGCGATGCGCGGACCGGTAAGCAATCTGAAGATGCAGGGTAAGCTGGATGTGCTCGGTAATACGGATATGACGTATGTGCTGAAAGAATCGGAACTGACTACAGATACTCAGCTCGATGAACTGGTGAAGTTTACGAATTTCAAGAGCGGCAAGCCTGTCGTTGTTGAACGTCCGGCACTGGAAGGATTGAACATGATGTTGGGCATGTCGATAGACGAGTCGGCTCATATCCTCTGTGCTTTGAATGCCGACCAGACCAACTACATCGACCTGATGGGCGGTGGTGATCTGACGATGACTTACAATTCGGTTGATGGCATCGGCATCACGGGCAAGTATACCCTGAACAATGGCAAGATGAAATATTCGTTGCCTGTCATTCCGCTCAAGACGTTTGATATCCAGGACGGCAGCTACATAGAGTTTAACGGCGATCCGTTCAACCCGGCCCTGAACATCACGGCAACAGAGAATGTCAGGACAACGGTAAACGAGGGACAGGGAACCGGCCGCTCGGTGGATTTCATTTGTGGCGTAAAACTCTCGCAGACATTGAATAAGCCAGGCATCCAGTTTATCGTTTCCTCACCAAACGATGCCACCTTGCAGGATGAACTGAACACGATGAGTATTGAAGAGCGGGGTAAGATAGCCATTACGATGCTGGCTTCGGGCATGTATCTTGCCAACGGAAATACCAATTCGTTCTCCATGAACAGTGCCTTGACCTCATTCCTCAACTCAGAGATCAATAATATTGCAGGTTCAGCGATGCGTTCTGTGGGTGTGGATGTCGGTATGTCGGTAGATAACTCCACCAATGCAGCAGGTGCCATGCACACCGATTACAACTTTAAGTTTGCCAAGCGGTTCTTCAACAACCGCTTGAGTTTCAGTGTGGGCGGTAAGGTTTCTACCGGTGCAGAAATGGAGAATGCAGCCAACAATGATGATGCATTCTTCAACAATATCGAATTGCAGTACCGTCTCAACGAAGGTGCGAGCCAGTATATCCGTGCCTTCTACAACAACAATACCTACGATTGGCTCGAAGGTTTGATAGGTGAGTACGGTGTCGGTTTCAAATGGCAGAGAAAGTTGCAGCATTTCAAGGACATCTTCCGGTTCAAGACCGATAAGCAGCAGATTCCTGCAGCCCCAATGGAGAAGAATCCTGCGGTGAAGAAGAGTACGAACGAAAAGAAGGATACGATGGAGAAAGCCAGAACAAAGGACTTTGACCCATTGAAACTTAACGAAAAGTAATGAGCGATATGAAACAGCAGAACAGGTTATACCTTATTATATATGTGGCAGCATTGCTGATGTTGTCGGGGCAGCTCATAACGGGTTGCTCTTCAACCAGTGCGCTGAAAGAAGACGAGCAGCTGTTTACGGGTCTGGTACCTATCGAGTATAAGAACTACGAGAAGGGATCTTATGCTGATTCTACCATCACCGAGATGGAGTATGCCCTGGCTTCGGCTCCGAACGGTGCCTTGTTCGGAAGCAGCTATTACCGCACGCCGTTCCCTGTGCGTCTGTGGATATGGAATGCTTTCTCTCAGTCGGATGGAGCACTGGCTAAGTGGATAACCAAGGTATTCGGTTCCAAACCTAAGCTGATGGCGAATGTGAATCCGCAGCTCCGTGCCCAGGTAGCCGAGCATCAGCTCGATAAATATGGCTATTTTAACGGTAAGGTGACTTATGATGTGCTGACACAGAGCAATCCGAAGAAGGCGAAGGTTGCCTATCAGGTAGACTTCGGTCATCTCTGGACGCTTGATTCTATGGCTTATCTCAACTTCCCAGCCAAGAGCAAGCAGTTTATAGATGCTTCCATGAACAAGGCGCTCATACGGAAGGGGAGTCCTTTCAATGTCGCCAACATGGAATCGGAACGTCAGCGTATCACCCGTCTGTTCCGCAACAGGGGCTATTATTTCTATCAGAACAGTTATGCTTCTTATCTTGCCGATACCGTGAATGTGCCCGGCAAGGTGCAGTTGCGGCTGATGATGGCAGACAGCGTGGACGATAGGGCTACCCGCCAGTGGTATATCGGAAAGATTCATGTTAATTTCAGAAAGCAGTATATGGAGGAGTTGAAGGATTCCTTTGTGCGCAGCTATCTGAGTTTCCATTATAATGGAAGAAAGATGCCGATACGTCCGGGCATCGTTTTGCAGAGTCTGCGCCTGCGTCCCCGTGAACTGTATCGGGTACGTACCGAGGAGCGTGCCAAGACCGGACTCCAGGAGATGGGACTCTTCAGCTATTCCAGCATCCAGTTTACCCCCCGTTCGGTGCAAACCCTCGACAGTCTGGGCAATGTAGTATATCGTGATACTTTGGATGCCAATATCGATCTGGTATTCGACAAACCATACGATTTCTATGTCGAGGCAAATGCCCGCGGCAAAACGACCGGTAGAGTAGGACCGGAGTTGGTAGTGGGTCTTACCAAGCGCAATGCTTTTCATGGAGGCGAGAAACTTACAGTCAACCTGCATGGTTCGCATGAGTGGCAAACCGTCAGTCAGGCTGGTGGAGGTTCTACCCGCATCAATTCCTATGAATACGGATCGGATGTTTCCGTAGAGTTCCCTCGCATCATCACGCCTTGGAATATGTTCAGAACGATGGAGCAGAATGAGCGCAGATACCGTGCCGGACACATGCCTACCCGATATCGGGGTGTGCCAACTACTACCATCAAGGCTTCGATGAATGTGCTGAACAGAGCCAGCTATTTCCGACGTCATGTGGCAGCGGGCGAGTTAACCTATGCGTGGTCTACCTCTTACCAGCATCAGCATTCTTTCAGCCCGCTGATTCTCTCTTATGAGTTTATGAACAGCCGCACAGCCGCTTTCGATAGCATCCTCGCCCTGCATCCTTATCTTCAGATATCGATGCGCGACCAGTTTGTGCCTAAGATGAGTTATACCTATACTTATCGCAGTCCGCGCCGTTACCGCCATCCTATCACCTGGTCAACCACCATCAGCGAGGCAGCCAATATCCTTTCGCTCGGTTACATGGCGGCCGGAAAGGGATGGAACGAGAAAGACAAGAAGATGTTCAAGAATCCGTTTGCTCAGTTTCTGAAACTGGAGACAGATTTCGTGAAATATTGGCGTATCACCCAGGATGGTACGCTGGTGGGACATGTCAATGCCGGCATTATCTGGAGTTATGGCAATGCCGAGAATGCTCCTTATTATGAGCAGTTCTATATCGGTGGTGCCAACAGTGTGCGAGCCTTTAATGTGCGGAGTATCGGACCGGGCAGATACCAGCCTACCAACAGCAAGTATTCGTATATCGACCAGACGGGCGACATCAAGTATCTGATGAATCTGGAATACCGTCAGAAGGTATGGGGCGATCTCTATGGAGCCCTTTTCCTGGATGCAGGTAATGTGTGGACCTTACGCAACCATGAGTACAGTCCGCTCGGCAAGTTTGATGTTGACAAGTTTTTCCGGCAACTGGCGGTAGGCACCGGTGTCGGTGTGCGTTATGACATGGGTATGTTTGTGATACGTGTCGACTGGGGTATCGGTCTGCATGTTCCTTACGATACCGGCAAGAATGGCTTCTATAACATCCGTCGGTTCAAGGATGCCCAGAGTCTGCATTTCGCTGTGGGTTATCCTTTCTAGGTTTAGCCTGGGAGATGTGTCCGAAAATAAGTCTGATATGTGTTACAGATAGTGCATAAAAGGACAAAAATTGATATTAATCAAAAAAAAGTAGGAAAACGTGCGGTTAACTGCATTTTTTTTGTTACTTTTGCATCGTTATTTTATAAATAACTATCAACTATTAATAAATAAAAGTATAGACAAAATGAAACCTACGTTATTGCTTTTGGCTGCCGGTATGGGTAGCCGTTATGGTGGTTTGAAACAGCTTGATGGTCTGGGTCCTAATGGTGAGACTATCATGGACTACAGCATCTATGATGCTATTCAGGCTGGTTTCGGAAAGATCGTATTCGTTATCCGCAAGGACTTCGAAGATCAGTTCCGTGAGAAGATTCTTTCAAAGTATGAGGGTCATATTCCTGCAGAACTTTGTTTCCAGGCATTGGATGATCTCCCAGAGGGATTCTCAGTTCCAGAAGGTCGTGAGAAGCCATGGGGTACAAACCATGCTGTCCTGATGGCAAAGGATATCATCAAGGAACCTTTCTGCGTAATCAACTGCGATGACTTCTACAACCGCGATTGCTTCATGGTAATCGGCAAGTTCCTCTCTGAACTTCCAGAGGGCAGCAAGAATCGTTATGCCATGGTAGGTTTCCGTGTAGGTAATACCTTGAGTGAGAATGGTACCGTAGCTCGCGGCATCTGCTCTAAGGATGCTGATGAGAACTTGACAACCTGTGTAGAGCGTACCGAGATCATGCGTATCGACGGTAAGGTATCTTACAAGGACGAGCAGGGCGAGTGGGTTGCTGTTGGCGACAATACTCCTGTTTCCATGAACGTTTGGGGCTTCACACCTGATTACTTCCAGCATAGTGAGGAGTACTTCAAGGAGTTCTTGAGTGATCCTAAGAATATGGAAAACAAGAAGGCTGAGTTCTTCATCCCTTTGATGGTCAACAAGCTCATCAATGAGGGTACAGCTACTGTTAAGGTGCTCGATACTACCAGCAAGTGGTTTGGTGTAACTTATGCTGCCGACCGCCAGAGTGTTGTTGACAAGATTCAGCATCTTATCGACGAGGGTGTTTATCCAAACAAGCTCTTCTAATTTAATGTGATGGATATAAACATTAATATATTGACAGATCAGGAAGCCGCTATTCTCCGAGAGACGATAGCGGCTTCTCATCGTATTGTCGTCTGTGCCCATAAGTCGCCAGACGGTGATGCCATCGGCTCTTCTTTGGGATGGGCTGGTTATCTTCGCTCTTTGGGCAAGAAAGTTGACATTTGTGTGCCGGATATGATACCGGATTCTATTTCCTGGTTGCCTGGAGCTGCTGGTATCCTGCGATATGACAGACAGCCTGAACTGGTGCAGCGAGCTTTCGATGAAGCCGACTTGGTATGCTGTGTTGATTTTAGCAGTGAGGGACGTCTTGATGAGATGGACCATGTATTGTTGGGTTGCAAGACTCAGCGTGTCATCATCGACCACCATCTGTCTCCTAATCTTGAGGCTAAGCTGCTGGTTTCGCAGCCACATGCCAGCAGTGCCAGCGACCTGGTATTCCGTGTAGTCTGGCAGTTGGGAGGTTTCCCACAGATGGATCAGACTTGGGCTACCTGCATCTATTGCGGCATGATGACCGATACGGGCGGTTTTACCTATAATTCTACCCAGCCTTATATCTATTACATCATCTGCTTGCTGCTTACCAAGAACATCGACAAGGATAAGATTTACCGCAATGTCTTCAATAATGCCCGCATTCCGGCAGTCCGGTTCCGTGGCTATCTGATGAATGAAAAGCTGCAGGTAGTAGAGGGACTTCATGCCAGTTTCTATACAGTGACCCGTAAAGAATTGAAGAAGTATGACTTTATCAAGGGCGATCTGGAAGGACTGGTGAACGTGCCTCTTACAATCAAGGGACACAAACTCTCCATTTCTCTTCGTGAAGATACAGATATAGACAATCGCATATTGGTAAGTCTCCGTTCGGTAGACGATTTCCCATGCAATAAGATGGCAGCCGAGTTCTTCAATGGTGGCGGTCATCGCAATGCTTCTGGCGGCAAATTGCTTTGCAGCATACAGGAGGCAGAGCAGATAGCATTGAAGGCTATCCTGGCATACGCCGATATGCTGAAGTAGCCGATTTTTTCCTTAGAAATGACGAAAAAGACAGAAAACAACCCCGTTTTGAGGCAATAGGATGATAATAAGTGATAAATAATAATAAAATCAACCTATTCCTCTCGGTGTTGTCTTATCTTTTTTGTACCTTTGCCCAATAAATCAGATTTTAAAAAGAAGAATGAAGAAATTTTTGTTTGCAATGATTGCTTTCGCGGCTGTTTTATCGTTTGCCGCATGCAATGATAGTGAGACTTATAAGGACATGCGCGACAGAGAGCTCGATTCTATCAGCTCTTTCTTGCGTAAGGAAAATATTAAGGTCATCTCCGAGGATGAGTTCAACAGACGTTGGAAAAATAATGAAAAACTGACGGATACAGCAAAGAACAACAACGAATGGGTACTTTTCAACAGTAACGGTATCTACATGCAGGTGATTGACCAGGGATGTGGCGACTATATCAAGAAAGGTACATCGGTAGATGTATTGGTCCGCTTTGATGAGTATAACCTTTCGTATGCTGCAGAAATGAGCGATAAGTGTCTCACGCTTTCAAACAAAGTTCCTGCTTATTCCTATTATATAGATAAGATAAGCGTTACCAATACTTCCGGTACATTCACCGGTTCTTTCGTTGATCCTAAAGCCAGTCTGATGGCCAGAACATATAATTCATCCAATTATGGCAGTGTAAGTTCTACCGTGCCTAGCGGTTGGCTCATACCATTCACCTGGATTAAGATAGGCAGACCGAAGACTGATGATGAACGCATCGCTCATGTCCGCCTGCTCGTACCTCACTCTTACGGTACCACATCGGCATCGGGCAGTGTGCAGGCATGTGTCTACGACATGACCCTGCAGAAAGGAAGATAAACATTAAAAGAGAAAGATATATTTATGACACTGATTAAGTCAATTTCTGGTATCCGCGGTACTATCGGCGGTCCAGCGGGCGATACTTTGAATCCGCTCGATATCGTAAAGTTCACTTCAGCATACGCTACCTTCATTCGCCGTAGCGGTGCTTCAGAGAGTAATACCATCGTTGTAGGCCGTGATGCGCGCATCTCTGGCGAGATGGTAAAGAATGTGGTTTGTGGAACCCTCATGGGTATGGGCTACGATGTATTGAACATCGGTCTGGCTACTACTCCTACCACCGAACTTGCTGTTACCATGAGTGGTGCGGCCGGCGGTATCATCATCACAGCTTCTCACAACCCACGCCAGTGGAATGCCCTCAAGCTCCTCAACGAGAAGGGTGAGTTCCTCACAGCAGCTAATGGTAACGAGGTGCTGGGTATCGCAGAGAAGGAAGACTTCGACTATGCGGATGTGGATCATCTCGGAAAATATACTGAAGACAATACCTTCAACAAGCGCCATATCGACTCCGTACTTGCTTTGAAGCTCGTAGATGTCGAAGCAATCAAGAATGCCCACTTCAAGGTTTGTGTAGATTCCATCAACTCAGTGGGTGGCGTTATTCTTCCAGAGTTGCTCGATGCGCTCGGTGTAGCATATACTTTCCTCAATGGTGAGCCTACAGGCGACTTCGCTCATAATCCGGAGCCATTGGAGAAGAACCTCGGTGGTATCATGGATGAGTTGAAGAAGGGTGGCTACGATATGGGTATCGTTGTAGACCCTGATGTTGACCGTCTGGCTTTCATCTGCGAAGATGGCAAGATGTTTGGCGAAGAGTATACCTTGGTAAGTGTGGCAGATTACGTATTGAGCAAGACTCCAGGCAATACCGTCAGCAACCTTTCATCTACCCGTGCCCTCCGTGATGTTACCGCGAAGCATGGTGGCAAGTACACTGCAGCTGCTGTAGGCGAGGTGAATGTAACTACCAAGATGAAGGATGTTCACGCTGTTATCGGTGGTGAAGGCAATGGTGGAGTTATCTATCCAGAGAGCCATTACGGTCGTGATGCCCTCGTTGGTATCGCCCTCTTCCTGAGCAGTCTGGCTCACAAGGGCTGCAAGGTGAGCGAACTCCGTGCCAGCTTCCCTAACTATTTCATCGCCAAGAACCGCATCGACCTGACTCCATTGACCGATGTAGATGCTATCCTCGTGAAGGTTAAGGAGATGTATGGTAAGGAAAAGGATGTCACCGTAACAGATATCGATGGCGTCAAGCTTGATTTCCCTGACAAGTGGGTTCACCTCCGCAAGAGTAATACCGAGCCTATTATCCGCGTATATAGTGAGGCTTCTACCATGGCGCAGGCTGATGAACTGGGCAAGAAGCTCATGCAGGTGGTTTACGATATGCAGTAAGATACTGAATATGAAATCATATAAAAAGAGATGAAGCAACGTAGATTTAGCTTCATCTCTTTTTTTGTGCGCAGTTTTCCATCTGCAAATGCTCCAATTTAAAGAAAGATAGAGAAAGATTTGGCTTTCTCAGATAAAAGTCGTATTTTTGTTGCAAAATTGCTGACAATGCGGGTTCTGAGGCCTTCGTTGCAGCAATGAAAATCTTGATCCGTTCCTGATAGGGAGCATAAATAAAATTACAGAATAATGGAATCTATTATAAAGCATTATCAGGTAGCCCATGTCGGGTTCAGCCTTTCTTATCCTGATTCCTCTCAGGAGATGATGGCTGTTTTACTGGAGGCTTATCAGGCGTTTGAATGCGATGAACAGATCGCATCTGCTGCCCTGACCTCCTTCTCTCTTACCTTGAACGAAAGCGGGGAAGAACTGAGGAAACCTGCCGGCTTCAAGGAGGAATGCAGACAGGATGAGGAGGGACAGCTCATTATCAGCGGTAGTCTGGGAGAGAAGCAGAAGGCGTTCCTGCTGGCAATGACTGATATGAAATCGATACTGGTTACAGGGCATGATTATCAGCATTCCAGTCTTCTGGTTCCTGCTGGCACCTTCGGCCAGAAGTCGGCTTTCGGATCCCTCAAGGCAACCGTTGACACCTCGCTGATGCTGCTCTATGCCATGCGTTCGGCTGCCGGAGATACACTCCTGTTTCATTCTTCTACCGTAGTAAAGGATGGTAAGGCTTATCTCTTCCTGGGCAAGAGCGGAACGGGAAAGAGTACGCATTCCGGACTGTGGCTCAAACATATCGAGGGCACCCGATTGCTGAATGATGACAACCCGGTGGTATATATATCGCACGAAGGTACGCCCATGGTGAGTGGCTCGCCTTGGAGCGGAAAGACACCTTGCTATAAGAACGAGGAATATCCGATAGGGGCAATTGTCCAATTGTGCCAGGCGCCAGAGAATAAAATCAGAAAACAGACCGTCTTAGAGTCTTATGTGTCTATCAAGAGTTCTGTCTCCGGCAAGGCATGGGAGAAGGAAATTGCAGATGGCCAGCATCAAACGATAGAGAAGCTGATCGGGGCTACCCGGCTTTATCAGCTCGACTGTCTGCCTGATGCCGGTGCAGCCCTCCTTTGCAGTCAGACCATCAGTCTGTAAAACCAACCGTCGGGTAAAAACCAATCGTACAATAGAAAGATGAATATATCCGATTCAAAATATAAGGCAATAGCCGCGCTCGAGCAATTCATCCGTGAAGGTCGTCCTGTCAAGTTTCCGGTCAAGGGCACCAGCATGCTTCCCTTTATCGTAGGTGGTAGAGATTGCGTAGAATTCTATCCGGTAGAAGGCGAGTTGAAGGTGGGCGATATTGTGATGGCGAGGGTAGAAGAAGGCTATCCGGTGGTGCATCGCATCATCGGGATAGAGCCTGTTACAGGAGCAGCTTCCCCCGCATCCTTTTCTGCAGATGATTGCCGTATCGTGCTGACGGGCGATGGAAATCTCGGTTTTAAGGAGCATTGCCTGCGCAAGGATGTCATTGCGAAGGCGCATGCTGTCATCTGTCCCGATGGCAGCCGCAAGAGTCTCATCTCGCAGAAAGCGCTCAGAAACTGGCACAGATGGCAGAGGTTGAGGCCTGTGCGTAGGGTCTTGCTTAAAATAATCAAGCTCTATATCCGTTTATCATATAAAAACTAAAAAACAAGATACAATGAAGATCAAGAACGATTTCAAGCTCCGCGAAATTTGCGGTGAGTATGTGGTAACAGCCGAAGGTATGCAGGCAGTAGACTTTACCAAGTTGATCAGTCTCAACGAAACAGCTGCGTTTCTTTGGAAGGCGGCTGAGAAACAGGGTGAATTTACGATAGCTTCGTTGGCTCAGGCTCTGTGCGATGAGTATGATGTAGTCATGGCTCAGGCAGAAAAAGACTGCGAGGCGATTATTGCTCAGTGGCAGAAAGAGGGACTGGTATGAGGAAGTATGCACTTTGGTTTTTTCGCCAGATGTCTGCAGTCCGTGGACGTTTGCTGTTGCGCATCATCGCCGGTCTTCTGCAGGTAGCATTAGGTTTGTGGCTCGTCTGGCTGTGTCGCCGGTTCATCGATGTGGTGATCTGGCGTGGCAATGTGCTGCGCGAAACCATCGTGCTTTTTTCAGTCATCGCCCTGCTGATAGCCCTTCGCCAGCTGGTATTCTATCTTTCCGGCATCACCGAGGTTATCCTCCAGAATGATATGCGTAGCCGCCTCTTCCGGTTTGTGCTGGGCAGGAAACTCTATGCCGTTAAGCATCAGGCTGAGGCTGGTCCCGGAAAGCCTGCTTCTGATATGCTTTCCGGCGACATCAGCCAGCGTTTGGAGCGCGATCTCTCATCAGCCTCTTCGGTAGTTACGGATATCCTGCCCACAATCGTAGTCACCCTGGTGCAGCTCTTCGGTGCCTTCTTCCTGATGCGTTCTATCGATTCCATTCTGGCATGGAGTCTTCTGGTGTTGACACCGGTAGTTGCAGTCTGTGCCAAGTATCTCGGCAGCCGACTCAAGAAGATGACGCTGGCGATACGCGAGGAGGAGAGCAGCATACAGATGATGATTCAGGAGACGGTAGAACATGAACTCACCATCAAAACCTTGCAGGCAGAGAGCACGGTTTCCGGTAGGGTAGGCAGCATGCAGCAGCGTTTGCATCATCTGGTCCGCCGTAGAATCCGTTTTACGTTGATATCCCGTCTGCTCCTGGCTTTCACCTTCAGTTACGGCTATTTCGGAGCCTTTGTCTATGGTGCCATCCAACTCAAGAACGGGTTGATAACCTTTGGCGTGATGACCGCCTTCCTGCAGTTGGTGGGTCAGATACAGAGTCCTATCATGTCGCTCTTGGGCATGATTCCCCAGCTGATTCATGCATCAGCGAGTGTAGACCGGTTGGTAGAGATTGAAAATACCGAGCAGGAGGAATCTCTGGTACAGGCAGATGCTTCTATCCCTTTGCAGCGTGCTTGCGGCATCCGTCTTCAGGATGTGAGTTATTCATATCCCGATGAGCGAAAGAAAGTTGTTGTCAGTCATTTCTCTTATGATTTCCGTCCCGCCACATCTGTGGCGATAGTAGGAGAAACCGGTTGTGGCAAGACCACCATCCTGCGCCTGCTGTCGAGTATCATCCAGCCCGATAGCGGAAGGATAGTATTGTATGATGCCCTGGGCAAAGAGACAGAAGGAACCGGCATGCGTTCGCATATCGTGTATATAGAGCAGGGTAATACGCTGATGAGCGGAACCATTCGCGATAATCTTCTTCTTGCCAATCCCGTGGCTACCGATGAGCAGCTTACCGAAGCCCTTCATGTAGCCTGTGCCGATTTCGTTTTCAGTTTGCCGGCAGGTATGGATACGAAGATAGGAGAGCATGCCACCCGTTTGAGTGGCGGTCAGGCACAGCGCATTGCTATAGCCCGCAGTCTTTTGCGCGAAGGTAACATTCTGTTGCTTGATGAAATCAGCTCATCGCTGGATGCCGAAACCGAGAAGCTTCTTTTCGACCGCCTCTTTACTTCGTATGCCGATAAGACTATTATCTGTGTTACGCATAGGAAGGAGGTGGCAGACAGATGCCAGGAGCAGATACGGCTGTGATGAAATGACCTAACCTCTTTATGCTCTGGGGATAGGTTATCCCCAGCCCCCAGGCAGTAGCCGGTAATGTGTAGTGTGAATATCGTGAGGGATACCCCCAAATCGTGATGGATGATAGATGATTACATAAAACTTATTCACGAATACGGCTGCATCGGGTTACAAATATGGCTGCGTGGGGTTACAAATATGGCTGCGTGGGGTTACGAATATGACTGCATCGGGTTACGAATATGACTGCGTAGGGTTACAAATATGACTGCGTAGGCTAACGGAGACGTATCTGTAAGCTTATCGAGACGTCTGCATCAGCCAACAGAGACGTCTGAACTCGCTGACTGAACTACTTGAGTTTCTTGACTGAACCACTTGAGTTAGCTGACTTAACCACTTGGGTATTCTTCTTCATGTGCTTGAATGTAACCATAAAACTTTTCAACCATACAGGTCGAAATTGTTTCAGCGGGCGAGAGCCCCCTCAAACTTTTACTTTTATTTATAAATCGTCAGCCCGACGCTCTGAAGCGGAGTGCTGTTTTTATAGCATTATAAATACTTTCCCGGAATCTGCTGCAAGGCAAAATCCCAGGAAGTATAAGCCCCCAGCCTGCTTGCGAAAGTAGGCATGGGAATTTCTTATCTGTTACCTCTAAGATAATATCTTATTTCAATTTTTCTATCTGTTCCTGGGTAAGACAGGAATACTTCATAATCAGATTGAGGTCAACGCCATCAGCAAGCATATTTCTGGCAATATCAAGGGCTTTCTGGTTCATGCCTTTCTCCATACCTTCAGCTATACCTTCACGCTTAGCAGTGTCTACGGAATTCTTGATGTCGCGATATGCCATCTTGCTGGTCTCGTACTCCCTCATTTCCTGAGGAGTAAACTTGGCTATCTCGGCTTCCTCGAAGAGACGGTCGAAGCCGAAATCGGTCAGCAAGCTGATGTATCTTTCTTCTACCTGTTTCATACGCTTTATGTTTTTGCCTTGAAGATTATACAGTACTACATGCGAACGGTCGGTTTTAAAGAAAAAATAACGAATATCTGTTAATAAAAGTTTAAGCGTATCCTGTCTTGGAAAAATTATAGTATATTTGTAGCCGAAAAGACGGGTCGGCGTGACTCGTAGTGATCCATGAGATGACAGAATAAAACAGAAACTCAAAATTAGTAATTATTTAACGAGAAAAACAAGATGAAAAGAACCATTTTAACAGCAGTGTCGCTGCTAATCTTATTCGTATTGCCACCTCATCTTTCTGCCGGGCCACAATCCTGGCAACAGACGCAGAAAATAGCGGAAAGAATTGGCTGCTGGGCAAAGAATTCGGTGGCGCCTATGACGCCGGGCAACGTATTCCTGAAAATGGGGGATAAGGAAACGGTGGTGCCGCTAAAACTGACCAACTGGGGTGATACCGAGGTGACCAGCATCAGCTATACCTTTTATTATACAGATAAGCAGGTGAGCGAGGGACCTTTCGTGTTGAACTTCGACCAGCCGCTCAAGGATGGAGAAACGCGAGAGGTAAAAATTCCTATCAAACCGGGCCAGAAACTGGGAAAGGAAGAGTTGCTCTTCAATATCACACAGGTGAACGGACAGTATAACGAGGCTTCGGCGGGATATGCCTATCTTACCTGCTGCACGGTCAACAAGATGCCGCACAAGCGGGTACTGGTAGAAGATTATGCGGGAATGTGGTGCTGGCACTGTCCTATCGGACTGGTGGCTACCGATGCCATAGCGCGTATGTATCCCGACGATGTAGTGGCTGTTTCTGTTCATAAAACTGATGATATCAGCAAGGTTGTATCCCGTTGGGTATATGAAGGCTTGATAGACCGCTATGCCGTAACGGTTCCTGCCGTATGGGTGGCACGTGATAACAAGGCTGCCGGTTTTGACATTACCGATGCTTTCAAGATAGAAAAGAGCAAGGTTACCTACATGAACATGGAGGTGGACGCAGAATGGGATGAGAACGGTAATAATATACGTGTGAAAACCCAGGTAGAACCATGCATGTTGCCTGATCAGGGCGAAACGTTTGCCATAGGCTATGTGATGACTGCCAGCGGACTGAGCGATGACAAATGGCGACAGGAGTCGAATTATGCCGAGTATTCCAGCGACAGTTATAAGGATGCACCCGAAGAGATGAAGTTCTATGCCGATGCAGCCAACTATGTAGAGGGCTGGTCGCAGGTTAAGGGCATGGTGTATAACCATGTAGCGATAGAATCGCAGGGTATGGACAACGGACTGGAGGACTCGAAGATGACCGACTTCCGGGCAGACGAGGTGAAGACGCACTCCACCACTTTTGAGGGTGTAAACAAATACAGCGTGATCCGCGACCGCAGCAAGATAGAGATAGCAGCGGTGCTCTTCAACACCAAGACCGGGAAGATAGAAAATGCTGCCCGCTGCAGTGTGCGCAATCATGGCACTACCGGCATCCGTCCTAACCTTGTTCAGGAGCAGAAAAAACAGGAGGGCATCTACGACATGCAGGGACGCAAGGTGAACGGCAAGCCGACGCCGGGCATCTATATCGTGAACGGCAAGAAAACGGTAATCAGATAATTCTTTTTGACCTGAGATATGATGGATAAGAAATTTTACGCCATAGCCGTATCGGCGATATGTGCTATGAATGTCTCTGCCGGACCGGTAGACGTGAACAAGGCGCAGACAATGGCAAGAAAGTTTATCGGAAATCCTGTGAGTGTGGGTCCGTCGGTGGTGCAAAGCCGCGGAACCCGTACTTCAGAACCATCGCTCCACCTCTTCAACAACCAGGATGGTGAAGGCTTCGTCATCGTGGCGGGTGATGACCGGGTAGGCGGGGTACTGGGATATAGCGACAGGGGAAGACTGGATGCTGAAAATATGTCGGCTCCGATGAAAAAACTCCTGGAGCGATATGCACGGGTGGTGGAGCTGGTGAAGGTAGACAGCATCAGCGTGACGCCGGTTTATGCCAAACCGCCGAAGGCATCGGTAAAACCGCTCGTCAGTGCGGAGTGGAGCCAGGATTATCCTTATAACTACTATACCCCGCGCAGCAGCACCAGCGGCAAGCCTACCTATACGGGCTGTACCATCACGGCGATGGCACAGGTGCTCTATGCCCACCGCTGGCCTAAGATGAGACCCGAGGGGGTAAACCGGGGTAAGGGTGCCATGGCATACGATTATTATGACTGGGACAACATGCTCGATTCCTACAGCGGAGGAGGGTACAGCGAGGCACAGGGGCAGGCAGTGGGCGTGCTGATGCGCGACTTGGGAAAACTGGCTCATGCTACCTACGGTGTGAACGGAACCCTCTGTGATGAGGCAAAGTTATGGCATACCCTTGAACACGATTACAACTGCAATGTGCGCCAGCTGGAGAAGGACAGGCTGCCGGGCGGCGAATTTCTGCAGGCTATCTACCAGGAACTGTCTCTCGGCTGTCCGGTCTTCATGACGGGCGGCGACCATGCCTTTTTATATGATGGCTACGATGAGAACGGACTGGTGCATGTAAACTGGGGATGGGCTGGTCTGGACAATGGCTATTTCGACATCAATACGGCAGCGACGGCGGGCGGAGGTTTCGGCAGCGACGGCTGTTACTACGAAAATCAGATAGCACTCTTCGTGCATCCGAACGACGGAATGATAGAACCGCTGCAGCCTAAACCGGTGGTGCTGTCGGTGAACAATGACCAGGGACTGCAGTTCCAGGCGAGTGAAGGAATGACGGTGAAGTCGGTTATTCCGGCGCAGATCAAAGGTGTGGGAGCCCGCAATCTGTCTCAGAATGCCGGAGGCGCCTATACCGGACAGATAGGCATCGGACTCTTTACGCAGGACGGAAAGTGTATGCATGTCTTCGGACAGTCGGGTGTCTTGACTTGGGCTACCTATTATACCAGCTACAATTTCGAATATGACTGGTGGAGGATGGACCTGAATGAGATAGACGGTCTGGCAGACGGCACCTACACTCTGCGACCTTTGGGCCGCCGACTCCTGGATGCAGACAAGGGCGTTTGGGAAGACTGGAGGCAGATGGTGAATGGCAATTCCGTGCCGATGATTGTAAACCGTGGCGAGGTTACGCTGGTACAGGCAGACAACAAGCCTCACCTGTTGCTTGCGGGAAAGCCAGAGGTGCTGGAGCCAGCCTATCAGTACAGCAGCCAGTTGGCAGGCATTCTGCTGAATGTATCTAACCTGAGCCGCTATCAGGCTCGCGGCGAGTTACAGGTGGAACTGGAGGGCACGGGAAATCTGGCGGGTGAAACCTATCAGGTACCGAATGCCTATCTCGTCCACATGGTGGCGCAGCGCATGGATACTACCCAGTGGCTCGTGAGGTTCATGACATCCTATTCGGGCTCTACCGGCTCTCATGAGCTCAAGGCAGGCAAGTATCGCATGAAGCTCCGCTTCAACCACAATATCGAGACGAAGAATCCTGGCGTCTACGAGATTCCGGTGCCGGAAGATTTCCTGCTCGAGGTATATCCTAACAACTACGAAGGCAGGGTGACCGTTACATCAGTGAAACTCCTGGATGAAACGGGCAGTTATGTGCCTTCCCATTACTTCGACCTGGAGCAGAAGCCGCAGCTGGTGCTGGGTATGTCGGGCTATATGAAGTATCTGACGCAGGGCAGTCTGCAGACCCGCATGCGCTACCGTCTGGTTAATGTGGCTACGGGCGAGACTGCGTATACGAGCAGCATCAGCAGAGTGAGCATTCCGCGCAACAATGATACGGATCTTACGGGTTCTACCCGCCATACCGTGAATCTTTCTGAGTTGGCAGAGGGCACCTACGAGATACATGTAGATATAGAGCGTGACGGCATGTGGCTGGACCGCTGGAATGCCAATACGTTGCGCCGCCGCATTACGCTCTACCGCAAGGCGCCGACTACAGGCATCACGAAGCCGGCTCTATCGCAGGGTACGGGCAGTGCAGCCGCCTCTTCATCTTCTGATGCAGTATACGGATTGGATGGCCGCAAACTTACCAAAGTTACCCAGCCGGGCATCTATATCCGGAATGGAAAGAAGGTGGTAATGCGCAAATAATAATTGACAGAATAAACAGGTAATTGATTCAATAATTTTTAAAATTAGACAACATGAAAAGAAAGTTTTTGACGGCATTTTTGTCGATGGTATTGGCTATGATATCAGTATCTTGCCATAGCAGTGAGGAAAGAATAATCAGTTTTAATGATTTGCCGGTGCATGCACAGCAGTTTGTAAAGAAGTATTTTGCAGAGGTTGCCGTGAGCCATGCGGAGAAGGAAAAGGACAACGGCCGGTGGGAGTATGATGTATTGCTCAGCGACGGAACCCAACTGGAGTTTGATGCGAAAGGCGAGTGGACTTCGGTTAACTGCAAGTTCTCTGTGATGCCTGATGGTATCATTCCAGCCAACATTGCAGCAGATATAGCGAAGCGATATCCTAATCAGAAGCCTTACAAGATAGAGAAAGAGTTAGGAGGATATGAAATCGATATCCCTGGTTATGAACTCTATTACAATAAAGCCGGTGTCTTTATCCGTGTAGAAGCCGATTATCATTAATAACAGAAATCCCCCATCCAGCGAAGGCAGGATGGGGGAATTTATTTTGAAAATAAGACAACGCTACGATTATTTCTGTCTTGGCTTGATTTCGTATGCCGGATTGTTGCGGATATCCCAGCGGTCTAACTTTGCACCATTGGTGAGTATCAGTTTCTCCTTCTGGTAGGCTATGATGGTCTGCGAAGGAAGGAGGACGCGGTCATCGGCGGTGAAACAGCGCAACGGATTGGCAAAGTTTCTTGCCTGGAAATCGGTGAGACTGTATTCTGCCAACTGTATCTTGCCGTCCTTCAACATTGATACGAAGAACTTATCCTTGTCACCGGTCTTTGAAATGGAACGTAGCTTGAACTCCTGAGAACGGGAAACCTTGAGCGGGGCATAATCCTTTTGCTGGATGATGTCTTCTACTTTCCATGAATAGATGGTTCCCGTGCGAGGGATGAAGGCATAGAGCGAATCGCCAATCACCTCCATATCGTAGGATTCTCCCAGCGGCTCATCCTTGCTACCAATGAAATCGCCACCCGTACTGAGCTTGGCAAATACCTTATTGTTGTTTGCTGCCCCCAGGTTCAGCGCCTCGCGGTCGAAGACTCGGATGTTGGTATACTTTGAGTCGCGCACGAAAACAAGACGAGGGGTTGCGCAAACACAGCCCACCTTCGAAACCATGCTGGCTGGCCAGGAACCTGTGCCCAGGCGGCTGAGATATTTGCCCGTTTTCCTGTCGAAGATCTGTACCTCCTGATTTTCACCGGCAGCCACAAAGAGATGGTCGCCTTCTGCATAAACATCGCGTGCCAGCGTGCGGTCGCCGTTGCTCATGCTGCGCTTGAATTCCAACGTTTCGGCATCGAAGACATCGACACACTTGCCTGCAAAATTCGCCACATACAACTCTTCGCCATCGTGAAAGAGGTTGGCTGCATCCAGCGGTCTGCCACCTAAATCTTCGGCTGTGCGGGAAAGATGTCCGTCCAGATAGAAATGATCTGCCACCTTGATGGTATCTACCGGTTGCGGTACCACTCTGTCTTCCGTTATCTCACGTATTTCTGTCTTATCGCAGGAAGCTAAAGCCAGCATCATTCCTGCTCCTATCATGATCATATTTTTTCTCATATCGTTTCCTCCTTTATTTTGCATGATCTTTAATCGGGTTCTCTGTGAAATATTTCACCAGTCTGCTCTTTTTGTAAAAATCCTCTATGGTCTTCTGCAGTTTGGCATCATCCTTGAAGGTATCATTGATGCCACAGTCGCGATACTTAGCATTCTCCTCTTTGTGGAAGCCCAGCAGATTGCGGTCGGTATAAGGGAGATCGCCCTTATGGCTCAACCACATGTGCAGCTGCCAGATAAATTCCGGCCATCCTACGTTGACGCCTTCCGGTGTTTTGGCTGGATACGTCATATTGCTGTCGTGACTATAGTCCATGCAGTGCATGTGCTCGTGGGTAATTGCTTCCCATCCGCTGAACGAACCATAATGGCCATAGAAGTTCCAGTCGGTAACGGTCCAGATGTAGCCGCCGCCCAATCCACCGTATGCCGGACTAGACTGTCCGAGCACGAAGTTTTTCGGTGCCTTGAATCTTTCCATTTCGCTCTGGTATTTCTCGGCAGTGAACGTTACTTTATTGTTGTCGTAGAGATCGCCGCCCATCACCTTCTTGAAGTTTGCCATCACATGCTTATATTCCGGAGTGGTCATCATATAGGTATAGTTGGTGACAATCACCACCCATTCGCGGGCGTAGATAGGTCTCATTTCACGGAAATTGTGTGATTCTCCTACCTCTGGAGTCCACCCGTAGTTGGAGAAACTGCAGGTCCATCTGGCGTCAATCTTCTGGAGCATCTTGAAGTGTTCATCATCGCTCACGAGACGTGTCTTCATCCTGTTAAGGTCGAGATACGGGCAGGTGAAACTCACGAAGTTTCCGTTTTTCTTTTTCCAGATATTCCGTCTGCCAACGAATGATGGCTTGAAGGAGAAGCGGGAGAAGGCGGGAATGGATTTAATGAACGCTACCGGAATGTATTCATCCACTTCCGGGATATACATCTCGAGTGTTACGTTGGAGACTGGTTTTGCCGACCAACTGGTGATGACGAG
Source organism: Segatella copri (assembly GCF_015074785.1). NCBI lineage: Bacteria > Pseudomonadati > Bacteroidota > Bacteroidia > Bacteroidales > Prevotellaceae > Segatella > Segatella copri. The sequence continues at coordinate 3,625,242 of NZ_CP042464.1, forward strand.
CGATTCATCCTCAGTAGATTTCTTAACATTGATGAGGTTGTCAGTCTGGAAGGTGTAATCCGGTTTGTCTACGATTTCAGTTGATGGGTCAGATAGATTCAGGATGTGTTTAGCCCGTTCTGCCGGCAACTTTTCGAAAACCACCGTATCCTTTTTGAAATCTTCCTGGAACGGTTTTTCAATGTCGTTGTACACGATCTGGTCTTCATAATCGGTGGAGCAGGATGCCATCAGGGTCATCGCTGCCACGAGTGTGGTTCCAGCAGCCAGTGCCGGAATCTTTCGATGTTTTTTCTGCTTCATCATTTTGAGTTTTAACTGTTAAAATACTTACTATGAAAAATAGGATGCAAAGATAAGAATAAATATTGGTTTGTCCAAATAATCATGCTGTTATATTTTGGAAAAATTTCTTTTTTTTCAAAGAAAAGTTGTATATTTGCAGAAAACTTTCTGGATGATGGCAAAGTGTAGCTAATCTGATATTTCCAGAAGGTGGCGTAATTAACTCAATATCAAATAAAAGACCTGAAGAAATGAAAAAGAAAGAAGAAAGGAAAAAATGGAAGGGACTGAAAAACGGGTTCCTGTTGATGGGATTCATAGCCCTGCTGATAGCCAGTTCGCAAACTGTTCGTGCCGAGGAAATCAATTGGAAGAAGGCGGCGGAGATAGCTAAGAGATATGTCACTCTGCCGCAAGATACCGGTATGAAAGCAAAGGAGAAGGGCAGGAAAAATAAGACCGGTTCACCTTATTATATATATAATGATGCGCGGGGACAGGGATTCGTTATCGTATCTGGTGATGACCAGATGGGTGACGTGCTGGGATACAGCAAAGAAGGTAGTCTCGATACGCTCAATGCCAATCCCTGCGTAAAACTGCTGCTTTCGGGATACCGACAGACTTTCGAGGTGCTGAAAGAAGGAAAGGTGAAGGTGCAAAGCCATACACGCACAGGACTTTACTCTAAAACCGTAGCGCCGATGCTGAAAAGCAAATGGGGACAGTCGTATCCGTTTAATGCTAAAACGGGATATGATTACAGCGGCTGTGTGGCTACGGCTGTGGCTCAGATGATGTATTATCATCAGTGGCCGGCTCAGGGACAGGGAAAAAACGAATATGTGGTAACCTACTACCAGGCCAAGAAGAGTGCGGATTTCAGTCAGTCGCATTACGACTGGGCCCACATGTTGCCCGACTACCGCTATCCGGTTCAGGCTACTCCTGCAGAGATTGATGCCGTAGCCTTACTGATGAACGATGTGGGTGTGGCTTCTTTCATGCAATATACGCCCAGCGCAAGTGGAACCCAGGGAGTCTTCGCCTATCAGGCGCTGCAGAAGCATTTCGATTATTCGGCAGCCTACGTTACGAAAGCTGTAGAAGGACCGGGGAGGTTTGCAGAAATCCTGAGACAGGAACTGCTTAACGGATGTCCGGTTTATCTGGAAGGCAGACCAGCCGGTTCGGCTTCCGGTCATGCCTGGGTAACTGATGGTTTCGATGAAAACGGCCTCTTCCACATGAACTTCGGTTGGGAGGGACAGGGCGATGCCTATTATTCGCTCACCAATCTCAATGTTTCGCAGACCGGAAGTGAGTTCCAGGGCAAACCGCTTGCCTTTAATCGTGCCATTACCGCCATCTTAGCTCATCCCAACAACGGGAAATATCCCGAAATAGAGCGCGGACTGCTGGAAACTTCGCCGCAGCTGATGTTCAACGAGGGTGGTTCTCTCAGCCTGAAAGAGGCGTCGGGAAAGTTATTCGACCCTTCACAGCCTGTAACTGTCGAGATGAATTCCTTCGTCAACAGAGGCAAGCCTTTCAGGGGTGACATCGGTGTTGCCGTTTATGATGAAGCAGGGAATCTCAAGCAGGTGGTTTATTCTGATGATCATCAGCTGGGAGGCTTTACGGAAAGACTTTATGGCGGAGAGCAGAAGGGATGGATGGGAACTGATTATCTTATCAATCAGGCTCAGAAAATCAGTCTCAGTCTTGCCGGTCTTGAAAACGGCTATTACCGTATCATCGCTATATGTGCAGCACGGAAGGATGATGGTTCATGGGATGATTTCCTGCCGATGAAGAAGGCACCTGTTATCGGGGTGGAACTGAAAGACGGTGCCGGCCGCATCTCTGAAATCTGTTCGGAAGATGCCCGCTTCCAACTGATGGGGCAGCCAAGACTTGACGGCAAAGCTGAACAGGGCAGCAAGGTACGTGCCTTCTTCACTATCAAGAACCTCAATGGTGTGCCGCGCGACTGTTACCTGAGAGTGAAACTGCTGGATGAGAACCAGGAGGTTGTGCTGAGTACACGTGTGGACCAGCTGACCGAAATAGATGGTTTCAGCGAGACCGAAATCCCGATTCTCCTTTCGGTTCCTGCCCAGCTTGCTCCGGGATATTATCAGGTGAAACTGGAGATTACTTCGGATGAAGCCGAAACCCAGGATTGTCCGCTTAACGGTATCCACGATCAGGATGCAGCCTATATAGAGGTGGTAAAGGGAGAGGAGAAACCGCTGATGGCAAAAGCTGAAGTTTTTCTAACTGATGATTCGCACGGGAAGATAGAAACCGGAAGCGTCGATGTATCGAAGGTATCTCTCTTCAAGATGGGTGTTTCGCTGCGTACGACAGAAGACCGCAGTTACGAGGGGCATGTTTCCCTCATCTCTGAAGATGTAGATACAAAGGAAGAAATAGAGGTAAATGGACTCAGCGATGATGTAACCGTCTCATCAGCTTTCGACGTGCCGCTTTACAGCTACTGGCTGTGCAAGAATAATCTGCCTTGGACCGATGGTCATACCTATCTGTTCAGGGTGATGGGCGAAATAGGAGGAAAGAAAGTGGAACTGAAGAATCCGCAGGAACCTTCTTATTTTCTCAAGCGAAAGGGCGATATCCTTATCCTCTATCAGGATACAGCTACAGGAATAGAAAATGCTACCATCTCTGATACTGAAACCGAGATCTGTCGCGAGGGACATCAACTCTTGGTTTCGGGCAAGGACGTGAGAAAGATTAAACTGTATAATACGGGAGGAAACCTGCTCAGACAGGCATCTGCTACGGATGGAAAAACAGTCAGTCTCTCTTTACAGGGTATCAGACAAGGCGTTTATCTGTTGCGGGTAGAAACCGGTATGCAAAGCAAGACATATAAACTGTTGCTTTAAACGGATGTTCCTGTTTCGGAAACAGAACAGGTTATCCGATGTACGTATAAAAAGAAAGCTCAGGGCTATCTGCCCTGAGCTTTTTTCATTATCATGATTTCTGTATCATTTACTTCTGGCATTCCTTGCAAGGAGTCCAAGGCTTCAACTGCTTGAAGAAGTCGTTGCCCTTATCATCTACGAGGATGAATGCAGGGAAGTCCTCTACGGTAATCTTCCAGATAGCCTCCATACCGAGCTCTGGGTACTCTACGCACTCGATGCTCTTGATAGAACTCTTAGAGAGAACGGCAGCTACACCACCGATAGTACCGAGGTAGAAACCACCATGCTTCTTGCAAGCCTCTGTAACAACATCGCCACGGTTACCCTTGGCAATCATTACAAGGCTAGCGCCATGATCCTGGAACTCATCTACGTATGGATCCATACGGTTGGCTGTGGTAGGTCCCATAGAGCCACATGGATAACCCTCTGGAGTCTTGGCTGGTCCTGCATAGAGGATAGGGTGGTTCTTGAAGTACTCAGGCATCTCCTCGCCTGCATCCAGACGAGCCTTGAGCTTAGCGTGAGCGATGTCACGAGCCACGATGATGGTACCCTTCAAGTTAACACGGGTGCTTACTGGATACTTGCTCAACTCAGCACGTACTGCGTCGATACCCTTGTCGAGGTCAATCTCGATACCCTTGGTTCCCTCACCTGGGTTGCGGAGCTCCTCAGGAATCAACTCTGTTGGATTCTCATCCATCTTCTCCAACCAGATACCATCCTTGTTGATCTTAGCCTTGATGTTACGGTCGGCAGAGCAGCTTACACCCATACCGATAGGGCAGCTTGCACCATGACGTGGCAAACGGATCACGCGGATATCGTGAGCGAGATACTTACCGCCGAACTGTGCACCCAAGCCAATCTTGTGAGCCTCTTCGAGAAGCTTGTTCTCCAAGTCGATGTCACGGAAAGCACGACCCGTCTCATCACCTGTTGTAGGCAACTCGTCGTAGTACTTGATAGAAGCCAACTTCACGGTGAGGAGGTTCTTCTCAGCTGAAGTACCACCGATAACGAAGGCGATGTGGTAAGGAGGACATGCTGCTGTACCCAGACTCTTCATCTTCTCTACGAGGAATGGGAGCAATGTGCCCTCGTTCTGGATAGTAGCTTTGGTCATTGGGTAGAAGTAGGTCTTGTTGGCAGAGCCACCACCCTTAGCTACCATCACGAAGCGGTACTCGTCGCCCTCTGTAGCCTCGATATCAATCTGAGCAGGAAGGTTGCAACGGGTGTTCACCTCATCATACATGTTGAGAGGAGCGTTCTGAGAATAACGGAGGTTGTCCTGAGTAAAGGTGTTGTAAACACCCAGGCTCAGTGCCTCTTCGTCCTCGAAATCGGTCCATACGCGCTGACCCTTCTCACCGTGGATGATAGCAGTACCTGTATCCTGGCAGAATGGGAGGATGCCCTTCACGGCAGTCTCTGCATTGCGGAGGAACTGGAGTGCTACGTACTTGTCGTTCTCTGAAGCCTCTGGGTCGCTGAGAATCTTAGCTACCTGGAGGTTGTGCTCACGACGGAGCTTGAACTCTACGTCGTGGAAACCCTGCTGCGCCAGCAAAGTAAGAGCTTCCTTAGAAACCTTGAGGATAGTCTTACCCTCGAACTCTGCTGTGCTTACGCCTTCCTTAGAGATAAGGCGATACTCTGTCTTGTCCTCTCCAATCTGGAACATTGGAGCATACTTAAAATCTGGAGTTTTTGCCATAATGTTTTTTGTTATTTTAAACTGTTGAAATATTCAAGTCTAATTAATTCTCGTATTCTATTTCCTGGTCGAGGCTGTCGACGAAGTTGCGGAAAACCTCTTCCTCCACATCGCCCATGGCGAATTCTTTCTCAGCATCCTTCCGGATTTCTGCTATCCATGAGCGGCGTGCCTTGATATAATCTTCGTGTATGCGGTTGGCATCTTCGAGTGTGATGTCACTGATGCCGTAGTAATCGCAGATCATCTGGTAGGTCCATGCCCACTGGTAGTCGCGATAGTTGGCATTGATTTCTTCAAACCGGTCGAGCAACTGTTCTATATTCTCGATAGTTCCTTCCTTCACATCCCTAACGATGCCTTCTTCTTCAGAAACAGGGAGTAGGAGTCCCGAAAGATCATCCCAATCGCCCACGCCGACATGACTGGCTGGAGGGGTGATGGCTGGGTCGCGCTTCAGTACACGCTTCAATACGGCACCCATGTAGATGCGGAGGGCGATATCATAATATTTGATGCCCTTGTGGAGCGATGAAGCCGGTATGATATATTCGTGATAGAGATACTGCGAAACGTTATCGCCCGTTACCTCGCGCAGGTTTTCAAGAATCTTCTTACCCTTCAGAATCTCGCCAACAGAATAAGGCGAAAGCCAGTCGAAGTTGACGATGCTCTTGCGGTTCTCCATAGCACGGAGATCACGCTTAGGCCATTTCTTGATGTCGCGGTACAGACCTACGGTAGTGATGTTTCTGCCCGGGATGAGGAACATCTTGTCGCCATCGGCAATGAGATAGGCGAAAGGCAGGTTGCGGGTGTTAGGGTGGTGCATCAGCTTGCCGAAGCATACTGAGAAGGAACCCAGAGTGGCTGGCATCAGGAGATAAGCACCGCTGGCTGTCTTGGAACCGCGCTCCAGAATGCCCCAGTGCATAGGTCCCATCTTGTAGGCATGGTTGCTGAAGTTGGTGGCAGAACCGGCGTTATAGAAAGAGAACATGCCTCCGATAAGCAGACTGCTCTTATGATGAGAAGCGGTGAAAGGACCGCAGAATGCTGCACAAGCCTCGCCATTGCTCATATAGGAGTTGGCGAAGAATACGGAGGCTGAAGCGGTAAAGCCGTTAGACAACTGGCAGGCTTCGCCTACGAAGCAATCCTGTATCTTTACGCTGTTGATGACGCTGGCGCCTTCAGCGATGATGCTGTTTTCTGTAATAACGCCTGTGCCGATATATACGTTGCCATGAACAGAGCCCAATAGCGTACAGTCGCTCAGACGGGAAGCACCGTTCACTTCGCAGTAATCATTGATTACGCAGTTGGTAATCTCCTTGGTATTGATGATCTTCACATTATTGCCAATCTGGCCCCGATCCGGCATCTTGTTGTCGATGTCGGTCTTGATGAGTTGGCGGATTTTCTCCTTCATTTCCTTGTCAGGGAAATGTTTCACCATGAAGGCTGCCAGCTGGCTGTTCAGATCGCTGAAGAGGATTACGTTGCCTTCGCCCACCTCGTTGAGTACGCTCACAAGATTTCCTTCGCCGTAAGTAGCTCCCTCGGTGGTTTCCATGGTCGAGATGTTTGAGATGTAGCAATCATCGCCAATGGTATAGTTGTTGATGAAATTGCCTACGTTTTCTATCAGACAGTCGTCGCCTATGGTTACATTGCGCAAGGTGGCATTGTTGATGCCCGAATGCTTTACGAAGCCCTGGCTCACCTCCACGTTCTTGTTGAAGGATCCGATGTTTATTTCGCCATAGAGCATCACGCGGTGCATGAAGTTGGGCTTGAAATCTTCTGATACATTGACTGAGGTCCAGTCTTCGGCCCAGCAGTCGTTATGTTTAAGCACCTCGATTTCCTCGGTGGTTAAAGGTCTGTAATCATTCATAACTTACTTGTTATTGATATTTATGTTCTTACTCATAATCCTGGTACAGGAAGTCGTTGTATGGATACTTCTGTACGTGCAACTCTCTTACTTTCTTGTAGAGTATCTCGCGGAATTCGTCGATGTTCTCCTTGTTCTTTGCCGAGATGAAGAGGCAGTCCTCATTGAGTTTTGCCATCCATGTCTTCTTCAGGTCTTCCAGCGGGATGTTCTCTTTCTCCATCGGTGTGAGGTCGTCTTCCTCTTTTTCTACCCATGAGTAGTTGTCTATCTTGTTGAAGATAATCATCGATGGCTTATCGGCGCAATCCAGTTCCTTGAGCGTATTCTCTACTACCTGGATCTGCTCTTCGAAGTCGGGATGTGAGATATCTACTACGTGCAGAAGGAGGTCGGCCTCGCGTGTCTCGTCAAGGGTACTCTTGAAGGAGTCGACCAGGTCGGTTGGCAATTTGCGGATGAATCCTACGGTATCGGCAAGGAGGAACGGCAGGTTGTCTACCACCACCTTGCGTACGGTGGTGTCGAGGGTGGCAAAGAGTTTGTTCTCTGCAAACACCTCGCTCTTGCTGAGCAGATTCATGATGGTAGATTTACCTACGTTGGTATAGCCCACCAGTGCCACGCGCACCATTCTGCCTCTGTTTTTTCGCTGTGTAGTCTTCTGCTTGTCGATTTCTGCCAGTCGTTCTTTGAGGAGACTCATTCTGCCGAGGATGATACGGCGGTCCATCTCGAGCTGGGTCTCACCCGGTCCACGCAGACCAACAGATCCCTTACCGCCACCAGATCCTGAACCACCACCCTGTCGTTCCAGGTGAGTCCAGAGTCTTTGCAGACGAGGGAGCATATAGCGGTATTGCGCCAACTCTACCTGGGTTTTAGCCGCAGCGGTTTGCGCACGCATGGCGAAGATATCGAGGATGAGTGAGGTGCGGTCCAGAATCTTCACCTGCAGTTCCTGTTCGATGTTACGGATCTGTTTGGCAGAAAGCTCATCATCAAAGATGACCATACCTACTTCTCTATCTTCCTCTTCTTCGTTTTTGATATATTCTTTGATTTCTTCGAGTTTTCCCTTACCCACATAGGTGGTCTGGTTAGGAGAAACCACCTTCTGCGTGAATCGCTTTACGGTGACAGCCCCCGCAGTATCGGCAAGAAATTCCAACTCGTCGAGATATTCTTTTGTCTTGGCTTCGTCCTGTGTCTTGGTAATCAGACCCACGAGTACAGCGGTTTCCGCCTTGACTTCTGATATTACAAATTCTTTCATCTATTTTCTTTATATATATAATAATGTGAAAAGATAGTGCAAAGGTAGTGTAAAATACAGAGAAAACAAAATATAGCATCAATATTTTAACTTTTTTATTAATGTAGCAGAAAATAGTCAAAAGACACAAAATGCACAGCTGTATTTTAGCCACAACAGCTCACAAATGGTCTTTTTGGTGCGCAAAAATTGTAAACGTTTACGTGGTTTTTTGCATAAAAAATCGAGATTTATTTGATTTATATCAATATTTGTCTTAATTTTGCACCCAGAAAAAGAATTGATTTTCAAAAACGAACAAATCATAACTACATAAAAAACACAAACTGCTGAAACATTCAAAAACTTCAAAGGCCTCGACGTGATGTCGGGGCTTTTTGTTTTCTTCTCATTCAGAAACGATTTTTGTTGTACGCTACAGTAACAGAAGCTGGAACGTCGGCTATACTGCTGTTGCGTCATAGACAGATAATAATTTCAACCTAACAATAACATGAAAATGAAGCAAAAACTTTTGTATTGCTGGTATTTTGTTGCTCGGCGCGGTTTGTGCGCAAGCCAACAATTATGAAGTAACATCACCTGATGGCAGATTGGCGGTCAAGGTGGAGTGTGTTGATGGAAACAGTGTATAATAAATAAAAAAGGGTGGCAGATTTCTGAATCTGTCACCCTCTTTATTTTATGTTTCAATCCGTTTTTTCCGCGGATTGGTTATCTGCTGGAATTATTGGTTTTTGAAGACCAATCCATCTGCGTCTGTATGATCGATGGTAATTGGCTTCTCTCTGCTAACCTCTTCTGCAAGAATCTTCTTACTCAAGTCGTTCAAGACATAATCCTGGATAGCGCGCTTTACAGGACGGGCACCAAACTCAGGGTCGTATCCTACCTTTGCCAGATACTGGATAGCTGCAGGAGTCCAGCGAAGTTCAAAGCCCTGAGGCTCCAACATCTTCTTTACTCGCTTCATCTGAAGTTCTACAACCTCGACAATCTGCTCCTGGGTCAACGGCTTGAAGGTAATGATATCATCAATACGGTTCAGAAACTCAGGACGGAAGGTCTTGCGCAACATCTCACGGCTTGCGTTGGAAGTCATGATGATGATGGTGTTCTTGAAGTTGACTACACGACCCTTGTTGTCAGTCAGACGGCCATCGTCCAATACCTGCAACAGGGTATTGAATACATCGGGATGCGCCTTCTCAATCTCATCGAAGAGAACCACACTGTATGGTTTGCGGCGTACAGCCTCGGTCAACTGACCACCTTCATCGTATCCTACATACCCTGGAGGCGCACCGATCAGACGGGTTACGCTAAACTTTTCCTGATATTCACTCATATCAATTCGGGTCATCATCGACTCGTCATTGAACAGATACTCAGCCAGCGCCTTGGCAAGTTCCGTCTTACCTACACCGGTAGTACCGAGGAAGATGAAACTGGCGATAGGACGCTTAGGATCCTGCAAACCGGCACGGCTGCGGCGAACGGCATCACTTACAGCGGTGATAGCCTCGTCCTGTCCGATGACTCTCTTGTGGAGTTCTTCCTCCAGGTGGAGCAGTTTTTCACGCTCGCTCTGCATCATACGGCTTACTGGTATTCCGGTCCAGCGGCTTACAACCTCAGCGATATCATCAGCAGTAACTTCCTCTCTTACCATCGCTGCGCCACCCTGTGTACTCTTCAGCTGCTCCTGAATCTTCTTGATGTCATCCTCAAGCGCCTTAAGTTTAGAATAGCGGATTTCAGCTACGCGTTCGTAATTGCCTTCGCGCTCCATGCGTTCAGCCTCAAACTTCAGGTTTTCTATCTCCTGTTTATCCTGCTGAATCTTGTTGACGAGCGCTTTTTCGCCTTCCCATTTAGCACGGAAGTCATGCTCCTGATCCTTCAATTCTGCAATTTCCTTATCCAACTGCTGAATCTTAGGTTGGTCATTCTCGCGCTTGATGGCCTCACGCTCAATCTCCAACTGCTTCAAGTGGCGGGTAATCTCATCCAGTTCTTCTGGTACAGAGTCACGCTCCATTCTCAGTTTGGCTGCTGCCTCATCCATCAGGTCGATAGCCTTATCAGGGAGGAATCTGTCAGAGATGTATCTCTCTGATAACTTGACGGCTGCGATGCAGGCATCATCCTGAATACGTACCTTATGATGGTTCTCGTAGCGCTCCTTGATACCACGGAGGATACTGATGGCGTCTACCTCGTCAGGCTCATTGACCATGACGGTCTGGAAACGGCGTTCCAGCGCCTTATCCTTCTCGAAGTACTTCTGATACTCGTTGAGGGTAGTAGCACCGATGGCTCTCAGTTCACCACGAGCCAGGGCTGGCTTCAGAATGTTAGCTGCATCCATGGCACCCTCGCCACCGCCTGCACCTACCAGCGTGTGAATCTCATCGATGAAGAGGATAATCTGGCCGTTGGCGTTGGTTACCTCTTTAATGACGCTCTTCAGACGCTCCTCGAACTCACCCTTATATTTGGCACCGGCTACCAGCGCACCCATATCGAGAGAATAGAGCTGCTTGTTCTTCAGATTCTCCGGTACATCGCCACGTACGATACGCTCGGCAAGACCTTCTACGATGGCAGTCTTACCTGTACCAGGTTCACCTATCAGAATAGGGTTGTTCTTGGTTCTTCGTGACAGAATCTGGAGTACTCTTCTTATTTCCTCATCACGTCCGATAACTGGGTCCAGCTTGCCGCTTCTTGCCTGTTCTACAAGGTTTTTCGCATATTTCTCCAAGCTCTGATAGTTGTCATCAGCGCTTTGTGATTTTACGTTCTGTCCCTGTCTCAGTGCCTGAATGGCAGCGAGCATATCTTTGGCATTTGCACCAGCATCCTTCAGAATACGTGCAGCAGTAGAGTTGCCCTGAACGATAGCCAACAGGATAGGCTCTACGCTAACGAACTCGTCGCCCATTTTCTTGGCGGTATCTTCGGCATTCATCAGTATCTGGTTAGTCTCGTTGCTGAGGTACGGCTGACCGCCGCCCTGCACACGAGGCAGATGTTGCATCTCCTGACGCAAGAGCATGGCGATTTGCTGTCCGTTCATGCCCAACTTCTGGAAGATGTAGTTGGTCACATCGGTAGCCTTTTCAAGGATACCGCTAAGCAGATGCACCGGTTCGATGGTTTGCTGACCATTTCGCTGCGCAATGTTTACGGCTTCCTGTACCGCCTCCTGCGCCTTGATTGTAAATTTGTCGAATGTCATATTAATATCTCCTTTCTTATATTATATATTCTTATTTGCGTTATTTGGATGAGCGCCGGAAACTTCTCTTTGGAAACCTCCCGGTGCGTTCCTCCCATCCTTTAGCGAAACTTATGCCTATTCGTTGAAAATCAATGATTTACTGACAATCTGTCTTGTTTTTGGTAGGTAAAAGATAGAAATAAGAGATATTTCCGGACAGAATGACAGAAGAAGGTGGTTTGAGTACGGGCTAGGGGCTTTTGCCCTTTCTGGGCGTGTGGGGCTTACATGCCAAACTTGAGTTGCTTATTTCTTGATTTCTCTCAATTATCTTTTAAATATCCTTTAAATAATGCTATTTTATGGGGGGAAATGTTGTGTAATCAAAATAATCTTCGTACCTTTGCACCATCATAAATTATAATTTATAAGTTCAATGGCTGAAACAAAGAAAATCAAGACAGCGTTGGTGTCTGTCTTCCACAAGGATGGCTTGGACGAATTGCTCGCCAAGTTGAATGAAGAGGGTGTTAAGTTCCTGAGTACTGGTGGTACCCAGAAGTTTATCGAATCTTTGGGTTATGAATGCGAGAAAGTTGAGGATGTCACTACCTATCCATCTATCTTGGGTGGTCGCGTAAAGACTCTTCATCCTAAAATATTTGGAGGTATCTTGGCTCGCCGTGACAACGAGGGTGACCAGGAGCAGATGAAGGAATACGAAATCCCTTCTATCGATCTCGTCATCGTAGACTTGTATCCTTTCGAGCAGACTGTAGCTAGCGGTGCTAGCGATGCTGATATCATCGAGAAAATCGATATTGGCGGTATCTCTTTGATTCGTGCAGGTGCCAAAAACTTCAAGGACGTGGTTATCGTTCCTAGCAAGGCAGAATACGGCGTATTGCTCGATATCCTGAAGAAGAAGGGTGCTGAGACTGATATCGAAGACCGCAAGATGTTTGCAGAGCGTGCATTCGGTGTAAGCTCTCACTACGATACTGCAATCCATGCATGGTTTGCTAAGTAAACTCTCGGAAAAATAAAGTAGTTAAGGAGTTAAGAAGTGGAAGAAGTCAGGACAAGTGTCTGCGGGGGATTCCATCCCCGGTATATGACAGACTGTTGCCGTGGCTTCTATGCTCCTTTAACTCCTTAACTCCTTAAATAAAAAGAAAATTTTAAGCTTAAAATAATTTAGAAACGAAATGGGATTTTTTTCATTTATTCAGGAAATCGCAATGGACTTGGGTACAGCCAATACCATCATTATCAGTGATGATAAGATTGTAGTGGATGAACCTTCTGTTGTAGCCCTTGACCGCCGCACCGACAAGATGATTGCTGTGGGCGAGAAGGCTAAGATGATGTACGAGAAGACTCATGATAATATCCGTACTATCAGACCATTGCGTGATGGCGTGATTGCCGACTTTACTGCCTGTGAGCAGATGATGCGTGGATTGATTAAGATGGTTCATACGGGTAGCCGTCTCTTCTCTCCTTCACTCCGTATGGTTATCGGTGTACCTTCTGGTTCTACCGAGGTTGAGCTTCGTGCTGTGCGCGACTCTGCCGAGCATGCCGACGGACGTGATGTATATTTGATTTTTGAGCCAATGGCAGCCGCTATCGGTATCGGTATCGATGTTGAGGCTCCAGAGGGTAATATGATTGTTGATATAGGTGGTGGTTCTACCGAAATCGCTGTCATCTCATTGGGTGGTATCGTATCGAACAACTCAATCCGTACAGCAGGTGACGACCTTACTGCCGATATTCAGGAATATATGAGCCGTCAGCACAACGTGAAGGTTTCTGAGCGTATGGCTGAGCGTATCAAGATTCATGTGGGTTCAGCTCTGACCGATCTGGGTGATGAGGCTCCAGAAGATTTCATCGTACATGGTCCTAACCGTATTACAGCGTTGCCTATGGAGGTACCTGTATGCTACCAGGAGATTGCCCACTGTCTGGATAAGACCGTGGCAAAGATTGAGAACGCTGTGCTCTCAGCATTGGAGAACACACCTCCTGAGCTCTATGCCGATATCGTGAAGAATGGTATCTGGCTCTCTGGTGGTGGTGCTTTGCTCCGCGGTCTCGACAAGCGTTTGCAGGATAAGATCAATATCCCATTCCACATCGCAGAAGATCCATTGCACAGTGTTGCCAAGGGTGCTGGTATTGCGTTGAAGAATGTAGACCGTTTCTCATTCTTGATGAGATAATCAGAACTTATTCTAATAGTAAGAATAAAGTATGCGCAACCTTTTAGAGTTTTTAGCGAAATACAACCATTGGTTTGTCTTCCTGATTCTTGAGGTGGTGAGTATGGTGCTGTTGTTTCAGTATAACAGCTATCAGGGCAGTGCCTGGTTCTCCTCGGCTAATGCCGTAACGGGTAAGTTGTATGAATGGGATGCGAATGTAGAAACATTCTTCTCACTTACCAAGGTGAACCAGGAACTGACACAGCGCAATGCGTATCTCGAACAGGAGGTGCAGAAACTTTCCGACAGTCTCGTGAGCGTGACCAAGGATAGCAGCATCTACCATCGTGACCAGTTTGCATTGCTGAGAAACTATCGTCTGATTCCGGCTAAGGTAGTGGCGAATAGTGTCGATAAACCCGGCAACCTGATGACAATTGACAAGGGTAGCGCGGATGGCATCCACAAGGATATGGGTGTAATCAGCGGTACGGGTGTTGTGGGTATCGTGTATCTGGTGGCAGAACATTATGCTATCGTGATTCCGGTATTGAACACGAAGTCGAACATCAGTTGTATGATTCAGAATAGAGGCTATTTTGGCTATCTGCGCTGGAAGGGTGGTGTGTCTGACCTTGCCTATCTGGAAGAGGTGCCACGTCATGCTCACTTTAAATTGGGTGACTATGTGGTAACGAGTGGCTATTCTGCTGTCTTCCCTCCTGGAGTGAGAGTAGGCAGGATATTGCACGTGTTCAACTCCGCCGATGGACTGTCGTATCGCGTACAACTTCGCCTCTCTACCGATTTTGCCCGTCTGCGTGATGTATGTGTAATTGATGATGCCGCCATGAAAGAGCGGTTGGAGATTATGCGTGCCGCACAGGATAGCATCGAAACAAATGGAGACAATAATCAATAATGACGTATAGTAAGAGGATATAAAAAGCAATGAGTATAGATTTAGTGAAAAGACTAGCTACCTTTGTGGTGCTCGTGCTGGTACAGGGATTGGTGTTTAATCATATTCATCTATTCAATTGTGCCACCCCCTTGCTGTATATCATTATGGTACTGCATTTCCGCCGCAACCATCCTAAATGGGCGGTGTTATTGTGGTGCTTTATGATGGGGCTTTGTGTGGACGTATTTGCCAATACGCCAGGTGTTGCAGCAGCTTCGATGACTGCCGTAGGACTGCTACAACCTTATTTGTTTGAACTTTTCGTACCGCGCGACAGCGCCGACGATCTGGAACCGTCCATGCGTTCTATCGGCGTAGGTGCATATTGCTGGTACGTATTCTTCATCATTCTCGTTTATAATCTATTGTTCTTTACACTCGAAACATTCAATTTCTTTAATTGGGTTCACTGGTTGGAATGTATAGGCGGAAGTACGGTTATCACTTATATATTGGTGATGGCGACAGAAAGTTTCAGAAAGTAAGATTCCGGATAAGTGATGAGAGAGAAAAGAACACGATTTTTAGTTTGCTATATATAATAAGGTATGTTGGATTACAATCTTGAAAAACGTAGATTCGTTATCGGTGGAGTGGCCATAGCTATTGTGGTCATTTACATGATTCGTCTGTTTACGCTTCAGATTATGAGCGACGACTACAAGAAGAATGCCGACAGTAATGCCTTCTTGAAGCATATTGAGTTTCCCGCCCGTGGTGCCATTTACGACCGTAATGGTAAGCTGCTGGTGTATAATCAGCCGTCTTACGATCTGATGGTGGTCATGAACGAGGAGAGCGGCAGACTTGATACGATGGATTTCTGTAATTCGCTGGGTATCACGAAAGAGTTTTTTATCAAGCGAATGAACGATATCAAGGACCGCTCTAAAAACCCGGGCTATTCGCGCTATACCCAGCAGCTTTTTATGGGACAGCTGAGCGACCGGGATTTCAGTGTGTTCCAGGAGAAGATGTTCCGATTCCCCGGTTTCTATGTCCAGAAACGTACCGTCAGAGAATATACCTACCCTTATGCAGCCCATGTGCTGGGTGATGTGGGTGAGGTTTCGCAAAGCGATATTGAAGATGATGACTACTATCAGGCTGGTGACTATATCGGAAAACTGGGTATCGAGAAGTTTTATGAGAAGCAACTGCGTGGTGAGAAGGGTGTGAAGATCATGCTGAGAGATGCCCACGGAAGAATACAGGGTAGCTATCAGAATGGTAAACTCGACCAGAAACCTGTGGCTGGAAAGGACTTGACGCTGGGATTGGATGTCAAGTTGCAAGCCTTGGGCGAACGTCTGCTCCAGGGTAAAATCGGCAGTATCGTTGCCATCGATCCTAGAACGGGCGATGTGCTGGCTATGGTTTCTTCTCCTTCTTACGATCCAAGACGTCTGGTGGGTAGAAACCGTGGTAAGATGCACAAGTGGCTCTCGCGTAATCCTTGGAAACCGCTCCTGAACCGTAGTATTCAGGGTCAGTATCCTCCGGGTTCTACCTTTAAGACCACCCAGGCGCTGACTTATCTTACAGAAGGTATCATCACACCGGGAACAGCTTTCCCATGTAATCATGGTTTCTCTTATAGGGGGCTGCATGTAGGCTGTCATGGTCACCCGTCGCCTATTTCGCTGGTTGATGCCATCAGTACCTCTTGTAACGGTTACTTCTGTTGGGGTCTTTACTATATGATAGGTAACCGCAAGAAGTATGGCAGCGTACAGAATGCGATGACCGTATGGAAAAATTATATGGTGAGCATGGGATTCGGCTATAAGTTGGGCATCGACTTGCCTGGCGAGAAACGCGGTCTGATTCCGAATGCACAGTTCTATGATAAGGCTTACAATGGTTCATGGAACGGACTGACGGTAATCAGTATTTCTATCGGTCAGGGTGAGGTTAACCTCACGCCGTTGCAGATAGCCAACCTGGGTGCTACCATTGCCAACAGGGGATACTATTATGTGCCTCATGTAGTGAGAAAGGTGAAGGGCGAACCGCTTGATACGCTCTATACCCGACGCCATTATACCAAGGCTTCCCGACGGGCTTACGACTATGTGGTAGCCGGTATGAGAAGTTCGGCGCTGAAGGGAACCTGTAAGTTGCTCGGCCGCTACGATTTCGAAGCTTGCGGCAAGACGGGTACGGCACAGAACCGTGGCCATGACCACTCTGTATTCATGGGCTTTGCTCCGATGAACAACCCGAAGATTGCCATTGCCGTGTATGTAGAGAATGGTGGTTGGGGTGCTGACTATGGTGTGCCTATCGGTGGTCTGATGATGGAACAGTATCTCAAGGGTAAGTTATCTCCTGATTCTGAGCATAGGGCTGCAGAGATGCAGGCCCGTAGAATCGCCTACGGATTAAGCAGTAGATAGTTTTCAGTTAATAGTTTATAGTTGATAGTTTATAGATTATGATCGATAATAAACAACCTAGTGTGCTTGCTTCACTTGACTGGTGGACGATAGGTATTTATCTGGCACTCCTCATCTTCGGATGGGTGAGCGTCTGTGGAGCCAGCTATAACTATGGTGACAACGAGATATTCAGTCTGGGTGCCCGTTCGGGTATGCAGATTATATGGATTGGCACATCCATAGCACTGGGATTGGTAATCCTGCTGCTTGATGACCGGTTTTACGATACCTTCTCGTATGTCATCTATGGCGTCCTGATACTCTTGCTCTTTGCTACGATATTCAATCCGCATAGCATCAAGGGTTCCCACTCCTGGCTGGTGTTGGGACCGCTTCGACTGCAACCGGCTGAGTTTGGTAAGTTTGCTACGGCTCTGGCGGTAGCCAAGTTTATGTCAAGCTATGGTTTCAGTATGCAGAACCTGAAGCATTTCATGGCAGCCGTAGGCATTATCGTTCTGCCGATGCTCTGTATCGTAGGTCAGCGCGAAACGGGTTCTGCCTTGGTTTATCTTTCATTCTTCCTCATGCTTTACCGCGAAGGAATGCCGGGTGCCATTCTCTTTACCGGCGTGTCGATGGTGGCTTACTTCGTAGTGGGTGTGAAGTATGAGAACGTGATGATGTGGGATACCTATACTTCTGTGGGTAAGTTTGTTGTGCTTCTGCTGGTGCAGATTTTTACGGCTGGCATGGTGAACTCCTATACGGGCGATAGGAAACAGGCACTGATGATCCTTTCCTATTCGGTAGGCATTACGCTGCTCTTCGTGCTCTTTTCTACCTATGTCATTCCGTTCGACATTGTGTGGATCCAGCTCTTCCTGTGTGCCATGATGATTGGATTCCTGGTTTATCAGGGACTGAGAACCCGGTTCCGGAATTACTTCCTCATCTCAATCTTTTCGTTGGGAAGTATCGCTTTCTTCTATTCTGCCGATTATGTGCTGAATCATGTGATGGAACCTCATCAGAGAGTGCGTATCAACGTACTGCTGGGACTGGATGAAGATTTGGCAGGTGCGGGATATAACGTGCATCAGAGTGAGATTGCCATTGGTTCCGGCGGACTTCAGGGAAAAGGTTTCCTCAATGGAACGCAGACCAAACTGAAGTTCGTTCCTGAGCAGGATACAGACTTTATCTTCTGTACGGTAGGCGAGGAGGAAGGTTTCCTCGGTTCGGCAGGCGTGCTGCTGCTTTTCCTGGCTTTGATATTGCGGTTGATGCATCTGGCTGAGCGGCAACCTTATAAGTTCGGGCGTATCTACGGCTATTGTGTCCTGTCGGTATTCCTCTTCCACCTATTTATTAATGTGGGAATGGTGCTGGGGTTAACACCGGTTATCGGTATTCCGCTGCCGTTCTTCAGTTATGGTGGCAGTTCGTTATGGGGATTTACCATCCTTCTTTTCATCTTCTTGAGAATTGATGCGGGTAGGAACTTAGTGAGAAGTTAAAAAAAAGAGTGAACAGATTCATCAACAATCTGTTCACTCTTTTTTTATTGTATCTTTGAAATCTTGATGCCGATGTCACTCACACCGGGCAGGATTTCTCTTTTCATATCATGTCTGATGGCTACGTGTATGGAATCGCCCTGATGCATCTGATAGATGTTGATAGGGAAGTTATACTGATAGTAGCTGATACCCTGTCCTTTGCTCACGCCGTTTTTGTCAATCAGCTGGCAGTTGACCGTATCTGTCTTGCATTCGCCAGGTATCTTTCTGTTTCGGTGATAAACCGTCTGTTCTACGATGAGCGTAAGTCCCATGAACGGATAGGCACCTGTAATGCGAAGTCCTAAGCTTTGCCTGTAATGCCCTGCCTCGAGTAGAGGTGATACTTCGAATGATAGGGTGTCGTTCTTCTCCCATCCTGCAATCGGTGTATGGGCATACTCATCGTATACGGTCGAACCGCTGCAGGCAGAGAGAATGTGAACGATCGCTGTCAAAACGATGAAATAAACAGTCTTTTTCATCTTTTTCTAGCTCCTATTCTTTATTCTTGTGGGGCGTTATTGCCTTGTGGCTTGTTGCCACCTTGTGGGGCGTTATTGCCCTGTGGCTTGTTGCCATTCTGAGGAGCATTGTTGCCTTGTGGCTTGTTTCCACCCTGTGGTTTGTTGCCATTCTGCGGCTTGTTGCCCTTGTTAGGTCGTCTGTCGTTTCTTGGCTGGCGGTTGTCACCCTTAGGATGATTGCCCTGATTACGGTTGTCGCGGCGCTGGTTGTTTGGTTTGCCTTCATTCTTCTGAGGTTTGTTGTCGCCATTCTGCGCGCGGTTCTCGTTCTTCTGAGGCTTGTTGTCTCCCTCCTGCTGACGAGGTCCCTTATTCTTATTGTTCTTCTTCTTCTTTTTCTTAGCCTTGTCAAAGCGGCTCAAATCTGCTTCGGCAAGCAGGTCGGTTGGCTTGGCTGCAGGCTTAACCTTACCGTCTTCCATCAGGCTCAATGGCTTCTCGCCCTGACGGTTCATTTCGATGATAGCCTTGGCACGCTCGATGCTGATGGTTTCGAGGTTGGAAGCAAGGTTCTTGTCAGAAGAGTAGGTGATAAGACCAGCCAGGATATCCACCTTGAACTGATGGAAATCACCGTCGGCAGTCTGCAGTACGGCATCCTTAGGAGGCAACTTTCTGCTAGCCTCTACATAGCTGTCTACCTCGTAGTTGAGACAGCACTTCAGTTTGGCGCACATACCGGCAAGTTTCTGAGGATTCAGAGAAATGTCCTGATAGCGTGCTGCATTGGTGCTAACGCTGATGAAGTTCTTCATCCAGGTAGCGCAGCAGAGTTCTCTGCCGCAAGGACCCGTTCCACCGATGCGACCTGCTTCCTGTCGCGCACCGATCTGTTTCATCTCAATGCGCACATGGAAGGTATCGGCAAGAACCTTGATGAGCTGGCGGAAGTCCACACGTTCGTCAGCGATGTAATAGAAGATAGCCTTGTTGCCGTCTCCCTGATATTCTACATCACCTATTTTCATCTTCAGTCCGAGATCTTTGGCAATCTGGCGGCTCTGGATCATGGTGCCGTGTTCACGGCTCTTAGCCTCCTTGCATTTGTCAAGATCCACCTGCTTGGCGATACGGTAGATACGCTTGATGTCATCCTGCGACTTGAGGTTTGCCTTCTTAATCTGGAGTTTTACCAGTCTTCCGGTCAGCGTAACCACACCGATGTCGTGACCCGGGTTAGCCTCTACCGCCACTATATCGCCCTTCTTCAGGTCGAGGTTATTCACATTGTGGTAATATCCCTTACGGGTATTCTTGAACTGTACCTCCACGAGGTCAGTACTTTCAGCATTGCCGGGTACATCGGCAAGCCAGTCGTATGTGTTGAGCTGTCTGTCCTGTCTTCCTACGCCCTTAGCGCACAGACCACGGTCGCAGCCGTTCCACATCCTGAATTTCATATTTTTGTAATCCACGATCGTCTAATTTATAATGTCTAATTTATAATGTACAATGAATAATGACCGGCATCTGCCCCGTTATTCATTTGAATTCTTCACTCTTCACTTCCTTAAAAGGAGGACGATGATTTTGAGCGCCATATCGAAGAAAACGATTTTGGCATTGGCATTTTGCGAAATCATGCGCTTGCTGTCTTCGAAGAGGTTGGAGATGTCAATGATGTTTGCCTCGTTGATAAAGCGGGCAAAGTTCTTGGCAAAGTTCTCCTCATCCTGCGTCATGTAGCTCAGTTCCGGATTCCGGAAGTTGTACATGAAACTTTCTCTGAGCATGTGCATGAAGTAGTCGAGCATGCGTTTCTGCTTTTCTCTTCCAAAGGTTGCTATCACATCGGTCCACTTCTTGAGGTCACCTATCTTGCGCATGTAAGCCAGTCGCATCAGCATGATGAACATGTCGAGATGCTGCCGGTTTTCGTTTCCTGCATCCAGTTCTTCGAGTGCGAGGTTCCAGTTGCCGTTGGCGATACGGGCTATGCGGTGTGCCATGTCTGGCTCCAGCGCCCTCCGTTCTATCAGCGCTTTTTCCATCTCAGCGGTTTCTATCTTCTTGAAGTCGATACGCTGTGTACGGCTTCTGATGGTTTCGAGCAGCAGTTCCGGATTCTCGCTTACCAGCAGGAATAGCGTCTGGCGTGGCGGCTCCTCCAGCAGTTTCAGTATCTTGTTGGCACTTTGGATATTCATACGCTCCGGGAGCCATATCAGACTTATCTTATATCCGCCCTGACTCGACATCATCATCAGTTCGTGAGAGATGGCATCGGTTTCTTCGGCAGTGATGATAGCCTGTTTGTTATAGTCGGCATCCGTCTTGCCCATCTTCTGCATCCAGTCGCTGATCTGGATATAGGGACCTTTAGAAAGCAGCAGCTCTCTCCATTCCTTGATGAAGTCGAGGCTCACCGGTTTATGGTCACTGCCCATATTAGCGGTCTTGATGGTAGGAAAGGTGAAGTGGAGGTCCGGATGTTCCCATTTCCTGAGCATCGGTGAATCGCCCAGAAGATAGCTGGCAAAAGCCAGTGCCATCGCCAGTTTGCCGCAGCCCTGCGGACCGCAGAACATCAGCGCATGGGGCAAACGGTTCTCCTGAACCATCTCCATGAGACGGTTCCATACTTCTTGCTGACCTATAACTTCATTTCTTTGCATTTAAAACAGAATTTTTGCTATTTGCTTGACGCTGTCTACAGCCGATACGGTGAAGAAGTGAACATTGTTGTAACCATGTTCGAAGAGATCTTGCACCTGAGCGGTAGTCCACTCGATACCGAGCTGCTTGGCATCATCGTCAGTTTTACATTTCAATACCTCCTGTGCGAGTTCTTCAGGAATATCGCAGTGGAAGGTTTTCGGCACTACAGTGAGCTGGCTCAACTTGGCGAAAGGCTTGATGGCAGGAATGATAGGAATGGTTACGCCTATCTGCCGAGCCTTTTCAACGAAAGCATAGAACTTCTCGTTGTCGTAGAAGAGCTGGGTAACGGCATACGCTGCGCCCAACTGTTGTTTCTCCAGCAGATGCTGCATATCCATTTCGAGGTTTGGCGCCTCTTCATGCTTCTCCGGATAGCAGGCTACACCGCAGCAGAACTTGTCGCCCGGGTGCTTGATGGGAGTGCCGTCAAAGAAGAAACCGTCATTAAACTGATTCACCTGCTTCAGGAGGTCGGTGGCATGGGCATGACCGTTCTCGGTTGGTGTAAACTGCCGGTCTTCTTTCGCCTTGTCTCCTCGCAGAACGAGAATGTTGCTGATGCCCAGAAACTGGAGGTCGAGCAGTTCGTACTCGATGTCTTCTTTCGTAGCACCGCTGCAGATAATATGAGGGATGACAGGTATGTCGTACTTATTCTGTATAGCGCCTGCGATGGCTACGGTGCCCGGGCGGCGGCGCACACGCTGGCGAGTGAGGAGACCGTTTTCCAGTTCCTTGTATACATACTCGCTATGGTGCGTAGTGATGTTGATAAAGCGAGGACCAAACTCGCTCAGCGCATCGATGGTACGGAAGAGTGCAGCTGTTCCGTTACCTTTCAGCGGAGGTAAAACCTCGAACGAAAAGCCTCGCTTATCGCCCTGCTGATGTAGAAAATCTGCTATGTTCATATTACCTAAATTCTATGTTCCTTCTTATTTTGGTGCAAATTTACAAAAAAAATAGGGGAAAACCGCATGTTGAACGTAATATTTATAAAGAAAAAACGTATATTATGAGGTGGAGATTGATTTTTGGCATGAAAAAAGAAGATTTCCTGCCGGTAAATGCTACGCTATTCTACAGAAAATTGATTAAAATTTAAACCTAAAAAATAATGGAACAAAAACAAACAGGCTCTAGAGCCTATCTTATTTCAATTGTGATGGTAGCCGTTTTGGGCGGCTTGCTTTTCGGTTATGATACCGCGGTAATCTCGGGAGCCGAGAAGGGTTTGCAGGCATTCTTCATGGGTGCTGAGGATTTCACCTATACCGATTTCTGGCATGGATTCACTTCTTCCAGTGCCTTGATTGGTTGTATCATCGGTTCGGCGCTTTCGGGTGTGATGGCTTCTAACTGGGGCCGTAAGCGTTCGCTGATCTTTGCGGGTGTGATGTTCTTCATCTCTGCATGGGGATCTATGTGTCCTGAGTCTTTGGTGTTGCCAAAGGGCGAACCTAATCTTACGCTTCTCATCGTGTTCAACCTCTATCGTGTGATTGGCGGTATCGGTGTGGGTCTGGCATCTGCTGTATGTCCGATGTATATCGGTGAGATTGCGCCTAGTAACATCCGTGGTATGTTGGTCAGCTGGAACCAGTTTGCCATCATCTTCGGTCAGCTGGTAGTTTATTTCGTCAACTTCTTCATTCTTGGCGATCATATTGCTCCTGCTATCCAGAGTGTGGGCAATGGTATGAACCAGATTCTGAATGGTGGCGAGGCTGCCTGGGCTATCGAAACCGGATGGCGCTATATGTTTGGGTCTGAGATGATTCCTGCGGGCTTGTTTGCTCTGCTTATCTGCTTCGTACCTGAGACTCCCCGTTATCTTGCCATGGTTGGTCAGGATGCGAAGGCTGAGCGTATTCTGGCTCGCATCAATGGTGCTGAAGAGGCTAAGAAGATTTTGAACGACATCAAGAATACGGTTACTGAGAAGAAGGAAAAACTGCTTACTTACGGTGTGCTCTGTATCTTCGTAGGTGTGATGCTCTCTGTATTCCAGCAGGCTGTAGGTATCAATGCCGTGCTTTATTATGCTCCTCGCATCTATGAGGCTATGGGCTTTGACAATCCGATGGTATTGACCGTATTCAATGGTATCGTGAACCTCGGTTTCACCTGTGTGGCTATCTTTACGGTAGAGAAGTTGGGACGTAAGCCTTTGCTCATTACCGGTTCTCTGGGCATGGCATTGGGTGCCATCGGTGTAGCCATCACCTTCGGTAATCCTAATCTGCAGTTGTTGTGCATGGTATCCATCATGGTTTATTCAGCATCATTCATGTTCTCTTGGGGACCAATCTGCTGGGTACTTATCGCCGAGGTATTCCCTAATACGATTCGTGGTGCTGCCGTAGCGATTGCCGTAGCCTTCCAGTGGATTTTCAACTGGATTGTTTCTACCTCTTTCGTTCCGATGGCTAACAGCCTGGGCTATTGGTTCACCTATGGTCTGTATGGTGTTATCTGTATCCTCGCTGCCATCTTTGTATGGAAGCTCGTTCCTGAGACCAAGGGTAAGACGCTGGAGGATATGACCAAGCTTTGGAAGAAAAACTAAGTTCTTATTCTGTGAAATATCTAGACCGCCAGGCGTAGAAAGAAACGCCTGGCGGTCTTTCTTTATGCCCCCGGCTCGTCAGCTTAATCCATACCATGATATGACGGCGCGCTGTCGCCCCGTCGGTTGTGTCGGGAAAGTAGAGCAGACCCAGCTCGGTCTTGCTGTACATACGTTGGGGATAATTCATAAGCTTTATTTTTTTTATGATGCAAAAGTAATATTTATTTCAGACTTATGCAATTTTTTGAAGAGGAAAAATGCATTTTAATAGCTGATTTGTTGAAAAAAAAATCTTTTTCCTCCCGTATTACGTATAGTGTAAAAGATGTAAATGTATATATATAATATACTTGGTATAGTGTAGGGAAGAAAAAATAGCTCCTAACTATCTGATATTCAATATCTTCTATTTTTAGGATTCGCCCTGGTAGTCATTCGGGCATCTCTGAAGGCATATTTTTCGCCCTGATGGTACCTATTATTGGCTCTGGTAGTCATCAAAAAAGGTTAATTCGCCCTGATAGTCATTGCCCACCCAAATGAGGTGAAAAAATGATGTACTTCCGTTTACCAACTGAAGCGGTTGCGTCGGGTTAAGGATATGGCTGCACTGGGTTACGCAGACGGCTGGACAAGGTTAAGGATTCGACTGCATCGGGTTAAGGATTCGACAACGTAGGCTAACGGAGTCGTATCCGTCGATTTATCGAGACGTCTTGACTCGCTGACAGAACCATCTGGAGTAGCTGACTGAACCACTTGAATATTCTGCTGCATACTCCGATTTTATTTAACAAGTTAGGGCGCATCCAATCCGGATGCGCCCTTTTTCTTTGTATTCTCTAACTTTTTCCGAAACTTTTCCTAGAAAACTCTTGCAGATATGAAAATAAAACCGTAACTTTGCGCTATAGAATTTTAAAACAGATGGTTATGAAGTACTTAGATCCTAAGGCAGACCTTACGTTCAAGAAGATATTCGGCAATCATCCCGATCGATTGAAAACCCTTCTGAATACTCTTCAGTCACTCAATGAAGATGAACTGATACAACAGCAACAATATCTGCCGACAACAGAAGAACTGGAGATTTCCGGTTTTACGGATGCCGAACTCAGAGCCTATGACAAGTTTTGGGATTCGGTAAGTGTTGAAAGAACCCTTCTGGATGACAGATATCAGAAAGGAATGGAAGAAGGTATGGAAAAAGGCATGGAGAAAGGCATGGAGAAAGGTAGAGTTGAAGGCAAGCATGAGGCCAACACAGAAACAGCACAACGTTTGCTGGCAATGGGACTTTCTGCCGAACAGGTTGCCAAAGCTACCCAGCTACCTTTGGAAATCATTAAGAATCTGAGCAATTCATAAAAAATATAATAGCGGAGATGTAGATTACGAATATCTCCATATAATCAAGGGTCTATACGCCACCTGTTCATCGTGGTATATAGACCCTTGTCGTTTTTTATTCATTTTATCCATCGTATTGAATAAAATCAGTACTTTTTTATTCAATACGAATGATTTTCAGCCATTTTCTCCCGCCATTCGGTAGGAGTACAACCAAAAGCGTTCTTTGTATATATGCAACAAGGCGCAACCTTCTCACGAAGACTGCGCCTCTAATAGTTTTCTTTTTTTGTTTAATTTTTAAGAGAGTATTAACATATATATATTTGTAAGTGTAAGTTTCTTACTTGATATATAAGGATTACTGCTCCTTGTGCAACTTAGCTCTTAGATGGGCTTAGAGTTCCATCTCGAGCATAGCGTAGTAAGCCTGTAGATAACCACGGTAAACGTATGACTTGAGAGCATTTGCCTTAGTCTGACCATCTACGAGCACTCTGCCTGGTGTGATATATACACCGAGCTCCTTCTTGTTGTTGGTCTTCTTTGTGCCGATGTAAGCCAAGCTATAGTTGCTCAAGCCGCTATAGAACTGAATCTGCACCTTCTTGCCATCAGCATTGGTGTAAGTGATGTCTTGAGTAGCAGTGATAAACATCTGCTGAGCTGCATTGTAAGGCACCAACTTAATCTTTAAGTCCTGTGCAGGCAACTTCTCTACCTCAGCTTTCAGTGTGGCATCGCTGAAGTACTTTGCAAACTTGCTCACCTCTACCTGCCTAACAGTGAGCATACTGTCGCTAGGAGTTACATAGCAATAAGTGGTAACTGAATCCTTGTCAAACTTCTCTGCATCTGTAGTGCCTACGCTGCCAGGGAAGAGGATTCCACCATTGTGCATACCCTGAATCTGGCTGAAGAGAGCCTGAGACTCCTGAGGCGTTGGCCACTGGAAGCCATCGCTGTCGTCTGTATTACAAGAAGTGAATGCGAAAGCTGCAACGAAGGCAGCTACAATTGAGAATAATTTGATTTTTTTCATTTTGCTATTATGTTTTGATTCTTATTGTCTCATATTTCTCAGCCTAAATGTACCCCGATATGGTTGGTCGAGGCTCTTCAGTCCTTGTATAAAACAAGAAAAGGCGGGAAACTTGCATCACTTTTAGTTAATCTCTGTTAATGCTCTTCACTTGTCCATTTCATAGAGCACTTTTGCCAATGTATCGTAACCTTTGACTTTCAGTTCTTAGACGTTTGAGCTTTTACTGTATTAAGTCTAGGTTTGTCCTACATAGCGATGCAAAGTTAGTGTTTTATTTTGAAATGCGCAAGAAATTTATGATTTTCTTTCTCTTTTTCGCATAAAAATACTACTTTTGTGGAGATTTTAGGGATTATTCACCTAAAAGCGGAATGAATCGTGTAGACTCTGAATTTTACGGAAAATGAATTAATGATGAATATGATATGAAAAAGAAAGTAGGTACATTTAAGATTTGGCTGTTGGCGATTGCCGCAGTAGTGGCGTTTTCTGTCTTGCCGAAGGTTTCTTCGTTGGCAACAGAAGATCAGGCACTTGTTGTAAAGGAAAATAAGCAGGAGGCTGCTGATGCTGCGAGCGATGAATCGTCTGCAGAGAACAAGCAGGAAACTGCTGGAGAGGGTGCGAATCTGGAGGCGCAAGGGCTGGAGATTCCGGTATCTAAGGTAAAGGTATCTGAGACCATCAAGCATCGGTTGGCTTATACGGTATCTTATAATCATGATACGCGACAGCCGAATTGGGTAGCCTGGGTGCTGACGGGGGAGCATGCATCAGGTAAGTTGCCGCGCGGTAAGTTTGCTGATGATGAGAAGATGCCGGCACCCGTGGGTACTTTGGCGGATTATTATAACAGTGGATTGGACAGGGGACACATGTGTCCGGCTGGTGACAACAAATGGAGTCAGCAGGCGATGGATGAGTGTTTCCTGATGACCAATATGTGTCCGCAGAACCACAGTCTGAATGCGGGGGTATGGAACACGATAGAGCAGCAGTGCCGCAACTGGGCAAAGCAGTATGGCAAGGTTTATATTGTCTGCGGACCGATATTTCTGAATAAGGAGCATCGCAAGTTGGGCAAGAACAAGGTGGTAGTGCCTGATGCCTTCTTCAAGGTGGTTCTTCATACGGGCAAGAATCCGCAGGCCATCGGCTTTATCTGCCGTAACCAGTCGCAGAAAGGCAGAAAGAAGACGGAATTCGTAAATTCAGTAGATGAAGTGGAGCGTATCACCGGCTATGATTTCTTCCCTCAGCTTCCGGATGATGTTGAGAAAAGGGTAGAGGCTAAGGCTGAAATGTTTTAAAAAGGAATTTCTGCAGTATCCAGTAATAGGATATAACAAAAAAAGGCTTTCCGTAATGGAAAGCCTTTTTCTTGAAGATCTGTGACTCGCATGGGGCTCGAACCCATGACCCCAACATTAAAAGTGTTGTGCTCTACCAGCTGAGCTAGCGAGTCAATCTTCTGCTTTATGTTTCAAAAGCGAGTGCAAAGGTACGGCAAAAATCTGAAATAACCAAATATTTTGCCATATTTTTAATGATTTTCTTCATTTTTATCCGAAATCGGGACATTTTTGCCCGTTTCTTCATGATATTGCGGCTTCTCCTTCGTTACATACCGCTGCCAGTAGGCTATGATGAGCGTTGTGAGCGGAAGGGCTACAATCAATCCCAGGAAGCCCAGAAGTGCACCCCAAACCGAGAGACTCAAGAGGAGAATGGCTGGGTTCAATCCCATCGCCTTACCCATGATCTTCGGGGTAACTACCATGTCGGTGATGACCTGTACCACACAGAACACCAAAAAAGCCAGACCGAATACCAGCCAGAAGTTCTGACCTGTGTCGGCAGCTTTCAGCATGGCAAGGAATGCCGTAGGGATGAGGGCGAAGGTATGGAGATATGGAACCAGGTCCATGATGCCGATGAGAATGCCCAGACCTATCGCCATCGGGAAACCGATGATGGTAAAACCGATGCAGAACATGATGCCCATACAGAGCGCTACCAGTCCCTGACCACGGATATAGTTGTTGAGCTCGCGCTCCACATCCTTCATCAGCGCACTCCAGAACGGACGGTTCTTCTTAGGGAAGATTCTCACCCAGTTGGCTGTCAGCGTCTCATAATCGAGCAGGATGAAGAACATATATAATAAGGTAATCATCGATGCTACGATACTCATCAGTACCGTTGCCGTCTGGCTGACTACCGAGAAAACCTTAGGCATGGTGGTCTTGATGGCATCGCTGAAGTCCTTGCTTTTCAGAAAATGCTCTATCTGTTCCTGGTTGGCCTGCAGCCAGTCTTTGATCAGTGCTGTCAGGTTGTTGGTATGAGTCGTCTGATGCAGCCATCGTGTCAACACCTCACCGAGTTTGTCAAACTGGTCAATCATCGGAGGGATGATGAGCCACAGCACGCCTCCTATAACAGCGATAGCCGTTCCCATGGCGATGAGGATAGACAGCGCACGTATTCTGACGTGGAGTTTGTTTTCGATAAACTTCACGACCGGATAGAGCAGGTAAGCGAAAAACCATGCAATGAAGAATGGCAGCAGTACGCTGCTCAGATAATTGGTCATGTAGAGCACGGCCAATACGATGAGGGTAACCCCCGCCCATCTTATAAATTTATCAAATGTAATCTCCTTTCCCATAACTGTTCCTTTTGTTATAATTTTTCGTTAAGAATCGCCTTCTGGTAGCATTCTCTGCAGAGTGGCTCGTATTCATCTTTCTCGCCCAGAAGCACCCGTTTGTCGTTATTGACCAACCGGTGGCTCACATAGGCAACCGATCCGCACTTTACGCAGATGGCATGAACCTTGGTCACCTCGTCGGCGATGGCACAGAGAGCAGGAATCGGACCGAAGGGAACTCCCTTGAAGTCCATATCCAGTCCTGCCACGATGACTCTCACGCCACGGTTGGCGAGTTCGTTGCAAACCTCCACGAGCCCATTGTCCAGGAACTGGGCTTCATCGATACCCACCACGTCGATATCAGAAGCCAATAGCAGTATCGATCCAGAGGACTCAATAGGAGTAGACCGGATAGAGTTCTGATCATGGCTCACTACATCTTCCTCGGAGTAACGAGTGTCAAGCGCCGGCTTAAAGATTTCCACCTTCTGCTTGGCGAACTTCGCACGCTTCATTCTTCGGATCAATTCCTCTGTTTTTCCGGAGAACATCGATCCGCACACCACTTCAATTCTTCCGGGACGGTGCGCCTCCCCAATTAGATTTTCTGTCATTTCGGGGGCAAAATTAATAATAAGGTTTTAAAAAATGCAAAGAAACGCGTTTTTTTTTTGCTATGAAAGATTAATTAACTACATTTGCGGTCAGTATGGGCACATTATACATCGTTCCGACTCCAGTTGGTAACATGGAGGACATGACAATGCGAGCCATTCGCATACTGAAAGAAGCGGATTTGGTACTCGCTGAGGACACTCGAACATCGAGTGTTCTGCTGAAGCATTTCGATATCAGAAATCGATTAGTGGCTCACCATAAGTTTAACGAACATGGCACATCTTCTGCCATCGTAGAGCGACTGAAGGGTGGCGAAACCATCGCCTTGATCAGCGATGCCGGAACACCGGGTATCAGCGATCCTGGTTTTTACCTCGCCCGCGAGGCAGCCAAGGCAGGCATCACGGTGCAGACTTTGCCTGGACCTACGGCATGCATTCCTGCCATCGTTTCATCGGGTTTGCCATGCGACCGTTTCTGTTTTGAAGGATTCATTCCGCAGAAAAAGGGCAGACAGACCTATCTTGAATCATTGAAGGATGAGGTACGCACCATGATTTTCTATGAGTCGCCTTATCGTGTGGTGAAAACCTTGCAGCAGTTTGCCGAGGTTTTCGGGGATGACAGACAGGTGAGCTGTTGTCGTGAAATATCCAAACTCCACGAGGAGAGTGTGAGGGGTACGCTTGCCGAGGTTATCGCTCATTTTGAGGAGACAGAACCAAGGGGCGAATTTGTCATCGTATTGGCAGGAAAAGATCCTAAACAGCTCAAGGAGGAGATGAAGGAAAAGAAGCGTGAAGAGCGCCGGCAGAAGAAAAACGGGGCTCGCAGGGATGAAGAAAGTAATGAATAAAGTATAGGAAGCGACGCGTTTTACGCGAAAAAATAATTTTTTAAATCAAACATTAAAAAGGAAAATGATTATGAAAAAGCTATTATTTGCGGCATGTTTAGCTGCTTTTTGCTTGACCAGTTGCAACAACGGCAAGAACAACACCCAGGATTTGGCAAATCAGCAGAATGATTCGCTAAACAGTATCATCGCTCAGAAAGATAGCGAAATTAACGATATGATGGGTACATTGAATGAAATCCAGGACGGTTTGAACCAGATTAGTGAGGCTGAACACAGAGTAACTATTCTGAAGAACGGTGAGGGTGCCAACAAGAGACAGCAGCTCAAGGAGGATGTTCAGTTCATCGCTACCCGCATGCAGCAGAACCGCGAACTCCTGGCTAAACTGCAGAAGCAGATGGCTAACAGCTCTTTGCAGGCTGACCAGTTGAAGAAGGCCATCGCAAACCTTCAGGAGCAGATTGCACAGAAGGATAAGGAACTTCAGGTGCTTCGCGAGGAGTTGGATAAGAAGGATATTCATATTGCAGCGCTCGACGAGACTATCAACAATCTGAATACCAAGACCTCTCGTCTTACTACTGAAAGCAGCCAGAAGACAGAGACAATCAATGCACAGGACAAGCAGCTCAACACTGCCTGGTATGTATTCGGTACCAAGAAGGAGTTGAAGGAGCAGCATATCATGGAAGGTGGTAAGGTAATGACCGGTAATTTCAACAAGAGTTATTTCACCAAGGTTGATATCCGCAACATTTCTGAAATCAAGTTGATGTCAAAGTCGGCTAAGTTGCTCACTACCCACCCATCCAGCTCTTATGCATTGGTACGTGATGCTAACAAGCAGTATACTCTTCGCATCACCAATCCACAGATTTTCTGGAGCACCAGCAAGTATCTTGTAGTGCTCGTTAAGTAATTATCTCTTTCTCTGAAAGAAATCCTGCATGAGTGCGCGGCACTCATCTTCCAATACGCCCGATGTAACTGTCGTCTTAGGATGCAGTGCATCGGGCGCATATTTTGTATACCCCCTTTTCTCGTCGCTGGCACCATATACCACGCGGCTGATCTGTGCCCATCCCAGCGCTCCGGCGCACATCACGCAGGGTTCTACCGTAACGTAGAGGGTACAGTCTTTCAGGTATTTTCCTCCCAGCATGTTGGCTCCCGAAGTGATGGCCTGCATTTCGGCATGAGCCGTAACATCGGTCAGCATCTCCGTAAGATTGTGGGCACGCGATATGATCCGGTCTTTACAAACGATGATGGCGCCTACCGGAATCTCGTCTTCATCGAATGCCGCCTGAGCCTCCATCAGAGCACGGCGCATGTATGCTTCGTCTTTATTCTTAATATCTTCCATTGTTTTTCGTGCAAAATTACATAAAAAAGTTTGAAGTGTGGACTTTTTTTGTTATTTTTGCAAGGTAAAAGCATCTTTTGATGCAAAATAAAGAAAATAGACTATGGCAGAGCATAATGAATTAGGCAAATGGGGAGAAGACGAGGCTACGCTCTATCTCGAGAATGAAGGCTATGTCGTCATCGACAGAGACTGGAAAGCCGGCAAGCGGGATCTGGATATCCTTGCCGTTTCGCCGGATGGTAAGACGCTGGTTGTGGTAGAAGTAAAGACCCGTTCGGGTGAAGAATACCAGCAGCCCGAGGAAGCCGTAGATGTCAGGAAGATGCGCAATCTGGCAATAGCCGCCAATACTTACGTCAAGGAACAGAAGGTGGAAAAAGAACTTCGCTTTGATATTGTTACCGTGGTAGGGGTAGGGCATCAGGTGAAACGCATCGAGCATCTTGTGGATGCCTTCAACCCGTTGCTGATTGGATAACCCGTTGTGATTCGCTATACATTATTATATAGACATGGAAAAGAAGATTATACGATTAAAGGAAGTGGATTCCACGAATGCCTTCCTGAAGAATTTGGATACTTACGATGAAGATGCGCTGACCATTGCTGTTGCTGACTATCAGACAGCAGGCAGGGGACAGGGCGTGCATACCTGGGAGAGTGAGCCGGGCAAGAACCTCCTCTTCAGTATGATGATGTGTCCTAAGTGGGTACCTTTGCGCCAGCAGTTCCTCCTTTCCGAGGCTGGTGCGCTCGCCGTGAAGGACGCTCTTGATTCCTATACGGACGGCATTACGCTGAAATGGCCGAATGATGTGTACTGGTATGACAAGAAAATCAGTGGCACGCTGATAGAGACTGCCATCGACTCCAAGGGCATCAAGCGCTGCATCTTCGGTATCGGCATTGATGTCAATCAGACTGAGTTCCACAGCGATGCGCCCAACCCTATATCTCTGGCTCAGATTCTGGGTCATGAGGTGGATAGGGAAGAGGTGCTGCAGAAGGTGATTGAGGCTTTCTGCAAATACTACGAACTTCTGCGTCGTGCCGATTATATGGATGTGTCGGGCATCTATCATCTTTCTCTCTACCGTCGCAAGGGCTATCACTGGTATGAGGATAAGGACGGTAAGTTCGAGGGCGCCTTCGTAGAGGTGGAGGACGATGGTCATCTCATCCTTCATGACAAGAAGGGAGTAATACGCTCGTATGCGTTCGGAGAAATCAAATTCCTAGTTAATAGTTTATAGTTAATAGTTAATAGTTAATAGTTTATAGGAGGCTACGCCCTGTAAACTGTTAACTGTAAATTGTAAATTAAAATAAAATGGCAAAGTTTAAAAGAATTCTTTTGAAATTGAGCGGCGAGAGTCTGATGGGTAAGCAGAGCTTCGGCATCGACCCAGAGCGCCTGAGTGATTATGCTAAGCAGATAACGGAGGTCCATGAGATGGGCGTTCAGATAGGCATTGTGATTGGTGGTGGTAACATCTTCCGCGGTTTGAGCGGAAGCCAGAAGGGTTTCGACCGTGTCAAGGGCGACCAGATGGGTATGTGTGCTACCGTTATCAATTCCCTGGCATTGAGCAGCGCACTCGGAGCCTTGGGTGTTAAGAACAAGGTTCTTACTGCCATCCGCATGGAGCCTATCGGCGAATTCTACACCAAGTGGAAGGCGATTGAGGCGATGGAGGCAGGCTATATCTGCATCTTCTCTGCAGGTACAGGCAGTCCATACTTCACTACCGATACCGGTTCTTCTCTCCGCGGTATCGAAATCGAGGCTGACGTGATGCTCAAGGGTACCCGTGTAGACGGTATCTATACCGCCGACCCTGAGAAGGATCCTACAGCTACCAAGTTCAAGGACATTACCTATGATGAGATTTACACCAAGGGCTTGAAGGTAATGGATTTGACAGCTACCACCATGTGTAAGGAAAACAACCTTCCTATCTACGTGTTCAATATGGATGTTGTAGGTAACCTCAAGAAGGTGATGGATGGTGAGGAGATTGGTACGCTTGTACACAACTAATCATCTCTCTCAACAGGAAGAAAAAAGCAAATGCGACTGGATTCACATCTAGCCGCATTTTTCAATTAATAATCTACATAAATACCTAAATATCCCAATAAAGGGGATTTCTTCTATTTCGTCTTCTTCAGATAAATAATCGCCGAGATGATGACGTATGCCACGATGACAAGCCACCAGCCAGTGAGGAAACCGGTCAGACCATCGAGTGCTACCGAAGTAGCGAGGATGATGATGGTGAGCGCGGCAAAGCCATATTTCACCTCATTGCCCTTGAAACCCCACTGCTTGAACTTCAAGGCGAAAAGAGGCATCTCGCAAACCAGCAGATAGCTGGTGATGAGAATCAGGGCCAGAATGATGAATACCGACCATGAATATCCTTCGAGCCAGCTTGGATTGAACACAATCAGCGAACCCCAGAACAGGGCGTTGGCTGGTGTAGGAACACCGATGAAAGAGGTAGTCTGGCGCTCATCAAGATTAAACTTAGCCAGTCGCAATGCCGAGAAGGCTGCGATGATGAAGGCTGCGTAAGGCAGCCATGGGCGCAAAGGCTCCAGAAAACCCGGATATTCCATCACAAAGAGTTGTGAGAATACGATGGTGGCAGGAGCCACACCGAAGGTTACGTCATCAGCCAGCGAATCGAGCTCCTTGCCTATTGGCGATGAAACGTGCAGCAGGCGGGCGCTCATGCCGTCAAAGAAGTCGAATACGGCTCCGATGATAATCCATAACAATGCCATCTTTGGGTTTCCGCCGAAGGCAAACGATGTTGCAATGCAGCCCGAAACCAGGTTGCAGCAGGTTATCGTGTTTGGAATATGTTTCTTGATACTCATTTCTTTCCAGTATATTATGATAGAGTGAAAGCCGGAAGTATGTTCCGGCTTGCCCTCTATCTGTCAATATGTTATTTCAATTTAGCGATGATGGTCTGGTCGCCCGTAGTTGACTGTCCCATCTTTACGCATACTTCTGTACCTACAGGCAGGTAGACATCCACGCGTGAACCCAGCTTGATGAATCCCAGGTGCTCGTCGATGAAGCATTCTTCCCCTTCCTTGGCATAGGTTACGATGCGGCGTGCCACCGCACCGGCAATCTGGCGGCACAGTACATCCACTCCCTCAGGTGTGGTAATCATCACGTCGGCATGCTCGTTTTCCTCGCTAGCCTTAGGCAGCCATGCCTTGTGGTAGTTGCCGTCCACATGCTTCACGAATTTCACCTTACCATCCACCGGGAACCAGTTGGCATGAACATTCCAGAGGCTCATGAAGATGGAAATCATCAGGCGGCGGTCACCGAAGTAGGGAGCATTCTCCACCTCTTCTATTACCACAATCTTTCCGTCGGCTGGTGCTACTACCAGTTTCGAAGTATCCTCTACGTTGAGGTATCTGATAGGACAACGGTAGAAGTTGAGCACGATACCATATACCGTACCGAACACAACAACAAAAGCCCAGAACGGAATCTTGTTGTCTAGGGTTGTCCACAATATAGCCGCAATGGCTACTAATGCTATCGCTCCGGTTACCAGCTGATCGGTACCTTCGCGGTGCAATCTTATCTTCTTTAATTTCTTTATTTTCTGTCCCATATACTAGGATTAAGTTTTTATTGGTGCAAAGGTACGTCATTTTTATCACTTTTGCAAATTTTTTGTGGGTTTCTTTTACCTTTTTCAATATTTTCGCATATTTCTTTTGGCTTTTTCAATATTTCGCCGTAACTTTGTTGTCAAAATTCGAATTTTAAACAGATAATGGAAGATTTTGTTCATTTGCATGTACACACCCAATACTCCATCCTCGACGGCCAGTCGAAGATACCGCATCTGGTAGATAAGGCCATCAAGGACGGCATGAAGGGTATGGCGGTAACCGACCACGGTGTGATGTTCGGCATCAAGGAACTCACCGACTATTGCGGCAAGATTAATAAAGACCGCAAGAAGGAGGGACTTGAACCTTTCAAGCCTATCATAGGCTGCGAGATGTATGTGGCACGCCGAACCAAAGCCGACCGAGAGAAGGATAAGGGCGATATGAGCGGTTATCACCTCATTGTACTTGCCAAGAATTATAATGGATACAAGAACCTCATCAAGCTGGTGAGCAATTCGTGGGTAGATGGTTACTACATGCGCCCACGAACCGACCGTGCCGATCTGGAGAAGTATCACGAAGACCTCATCGTCTGTTCGGCATGTATTGCAGGCGAGGTGCCATCCAAGATTCTGCATGGTGACCTGGAAGGAGCCCGCGAGGCTTGCCAGTGGTACCACAACCTCTTTGGCGATGATTACTATCTCGAGCTCCAGCGCCATAAAGTGCCCGATGACCCGAGTCTGCTTGCCAACCGCGAGGCTTACGAGTTGCAGCAGCGTGCCAACAAGGAACTTATCAAGATGGCAAGGGAGTTTAACATCAAACTGGTGTGCACCAACGACTGCCACTTCGAGGATAAGGAGACTGCCGAGGCTCACGACCATCTGCTCTGTATCGCTACCGGCAAGGATCTCGACGACCCTAACCGTATGCGCTATTCCAAGCAGGAATGGTTCAAGACCCGCCAGGAGATGAACGAGGTGTTCTCGGATATTCCCGAAGCGCTTTCCAATACCCTCGAAGTATTAGATAAGGTGGAAATTTACAGCATCGACCATGGTCCTATCATGCCTTTCTTCCCGATTCCGGAGAGTTTCGGTACCGAGGAGCAGTTGCGCCAGAAGGTATCAGAAGAAGACCTCTACAAGGAGTTTACCTCTGATGAGAACGGCAAGAACCCGCTGCCACCAGAGGAAGGTCAGAAGGTAATCGACCGATTGGGCGGTTACGATAAGATATACCGTATCAAGTTTGAGGCAGAATATCTGCGCCATCTTGCCTACGAGGGAGCCAAAAAGCTTTATGGCGACCCGCTGCCCGAGAATGTAGACGAACACGTAAACTTCGAGCTCCACGTGATGAAGACCATGGGTTTCCCGGGCTACTTCCTCATCGTGTCTGACTTCATCAGGGCGGCTCGTGAGGAACTCGGCGTGATGGTGGGACCTGGACGTGGATCTGCGGCAGGTTCGGTGGTGGCATACTGTTTGGGAATCACCAAGATTGACCCATTGAAGTACGACCTCCTGTTTGAGCGTTTCCTGAATCCAGACCGTGTGAACCTTCCGGATATTGATACCGACTTTGATGATGACGGCCGAGGCAAGGTGCTGAGATGGGTAATGGATAAGTACGGTCATGAGAACTGTGCCCATATCATTACCTACGGTTCCATGGCGACGAAGAACTCCATCAAGGATGTGGCGCGTGTAGAGAAGTTGCCGTTGGATAAGGCGAATGCACTCTGCAAGGCTATCCCAGACCGTTTGCCTGACGGTGCCAAGATGAACCTGACCAATGCCATCAAATATACCCCAGAGCTGCGCGAGGCAGAGTTCTCCAACGATCCCCGCGAGAGCAATACCATCAAGTATGCCAAGATGCTCGAGGGAACCATCCGAGGCACGGGTATCCATGCCTGCGGATTCATCATCTGCCGCGACCCTATCAGCAACTGGGTGCCTGTATCTACTGCCGATGACCCTGATTTCCCGGGACTGAAGACGGCGGTAACGCAGTACGACGGCCATGTCATCGAGACCACCGGTCTGATTAAGATGGACTTCCTGGGCTTGAAGACCCTCTCTGAGATGAAGGAGGCATGCAAGGTTATCAAGCAGACTACAGGCGATGTCGTTGACCTCGATACCATCCCTATCGATGACGAGCTGACCTATCAGCTCTATCAGCGCGGTCAGACCATCGGAACCTTCCAGTTCGAGTCGCCGGGTATGCAGAAGTATCTCCGTGAGCTGAAGCCTACGGTATTCGAGGACCTCATCGCCATGAACGCCCTCTACCGTCCGGGACCTATGGATTACATCCCTGATTTCATTGCCCGCAAGAACGGCAAACAGGAGATTACCTACGATATCCCGTGTATGGAGAAGTATCTGAAGGATACCTACGGCATCACGGTCTATCAGGAGCAGGTGATGCTTCTTTCCCGTCAGTTGGCGAGCTTCACCCGAGGCGAGTCAGATGCCCTGCGTAAGGCGATGGGTAAGAAGAAAAAGGCTATCGTAGATGCGATGAAGCCTAAGTTTATCAAGCAGGGACAGGAGAACGGCCACGACCCGAAGGTGCTGGAGAAGATATGGGGCGACTGGGAGAAGTTTGCTTCCTACGCCTTCAACAAGTCTCATGCCACCTGTTATTCGTGGGTAGCCTACCAGACTGCCTATCTCAAGGCGCACTATCCTGCCGAATACATGGCGGCGCTGATGACCCGACGCTTTGCACAGATTACCGAAATCACCAAGCTGATGGAGGAGTGCCAGTCGATGGGCATCAAGACCTTGGGTCCGGATGTGAACGAGAGTTACCGCGTGTTCGGTGTGAACGAGCATGGAGAGATACGTTTCGGTCTTTCAGCCATCAAGGGTATGGGTGCTCCGGCAGCCGATGCCATCGTGGCAGAGCGACTGAAGAACGGACCTTATAAGAGCATCTTCGATTTTGCCGAGCGTGTAGATTACTCCAGCGTGAACCGCAAGGCTTTCGAAACCTTGGCGCTGAGTGGCGGTTTCGACAGTTTCGGCATCCGTCGCGAGCAGTTCTTCGGCAAGAACAACAAGGGCGAAACCTTCCTCGATACGCTGGTGCGCTACGGTCAGCTCTTCCAGCAGGAACAGCACGAGGCTGCCAACTCACTCTTTGGCGGTACCGAGGCGATAGAGATAGCTACGCCGCCTATTCCTGATGCAGAGAGCTGGAGCACCATCGAACGTCTGAACCGTGAGCGTGAGCTTGTGGGCATCTATCTTTCTGCCCATCCGCTCGATGAGTACAGCATCATCCTCAACTCCCTCTGCAATACCCATTGCTCAGAACTGGGCGACAAGCAGGAGCTGGCTAAGAAGGAGGATGTGGTGCTGGGCGGCATCATCACGGGTGTGAAGTCGAAGTTTACCAAGACGGGCAAGCCGTGCGGTTTTGTTACGCTCGAAGACTTTGAGGGTTCAGGCGAGCTGGCTCTCTTTGGCGAAGACTGGGGCAAGTGGCGCGGCATCATGGTTGAAGGCAGCACCATCTACATCACCGCCAAGTGCGTTTCCCGTTACGGCAATGCCAACTATCTCGATTTCCAGATAGGCAATGTAGAGTATCTGCAGACGGTCAAGGAGAACCGCATCGACCGCTTCACCATCAATGTGGAGAGCGATGCGATAGATGAAACGATGGTCAGCGACCTGCAGACCATTCTGGAGAATGACGAGGGCAAGGCGCAGCTCTTTTTCCAGATACATGATGTTGACAGCAATACCTATCTGCTGATGCGTGCCCGTGAGCATACGGTGGGTGTGGGCCATGCCCTCATCCAGTATATCGAGCAGCATCCTAAGATGAGCTATCAGATCAATTAGAAGTAATTTTAGTTTTAATATAAAAAGGTATAGAAAAATGGAAGTAACAATTACAACCGAGAATTTCGAGAGCTACAAGAATGGCGAACTGCCATTGGTAGTAGATTTGTGGGCAACATGGTGCGGTCCTTGCCGCCAGATTGCTCCTATCGTATCAGAACTTGCTGAGGAGTTTGACGGCAAGTTGGTAGTAGGTAAGTGTGATGTAGAGGAGAACGACGACATCGCTATGGAGTTTGGTGTTCGTAATATCCCTACCATCCTCTTCTTCAAGGGTGGCCAGCTGGTAGACAAGTTTGTTGGCGCAGCCTCTAAGGCAACCCTCACCGAGAAGTTCCAGGCTCTCCTGTAATCAGCCCGGATAGGAAATGATAAAAGCATCTGGCTTGAGAAAACATGTTCTCAGCCAGATGCTTTTTTTTGTTCGGGGCTGTCGGTGACTTACCATTCTACGCTTCTTGTTCCGTCTTCTTCGACGGTGATAGTCACTTTGGTGCAGTCTTCCGGCAGCAGTTCTTCTATCAGTTCCGGCCACTCCAGGAAACAGAGGTTGCCGCTGTAGAAATAATCTTCGTAGCCCATATCGTAAACCTCCTCGAGTTTCTTGATGCGGTAGAAATCGAAGTGGTAGACAGGTGAGCCGTCGCCCGCTGTATATTCGTTTACGAGGGCGAAGGTAGGAGATGTGATGACATCTTCTACGCCCAGTTCTTCGCAAATGGCTTTTACAAATGTTGTCTTTCCGGCTCCCATCTTGCCATAGAAGGCAAAGACCTTGCCGTCGCCCATGTTCTGCAGAAATTCCTTGGCTGCTTCATGGATCGTGTCTAATGAGTCAATTTTTATCTTCATATATTTTACTTTGAACTTTGAATTTTGAACTTTGAACTTTATGATTACTATTAATTCTTACCTTTTTCTCGGTGTCAGCGTGATGAGCGGTATGAGCATTTCCTCCATCGAGATGCCGCCGTGCTGGAAGGTATCCTTGTAGTATTGCACATAATAGTTGTAATTATTCGGATAGGCGAAGAAACTGTCGCCCGTGGCAAATACATACGAGGTACTCAGGTTAGGTGCCGGCAACTGGGCACGCTGAGGCTCCTTGATGGTGAAAACTTCCTTGCTCTGGTAAGCCAGATTCTTGCCCAGCTTGTAGCGTAGGTTGGTGTTCGTATTGCGGTCGCCTACAATCTTGATTGGTTTCGATGCCCTGATGCTGCCGTGGTCGGTGGTGAGCACTACCTGGTAATCGCTCTGCGAAAGGAGCTTGAAGAGCTCGGAGAGAACCGAATGGCGGAGCCAGCTCTGCGTGATGCTGCGGTAGGCACTCTCGTTGTTGGCAAGCTCGCGCACCATCTTAGATTCGGTACGCGCGTGAGAGAGCATGTCGATGAAGTTAATCACCAGCACGTTCAGGTCGTTGTTCCGGCACTCGTTGTAATGCTCCAGGAAGCGGTCGGCACCCTGCGAATCGTTCACCTTGTGATAACTGAAGGTATAGTGCTTTCTGAATCGCTCTATCTGGGTCTGTATCAGCGGCGCCTCGTTCAGGTTCTTGCCTTCCTCCTCGTCCTCATCTACCCAGAGGTCAGGGAACATTTCGGCTATCTTGTTCGGCATCAGACCGCTGAAGATGGCGTTGCGTGCATATTGCGTGGCGGTAGGAAGAATGCTCATGTAGAGCTGCTCGTCGATGTCGAACAGGTCGCCGATGTCTTCTGCCAGCATGCGCCACTGGTCATAGCGGAAGTTATCTATCACTATCAGGAACACCTTCTTGCCCTCATCGAGCAGCGGGAATATCTTGCGCTTGAAGATGTCGGGACTCATCAGATGTCGGTCTCTGTTGTCAGGACTCACCCAGTCGAGATAGTTCTTGGCTATGTATTTGGCGAACCCCTGGTTAGCCTCTTCCTTCTGCATGCCCAGCATCTCAGCCATCGGACTTGCCGTATCGCTCAGCTTCAGTTCCCAGCTTACCAGTCGCCTGTAAATCTCCATCCAGTCTTCCGCCGTTCTGCATTCCATCATCTGCATGGCTATCTGCTGGTAGTCTTGCTGGTATCCGCTCTGCGTCACCTCCGCCACGATGTCTTTGCGGTGGATGTTCTTCTTGAGCGAGAGCAGAATCTGGTTCGGGTTTACGGGTTTGATCAGATAGTCGGCTATCTTTGAACCGATTGCCTGGTCCATGATGTTTTCTTCTTCGCTCTTGGTGCACATCACTACCGGTGTGGCAGGCTGGATGTCCTTGATGCGTAGCAGGGTTTCCAGTCCGCTGAGTCCCGGCATCATCTCATCGAGCAGGATGAGGTCGAAGGTCTGCTGGCGGCAAAGTTCAATGGCATCTGGTCCGTTGCTTACCGTCTGCACCTCGTATCCTTTCTTTTCCAGAAAGATGATGTGTGCCTTGAGAAGTTCTATCTCGTCGTCTATCCAAAGTAATAATCCGTTGCTCATATTTTATATCCTTTTTCTTTTCGGGGTGCTAAAGTACAAAGAAAAATGGAATAGGGAACACGACTTTGTGTTAAAGAGAGTTAATGATAAAGATTCTTTGGTACTTTTTATGAAAACGTTTGTATTACCTTGTGACAAAACCTAAAAACATAGGTTAATTTAAACTTTTTGTATAACTAAACGTAAACATTATGATCAGACGCAATTACTTGAAAAGTTTGATGATCTTCATCCTGATATGCCTTCCGCTCTTGGGAGCATCGGCACAGCAGAAAGTAACGGTCAATGTTGTGAATGCCTCTTTGAAGCAGGTGTTCAGTACAATCGAAAACCAGACATCCTACAGGTTTTCTTACAAGAGTGATATCATTGACCATCGCAAGGATATCACCATCAGGAAGAGTGGCGTTCCTGTAACAGCTGTACTCGATGCAGCCTTGAAAGGACGCAACTTGAAATACTCTGTGGTTTCGCAGAAATCTATCGTTGTTTCTGAGAAGCATGCGGCAGCCGCTCCTCAGCAGGGCAACAAGCGCAAGATGCAGGGTGTTGTGAAGGACGACAACGGGGAACCTGTCATTGGTGCTACTGTTTCTGTAGTTGGTACCGACGAACTCGCAGTAACCGATATGGACGGCCGATTCACCATCAATGCAGCCAAGGGCGCTAA
Source organism: Segatella copri (assembly GCF_015074785.1). Lineage (NCBI taxonomy): Bacteria > Pseudomonadati > Bacteroidota > Bacteroidia > Bacteroidales > Prevotellaceae > Segatella > Segatella copri. The sequence continues at coordinate 3,668,048 of NZ_CP042464.1, forward strand.
GGTGAAGGTTTCTTACCTCGGTTTCGTAGACCGCGAGGTGAAGGCTTCTGAAAACATGAACATCGCCATGAGCGAGGACACACAGGCTTTGAGCGAAGTGGTTGTAGTAGGTTACGGTACCATGAAGCGCAGCGATATGACCGGTGCTCTTTCTTCTGTCAATACCAAGGAGATGGCTAAGCGCACTACTACCAACCCAGCTGAGGCTTTGCAGGGTAAGGTAGCCGGTGTGAACATCCTGAAAAGTGGTGGTAATGCCGGTGCCGGTGTGAGCATCAAGATTCGTGGTATCAAGACATTCGGCGATAACGAACCTCTTTATATTGTGGATGGTTTCCCTGGCGATATCAACAGCGTGAACCCTCAGGACATCGAGTCTATGGAGATTCTGAAGGATGGTGCTGCCGCTGCCATCTATGGTTCTGTAGCTGCCAACGGTGTGGTTCTGATTACAACCAAGAACGGTAAGAAGGGCGATGTAAAGGTGGATTTCAGTACCTATTTGAGCTTCACTCACGTTGCTAAGGACCTTGATATGCTTGATGCTGATGGCTATAAGGCTGTACATAAGATGATGTATGAGAACTATAAGACCCAGTATGGTGAATATCCTGGTGCCGGCTTACCTGCCTATATTACCCATGAAACTGGTGTGAATACCGATTGGCAGGATGCTATCCAGCGCAACGGATTGGCACAGAACTATATGGTCAGCCTCCGCGGAGGTGGTGATAAGGCACAGTATTCTGTATCTTATAACCATGCCGACGAGAAGGGTATCTTTATCGGCAACGAGCATCGTCATGATATCGCACGTATGAAACTCCATGCAACCAAGGGCATCATAGATCTGGATGCCAATATGGATTTCAAATATACCAACAGCCGTCAGCCTCAGTATTCTCTCAAGGAAACTTATATGATTTCTCCTCTCGTACCTATTTATAATGAGAATGAAAAGTATGGTTTCGGTTTGACTAACTTTGATGGTCTGCCAAACAACCGTAACGTTGTTGCAGATAACTACTATAAGAACGAAGTAGATAAGAAGTATCATACTTCTGCCAATGTAGCATTAACCTTCAAGTTCTTCCCTTGGCTCAACTTCAAGACCAGCTATGGTTATCGTGGTGAGCACGAGATAGATTCTTATCATGCACCTGATTATATAGCAGATACGAAGAGTCCTGATAATTATCCGAATAGCAGCGAGACCCGTGCTTACTGGGAGGAGCAGGTGTTCGAGAATGTTCTCTCTTTCAACAAGGAAATCCAGAAGCACAGCATCAATGCCATGCTCGGTACTTCGCTCACCAGCCGCAAGTATAACTGGAGTTCGGTAGGCGTAGAAGGTAAGACCATCGTATATAAGGTAGAAAACGGACAGTTGCAGCAGAGTGAGAAGGCAGCAGGATTTCTGGATTCCAGTTTTGCTACCATCGGTGCAGGAGCAGGCGGAACCTTCAGCGGTGATGGTTCCTGCTGGAAGTACAACCGTGCTTCTTTCTTCGGCCGTCTTAATTATAATTTCAACGACCGCTATCTCTTCCAGTTCACCTTCCGTGAGGATGGATCTTCTAAGTTCGGTGCCGATAGTCGTTGGGGTTTCTTCCCATCTGTAGCTGTAGGTTGGAGAATCAGCGAAGAGCCATTCTTCCCTAAGAATACAGTAATCAGCAACTTGAAGTTCCGTGCCAGCTGGGGACAGCTCGGTAACGAGAATGCTTTGGGCTACTACGATTTCCTGGCGCTCATTTCTACATACAATGATCTCTATCAGGGCTATGTTCAGGGTTCTGGCTCTTCTGCATGGCCAGGCAGTATTGCCCGTGGATTGGAAAACCGCTCTTTGAAATGGGAAACTACTGATACCAAGAACATCGGTTTCGATTTCGGCTTCTTCAATAACCATCTGAGTGGTAATGTAAACTATTATATCAACGAGACACGCGACCTGCTGATTACCCGTAAGCTGGCTCCATCTGCCGGTCTTGCCAACCCAACGCTGAACGTAGGTAAGATGCGCAACCAGGGTTTTGAGCTGGAGTTGAACTGGAACGACAAGGTAAGTGATTTCGAGTATAATGTAGGTTTCAACCTCAGTACGGTATCTAATAAGGTGGTTTCTCTTGCTAATGAAGATCAGACCATTTACGGTATGGGTTTGAAGTATGGCTCAGAGCACTTCCCTACCCAGACCAAGGTAGGCAAGCCAATCGGTGCTTTCTACCTCTATCAGGCAGACGGTATCTTCCAGAATATGGATGAGGTAAATGCTTATAAAAACAAGGATGGCAAACTCCTTCAGCCAAATGCTCAGCCTGGTGATGTACGTTTCAAGGATATGAATGGTGATGGTGTGATTGACGAGGATGATAAGACCTATTCTGGTACAGGTATCGCTAAGGTTGAGGCTAACCTTAACTTGAGCGCCAGTTACAAGGGTTTCGACTTCTCAGCAGTCATCGGTAGTGCATTCGGCAACAAGATTTACAATGGTATCCGCTACTACTATGAGGGAATGAACTCAGCTTCCAACTTCCTCAGCAGCACTTTGGATGCCTGGACTCCTACCCATACCAATACCAGCGTACCACGTGCCATCTATGGTGACCCTAACGACAATACTCGCGAGTCAACCCGCTTCCTGGAGAATGGAGATTTCGTACGCTTGCGTCAGGTGCAGTTGGGTTATACCTTGCCAACATCGCTGGTTAAGAAGATTTATTGCGACCGCATCCGTTTCTACGTGAGTGCAGAAAATGTGTTTACCATTACAGGTTATTCTGGTGCCAACCCAGAATTCTCTATGGGCGTATTGAATAGTGGTATCGACCGCTTTACCTATCCGTTCTCTCGCTCTTACACAGTAGGTGCACAGGTATCATTCTAGTATTAACATAAAAAGGAAAATCTTATGAAAGCATTAAAATATATAGCAGGCATTTGCCTTGCTCTGTCACTCACATCATGTGATGACTATTTGACGCAGACTTCGCCAGATAAACTGACTTCCGATTCTTACTGGCGTGATAAAGCAGACGTAGAGTCGGCAATGTCATCAGCTTATTCCCAACTGTATTTTGCAGAATATTCCGGAGACCAATGGGACTTCTCTGAGGTGAAATGGCCAGTGGAGGCTTATCGTCAGGATGACGTAGATTTGGGTAAGGATGTACAGAACTATCCAAACTGGGTGCAGCTACGTAACTTCAGCTACAACAACGGAAACTCTCAGTTCTCTATCTACTGGAAGAGTTACTATCGCGGAATCAGTTTCTGTAACCAGATTATTGATAAGGTGGCTACCATGAGTGAAGGTCAGCTTGCTGCAGCAGACAGAAAGCAGCTCCTGGCTGAGGCTCATTTCCTTCGTGGCTTCTATCATATGCAACTCTTGCTCAACTGGGAGAAAATCATTATCCGTGATACATATATCACTTCTACCAGCCAGTTGGATAAGGCTCTTTCTGACCGTCCTGAGACTTGGCAGTTTATCGTAGATGACCTGAAAGCCGGTACGGAGATGAGTAACTCTCGCAGCAATGAAGAAGTGGGACGTGTTACCTCAGGCACAGCTTATGCCTACTTAGGCTATGCTTATCTTACGATGGCTTCTGAGCAGGCTGATAAGAAAGCAGAATATCTGAATGCTGCTGTAGAGGCATTCAATAATGTGAAGGGATATAGTCTGGAAAGCAATTATGCCAGCATGTTTAATGGTACAAACAAAAACTGTAAGGAGAGTCTTTTCGAGGTGCAGTTCTCTCTGAGTAGTGCCAATGGTGCCAACTATGCTACCCAGCTGCATCGCTGGATAGGTACAGAGGAGTTTGAAGGATGGGATGAAATTACCCCTTCAGAGACCCTGATGAACGAATTTAAGAAGGAAGGTAAGTTGAACAATGGCTTGTATGATGCCCGTCTTTATGCTTCAGTCTTCTTCCAGGATCCTTACTTTAACGATGGAACCGGTAAGGTTTACGGTTACGACTGGGATGCTTGGATCAAGAGGAATCCGGAGGTAGAAGAGGCTTACGATCGTCCTTCTTTCCGCAAGTTCATGCCTGCAACATATGAAGCCCTGACACAGTCAACTACCGACGTGAACATTCCTCTGATGCGTTATGCCAACGTTCTTCTGATGAAGGCTGAGGCTCTCAATGATTTGGGACGTACCGGAGAGGCCATTCCGCTGATCAACGATGTGAGAAGAGTTCACGGCAATATGCCAGCCATGACCGGTACAACACAGGCTGAGGTTCAGGCTCAGATTGAGCACGAGCGTATGATTGAGTTCCCATTGGAGAACTTGCGTTGGTATGACCTGCGCCGCTGGGGCAAGACTGCTGAGGCGCTGACTGCTGCCGGCCGTACTGGTTTCGACAAGAGCAAGCTGTTCTATCCAACTCCTCTTACAGAGTTGAACTCAAACAGTCTGGCTAAGTAATAGGGGCGAGTAACCATTGAAGATTACTTATAAATATCATCAGGATTCTCGGTCTATTAAGCAATAATACGATCGGGAATCCGTTTTTTATGGTAATGTAATTCATAAAAACGAACAATAAAATAAAGAAGAAAAACAAGAAACAATGCTCAAGATAGTAATGATTATGCTATGCGGAATAGGTACCGGCTATCTGCTCCGCAACAAGAACATGAGTTTTATCGGCCGTATAATCACGGCGCTGATATGGGTACTCCTGTTCCTGCTCGGTATCGAGGTAGGTTCTAACCCTCGTGTCATCAGCGGTCTTCAGACCCTGGGACTTGAGGCGATAGCCCTGACCTTGGGAGGCAGTCTGGGTAGTGCACTCTTTGCTTGGGCATTGTGGAAGTATGTTACAGCAAAGCAGGCTAAATCGTCGGCTCACGCTGAAACCGGGAAAGGAGGCAAGGCATGAAAGGCAGTTTGATTATCGTAAGCTTCTTTGTTCTGGGCATCATCGTAGGCTTGTGTGATGTGATTCCGTCAGGTCTTCTGGACAGCGACGTGAGCTATTATGCGCTCTGCTGTCTGATGTTCTGCGTAGGTATCAGCATCGGTTGCGATACCTCTGTGCTGAAGAGTTTCAAGAAGGTGAATCCCCGTCTGATGATGCTCCCTGTGATGACCATTCTGGGTACGCTGGCAGGTTGTGCCGCCGTATCTCTCATCTTGAGCCACCGCCAGCTTACCGATTGTCTGGCTATAGGTTCAGGATTCGGATATTACTCTCTTTCGAGTATCTTCATCACCGAATACCGGGGCGCCGAACTGGGAACCATCGCCCTTCTTGCCAACATCTGCCGCGAGATTCTCACCCTGTTGTGTGCTCCGCTGCTGGCAAAATACTTCGGCAAACTGGCACCTATCAGTGTAGGTGGAGCCACGACCATGGATACAACGTTGCCTATCATCACCCGATATTCGGGCGAGAGTTTCATCATCGTTTCCATCTTCCATGGCTTCTGTGTCGACTTTTCTGTACCCTTCCTGGTTACCTTCTTCTGTTCTTTGTAGAAATAACTAAAAGCAGTTTTAAACCAAACCCGTATGAGACATATTTTCAGTTCATTCATGATATGTCTGAGCCTGTGCTGTGCCCATACCTCAGTAGCCCTTGCGGCTCAGGATGGCAAGCAGCCAGCAGCTTCAGACCCTTGGCAGGACGCCACCGTGACCCATATCAACCGCATGCCGATGACCGCTCATTACTTGCCTTTTACAAGTGAGAACGGAGCCTTGGCACAGTTGAAGATGGATGACGCCCGCCGTTTCCAGTTGAACACCCAGAATGAGCGCCGCCGCTCGCTGGATGGTGTATGGAAATTCAAACTGGTGAAGAATCCGAGTCTTGCCTTGACCGATTTCTTCAAGACATCCTATAATGTAAGCGATTGGCAGAATATCAATGTGCCTGGCAGCTGGGAGTTGCAGGGCTTCGATGCACCCATCTATACCGATGTAACCTATCCTTTCAAGGCAAATCCTCCTTTCGTGCCACAGGATTACAACCCTGTAGGGCATTATGTACACGAATTTACCGTGCCTGAAAACTGGAAGGGCATGGATGTAATCATGGATTTCGAAGGTGTAGAATCTGCCTTCTATCTCTGGATCAACGGTAAGATGGTGGGTTATAGTGAAGATAGCCGTCTGCCTGCCCACTTCAATATCTCCAAGTTCCTGAAGAAGGGCAAGAACCGCCTTGCCATGAAGGTGTTCCGCTTCAGCGACGGAAGTTATCTGGAAGACCAGGACTACTGGAAGTATAGCGGCATAGAGCGTAATGTGTTTATCCAGGCTCGTCCTAAGAGCAGAATGAACGACTACGTATTGGGAAATAAACTAATCAATCAATATAAGGATGGCAATTTCACACTCGATGTGAATATGCTCAATCCACAGAAGGGTCAGAAGGTTGAGGTGAAAGTGCTTTCGGCAACAGGTAAATCTCTCTTCAAACAAATCCAGAGCATCACCTCACCTGCTGATACCTTGATTCATTTCGAAAAACTGTTGAAGAGCGTGCAGCCTTGGAGTGCCGAGAGCCCTTATCTCTACACACTCGTCATCAATACTACCGACAGGAATGGTAGAGTAGAGGAGAGTGTGGCTCAGCCTTTCGGCTTCCGTACCATCGAAATGAAGAACGGACAGCTTCTGGTAAACGGTGTTGCCATCACCATTAAGGGTGTGAACCGACAGGAGCACAATGCCGTACACGGCAGAACCCTCAGCATCGGTGAGATGGTGAAGGATGTGAAGATGATGAAGCAGTTCAACATCAATGCCGTGCGTACCTCTCACTATCCAAACTATTCGGAGTGGTATCAGCTCTGCGATAAGTATGGTCTCTACATGGTAGGCGAGGCGAACATCGAGTGTCATGGTATTCTGGATACAGAATACAAACAGCTGGCAGACAGAGAAGACTGGTATCCTGCTTTCCACGACCGCATGTACCGCATGATCAAGCGCGACCGCAACCATACCGCCATCATCATCTGGTCTATGGGTAACGAGAGCGGATATGGCAAGAGTTTCGAGAAACTCTACGATATGAGCAAGGCGATGGATCCAACCCGTCCGGTACAGTATGAGGGCGGCGGTTACTACGCCAAGTCGGATATCTACTGTCCGATGTATGCCCGCATCTGGTCTTTGCGCCGCCATGTCAACCAGCGTGATGAGCGTCCGCTGATTCTCTGCGAATACGCCCATGCCATGGGTAACAGCGAGGGTAACCTCAAGGATTACTGGGATCTGATTTACAAATACGACCAGTTGCAGGGTGGTTTCATCTGGGACTGGGTAGACCAGACCATCGCCAAGACCGATGACAAGGGACACAAATACTGGGCTTATGGTGGCGATATGGGATTCGTAGGCGTAGTAAACGATTCCAACTTCTGTGCCAACGGACTTGTAGCAGCCGACCGCTCGCTGCATCCACATATCTGGGAGGTGAAGAAGGTTTACCAGAACATCGCCTTCGAGCCAGTAGCCTTCATGCAGAACCGCATCAAGGTAACCAACCGATTCGACTATACCACGCTTGACAATTATCAACTCTTCTGGGCAGTAGAGGCAAACGGCGAAACCATCAGAAGCGGCAAGATGAACTTCCCAACCCTCCTGCCTCATCAGGCTAAGGAGATGGAGATACCGATGGGCACTCTTCCTGCTGCCGACAACAAGGAATACTTCCTCACCCTGCGCGCCTTCAGCAAGCAGGCTACCGGAGCCGTTCCTGCAGGTCACGAGGTAGCCATCGAGCAGATGCAGCTGCCTGTACGACTGGAAAAGGCTCAGGAACAGGTAAGCGGACAGATAGAGAAGACCGAGACAGAAGATGCCATCACCATCCAGGGAAAGACCCGGGATTTCAGCATCAGCTTCTCTAAGAAGACCGGCGAGATGACCTCACTGAAATATGACGGCAAGGAAATGCTGCTGGCTGGTTTGCAGCCAAACTTCTGGCGCGGTATCACCGACAACGATGTGGCTAACGGCACTCAGGAACGCTGCGCTACCTGGCGTGAGGCAGGAAAGAAGATGGTACTGAAGAGCATCAAGACCCAGGCAGACAACCAGAAGGCTACCGTCACAGCAGACTTCGATATGCCAGAGCAGGAATCTCAGATGCAGATTACCTATCAGATGCTTGCCAATGGAAATGTAGAGGTGAACATGCACTTCATTCCTGGCAACAAGGCGCTGCCGGAGATGCCTCGTCTCGGTATGCGCATGATTCTGAAGGGCGACTACGACCAGATGACCTGGTTGGGTAGAGGTCCGCAGGAGAACTATGCCGACCGTAAGAGCGGTTACCTCATCGGTAAGTATTCTGCCAGCGTATGGGAGCAGTATCATCCATACGTAAGAGCACAGGAAACCGCCAACAAGTGTGATGTACGCTGGTTCACCCTCGCTTCGAAGGCTGGAGCCGGTATCAGGGTGGAAGGTGCTGAGCCATTGAGCGTAAGTGCCTGGAACTTCCCACAGGATGATCTCCTCTATGTTCCTTCTACCATCGAGCACCGTCATGGTGGCTGTGTAGACAAGAAGGACATGGTCTGGGTGAACATCGACCATCTGCAGATGGGTGTTGGTGGCGATAATACCTGGGGCGCTATGGTGCATCCGGAATATACCATCACACCAAAGGAGTGGAGCTATAGCTTTACTATTAAGAACTTAAAATAAACGATATGAAGACTAAGTCTATAGCTATATTGACTATGGGGCTTGCCATGCTGTCTATGGACGGCATGGCACAGACCACCCGTCAGGAGTATAAGGATATTCTTGACATCCAGCTGACACCGGGTGCTCCCCGCCGTCAGAACGGATGCTTCACGGATATGGGTTCATGGATGGGTTTCACCCTCTCAGAGAAGGAGAAACCTACCGCAGGTTTCTGCGGACCATTCAGTATCTATTACCGCAACTGGTATGCCCGTTCGCTGGTATCTCTCATTGATGGTACCGTGCAGGAACAGAGCTATTATCCGGGCGAAATCAGAATGACTCTGAAGAAGGATGGTGCCGATTTCTATGAGAGTCTGCAGTTTGTAGATGCCCGTACGGCACTGCTTACAGTTACCAATCCATCCAAGGTTCCGTTCACGTTTACTGCCGACAGCATCAGTACCCGTGCCAATGTATCACGTTGCAAGAACCGTGTTACCATCGGAGACTTCTACGGTGAACGTGTCATCATCGACTTTCCTCAGGAGGTTAAGGTGACTGATACCGACCACAACTATCTGGCTGCCGTGCCAAGAGGTGTAGAGCAGCTCACCATCGCCATTTCGCTGGTAGAGCAGGATACCGAGGCTTCGGTTCAGCATGTGCATACAGCCAGTCTGCTTGCCAACCCGAAGGTGGCACTCGATGAAAACGAGAAGCGCTGGAACGGTTATCTGAAGAAGGTGATACGTGATGATATGCCTGCAGAATACAACCGGGTGGCTGCGAAATCCATCGTCACCCTGCTTTCCAACTGGCGTGCCAAGCGAGGTGCCCTGTATCATGACGGCATCGTGCCTAGTCATGCTGTAGGCTATTTCGTAGGTTGCTGGGCATGGGACTGCTGGCGTTTCTCTGCCGGTATGGCTTCCTTCTTCCCAGAGTTGGCGAAGGATAACATCCGCGTGATGTTCGACTACCAGCAGCCAGACGGCATGATTATCGACTGCATCTATCCGGATGCTTCTGAGAACAACTACCGCGACAGTAAGCCTCCTCTGGCAGCCTGGGCGGTGAACGAGATTTACGAGCATACCCAGGATCTGGCTTTCGTAAAGGAGATGTATCCGAAGCTTCTGAAATATCACAAATGGTGGTATGAGAAAAGAGATCACGACAAGAACCATATCTGTGAGTTCGGTTCGGTTGATGGCACGCTGGAGGCAGCTGCCTGGGAGAGCGGTATGGATAATGCCATCCGTTTCGACGGTACCAAGATGTTGCAGAACGGCAAGGATGCATGGAGTACTGACCAGGAGAGCGTTGACCTGAATGCTTATCTCTCGCTGGAGTATACCTTGCTCAAGAAATTTGCCGGATTGCTGGGCGAGACTTTCGACTTGCCTGACTATCGTGGACTGGTTGCCGATTATTTCTTTGACCAGAAAGATGGATTCTTCTACGACCGCCGTTTGGATGCCGGCAGAAGTTTTGTACGTGAGGCTGGTTGTGAGGGCTATATTCCTTTCTGGGCGAACATAGCAACGCCTAAGCAGTTTGCCAAGGCAAGAAAGTTGCTCGACAATAAGAAGAAGTTCTCTACCTTCATCCCATTCCCGACGATAGCAGCCGATAATCCGAAGTACAATCCGCAGGGATACTGGCGCGGTCCTATCTGGCTCGACCAGACCTATTATGGCATCAAGGGCTATCGCAACTATGGTGAGAAGAAGAAGGCAGATGCCTATACCGACCAGGTGTTCCGCAATTTGCAGGGCATTTCGGCAGGTACCCCAATCTATGAGAATTATGACACGCATACCGGCAAGCCAATGCAGGCTTCCCACTTCAGCTGGAGTGCCGCTTGCCTGATCATGATGTACAATGATTATGGAAAATAAACGAGATTCTCATGTGTTAAACGTCATGCCAACGGGATTTGGCACATCTTAAGGCCTAAATAAAAAAGCCCCCGATGCGTTATGCACCGAGGGCTTTGCTATGTCGAATCAAAAATTAAAAAACATCTTTTTTTTTACCTTTAAAGAGTGCAGCTGGTAACTCCGAGCGTAGTAGCGATGGCTGTAAGGACGGAGATTGCAATCTGCAAAATCGTTTTCCAAGTATTTGCTTTCATAATCTTTAGTTTTAATGTTAAGTGTTAAACTTGTTTTTAATGTTAAGTGTTAAATGTTAAATGTTAACTTTGTGGGGGATGCGCTAGCTTCCGTCAGGCGTTAGGGAGAGACGCCCTCCCCCATTAGGCGCTCCTGCGGGGCGGCCCTCAGGCGAGGGCTTTATTCAAGCCCGTCGCCTTTATCCTGAGAGCCGCCGCCCTGCGTACCGTCGCCGGTTGTACCGCCACCGGTAGTACCGCCGCCCTGGCTGGTGTCAGAGCCGCCGCCCTGTTCTGTACCGCCACCGGTAGTACCACCGCCTGTGGTGCCCTCCTCGTCGGTACCGATATAGCCGCCGTACTCCTGAATCTTACACTTCTTGCGCAGCTCGGCATTGCTCCAGCTCTTCGTGTTTCTCACAATCAGGTGCACGCCTTCCACGCTGGCAGCTGTCACCTTCTCCTTGGTGTCCTCCGCCTTGGAGCTCATACCGATGGAGAACAGTCCGAGGTCAGAGAGGCGCACGCTCTTGCCGTCGAGAATCAGCTCCTGCAGATGGTCGAGTGCATCCATCAGCACACCGTGGATAGTACCACGAGAGTAAGGCGAGCCGTGGTCGGAGATATGCGATACGAATCCCTCGAAGTCCACTTCGCGGTCGGTTACCGAAGTAGCATACCACTTCTTCTTACCTGCGTTTTCACCAGTCTGAGGTGTGCGCTGTACTTTACGATATTTCAATGTTCCTTTTACTTCCATAATCTTAAATTTTTAAAGGGTTAATAAATTGTTAATTGTTAACTTTGAGGGTTGCGTTTTGTCGAGTGCAACCTTTCTTGAATCACGATGCAAAGATACGCCAAATTCCCGATACCACCAAATTTCAGCGTGTGATAAGGCGCGATTTTCAGCACGCTTTCAATCTGAAACCTGTTAAACAATCTAACTCGCCGTTTTGCGCCCCGCAACTCATACTTTTTCAGAGAGGAAAACATAGAGTTGAGCACTTAAACACTTTATCCACAATAAAATAGAAAGATACAAAATGGCATAAGAAATCTCCCTCAGTTCCCCAGAACTCAGTTCCTCAGTTTTTCTCTGACCCTTCACTCTTATCTTTATTTAGAAGCTTATTATATATATAATTATATATATAATAAAATATAATTACTTACAATTTGTAACCATCAAGTGTACCCCCTAGAACAAAACTGAGGAACTGAGTTCTGAGGAACTGAGTCATTATCGCAGTGGTTTAAGTACGGGCTGAAGGAATGGAGAAGGGCTTGGCTGAAGGAATGGAAAAGGAATGAACCAACGAAACCTTGAGATTGCCAGGAAGATGCTGGCAAATGGTATGGATGCTGCCACGGTGATGGAAATAACAGGATTCAGAAACTGGTTAAACGTTTGGTAGAAGAGGTTATATCACACGTCATGGCAATGGTTGTTGGAGGGTAATAGCGACTTGTATCGTTTGAATCTATGTCGTTAATCCTACCCATACGCCCTGTTTTAGGGCGTATGGGTGTGATGAACAAAGGTATGATCGAGGCAAGTTTCGTATTCATCTTGAATATGATTTAAGTGATTTTTTATTCTTATAGCAAAATATAGCATTATATTGATTTTATTCGGTGACGGCGAATAGAATTATATTATTTTATTCGCCGTCACCGAATAAAGTCAACTTTGACGATGAACGTTTGCAAGGAATGTCGGTAACAGACTTCGATTTCATATTGCAAGCCTATCATAGCATGTATGAAAGCCAACCCATCTTCTTCTTTGATGAGATACAGAATGTTGAAGGGTGGGCGAACTTTGCACGCCGTCTAGCCAACCAAAAATATCGTATCTATATAACTGGCAGCAATGCCAAAATGCTGAGTCGTGACATAGAGACTGTATTGGGAGGAAGATACCTGGATATCAGCGTGTTTCCATATAGCTTTTCTGAATATCTGAAAGCTGTTGGAGTCTTGCTTTCAAAGAATTGGCAATATGGCCGAAAAGCAAATGAACTGCAGCGTCATTTCCGAACTTACTTTGATTGGGGTGGTTTCCCTGAGCTTGTGCATTTTCAAGAAAAGAGAGTATGGCTCAACAGCTTATATAATCGTATTTTCTTTAATGACCTGGTGGTTCGGCACAAAATAAAGAACGAGGATGCCTTACGCCTTTGTGTAAGAAGATTGGCAGAAAGCGTGAAACAACCATGCTCCTTGAATCGTTTGAGCAATCTGATAAAAGCAGCCGGTACCTCATGTAGCCCATCAACGGTAATGGAGTATGTTCGCTATCTGCAAGAATCATGTTTGTTGATTTCTATAGACAATTATGTTTCCAAGTTCGTGGAGAAAGAAACAATTAAAAAACATTATTTTGTAGATAATGGGCTGCTGCATCTCTTCATCAACAATCCGAATACCTCTTTGCTGGAGAACCTTTGCGCAATTACATTATATAAGAAATACGGCAAGGGCTTATACTATTATAATAGAAACATAGAGGTTGATTTCTATGTGCCAGATGAGGGACTAGCCGTACAGGCGAGCTATCAGATGAGCGACGGAGAAACTATAGAGCGAGAAGTGAAAGCATTAGTAGCCTTGCATGGTTTGCATTCTCTGAAGAGAGCTATGATAATTACCTATGAGGATGAAGGGGAATTTGTGCGTGATGGACTCAGGATAGAAATAAGACCTGCATGGAAATGGGTATTGGAAGGCTTGTAGAATGGGTGAAGATACTGAAGAGTTATAAGATGATTGGCAATGCCGTGCCCGTGAATCTGGCTTATCACATGGCAAAGCGGATTAAGTGGACGCTTGAGTCTAGAGGCATTAGGAGCAAGAAGACTTAAGAAAACATTTAGCGACTTGTATCGTTTGAATCTATGTCGTTAATCCTACCCATACGCCCTGTTTTAGGGCACATGGGTAGTTTTTGTCTTTGTAACGTATTGACAATCAATGGCACGTTTCGTAAAAATGACTTTTCCAAGTGGGCTCAGTAAGTAGTATTTTTGCCCCGATATATAAAACTATAGGCTTATGGTACTTGTAAATGAAACAATAGTAATCAAGAGCTCTTCTCCCAAGATGGCAGAATGGGTGAAGAAACTGAAGGCTCATAAAGCTGAGCAACTGGATAAGTTGCACCATATAGAGAAGCTTTTTCGGATTATTTACCTTTTGACTTTGAACTGCTCCATCCATAATAATAATTGGTACTTTTGTTTGGCAACCTACCCTTAACCTTGCCCTTGCGAGTAACCTGCCCATACTTATCTCTATAGACGGTGGTACCTGTATTACCAGAATGTTTGGTGGTGCTAGTACCTATTTTCCTGCCATACTTATCACGATAAGTGGTAGAAGTCGTTCTGGAAGAGAACAATCCATGACTTGTAGTACTGGTGCTGGTGCCCGTTTTTTGCCCATACTTATCCTTGTAAACCGTAGTAGTTTTGCCGAAAGAGTGGGTCTTACTTTCTGATGTTCCAGTAATTTGTCCATACTTGTCTTTATACACAGTTACACGCTTGCCACCTCTTACCGTAGTTTCGGCAGTACCTAGGTTCTCGCCATACTTGCCCCGGACAGTCTCTTTGACTGTCTGAGCATGAATACAGGAACTTAGTCCTGCGAACATAAGGAATACCCAATATTTCTTCATACAATGCATTTTATTAAGTTAGCGGACAATCCTATCCGTATTTTTGTCTGTAAAGATACAAAAAATATAGATATGTTGAATGTTATTTTTAAGATTTCGACTATAAAAGTACAACTTTTTGTGTTTTTCTATCTGTACAGCAACAAAAAGCCTCTATGATGCCTTTCGAAAGTATGTAGCGTACAGCTAAAGGCCAAAGAAAACTAAAAATGTTCCGAAAATTTGTCTGTTAGGCTAATATTCATTTACTTTGCATTTTGAATATTAACAAAATAGATAAGATTATGCCGGATTTTTCAGACACAGAGCGTCGACTTATCGATTTATTGAAGGTCGGAGTGAAATTTAAATTTGATGGTGTGGAGTATACTGTTTCCCAACCATCGTGTAAACCAATTGTAGTTAAGGGTGAGTGTAAAACCGATGTTTATGTGCAGACTTCTAGTGCTAATGGGGATAGAGTTTTCAAGATTTCTGTAAAGCAGCAGAATGCTGATTTTCTTGAAAACAAGATAAGCCATGAAAGAGCAGTGGAGATTTTTGGTTCACATGCTGATGAAATTATTATGCAAGCCACAGAAAGCATTAAAGATAACTTTTTAAAAACTCCTATCATTTATTTTGTACGCAAAGGTCGTACAGATGCAAAATCTATTACTTTGGGATGGAGATTTGAATTTGTGAATAAATCTGGAGGAAAACTTTCTTCTTCAATGCAGCTTAATACTCAACAAATAGTTGATGTCTATAGTGGTACATCTTTGCCTGATGACAAGAAAAATGCAAAAGTCAATGGGGAAAAAGTTATAGATAGCGGCATCGCAGATTTTATTTTGGTTGTTGATCAAGATAAGAATATGACTATTGAAGATTTTGAAAAAGGTCTTATGACAATTGAAAAATTTGTCGAAACAGAAAAGCCAACTATTTATTTCGTCTGCAAGGCTCTAAATTATAGAGTAGAGAAAGACAAGTGGGAAGGTAACCGATATCTGTCTGTCTATGTTGATTGGCATATTAAAAATGCCAAACTGGTGGGAGAGTTGCGTTTTGACGAACCTCTCCACCATAAAGGCAAAGAAGTTGGTAACAAAGTCCGTAATCTCTTGGCAGAACTAGGCATAAATGCTGATAGCTTTTTAAGATTGAGGGATGTTATTGATCCGTCTATTCCTGTTTTCGGATAATAGCACAAAGCCTTGGAAGAGATATGAGTGTGTTACTATATAACAATAGTTCGTTAAAATTTGAGATAATGGCTAAGCAGCTTTACGTTGCCAGCCAAAGAGTTCTTTGATAGTATGACTAATTAACTTTCGGTTCGGTATTCTCCGACACTTGTTGAAAATTAATTTAGCGATGTATGTGCTTGCCATAATCTCCTTGAAAGAAGCCATGGAATACGGCAATTCATTTTCCTTCATCATCACTTTCGCAACATTCTGTGATGCGAATGATGCATTATAGGAAAAGTCCAACTGGTTCTTGTGTCTTGCTTGGCAATGCGTAAGACCAGTATATTGCTTTGCATCGCGAAAACAAAACTCTATTTGGAATCTTGAGCGGTATGTGCGCAACACTTCCTCACCCGACATGGATGTCTTTGTTGAGAAGAAAAGCTTGTGTTTTCCGTTCGGCATAACCCAAATGACAAGGCGCACTTTCTGCTTCAATGCCTTTGAATAGGCTATGAGTGTGTAGGCTGTGCCTTCAAGTCCTTCAATATGCAACTCTGCCATACGTGTGAGGTCAAGTTTCTTGTAGTTGATTTTTCCGTCAAGTGTCTTGGGACGTCCAGGCTTATTGGAACGAGGTCCCGTATACACATAATATAGGCTCGCAGTATCCCTGAAGCGGCTGACAAGATGGAAACCGCACTCTTTGATTCCGTCCACAAACGGACGGATAGAGAAGAAAGCGTCAGCGACAACAATATCGGTGACCTTCAACAAATCCTTCTTATAACGCTTGATGACCGCTATGTAATGTTGCACGAGAGTCATGTTACGCATTTTCAATTCTCCAGTAGATGGAGTCTGATGGGCGCGCAGCATCATGCAACTGTTGGCATGGACATCGACAAGTGCAAGCCCCATGATTTCAAGCCCATGCTTCATGGAACTTGCACAACCGGACCAGAAAGTACCGATATGCGGAGTCTTCTTACCCGACTTGCTGATGTAGCTCGGATCGATGGCTATAGCCAATAGACCATCCATATTCAAGTAACGTCGGCATAGGGCAAGGTTGAACTTCACCCAGTCTATGCATTTAGCACGACCACGGTTGAAGTTCGTTCTGTAGGTCTGCTCACAATGGGTGCCGTAACGCTCCATTTGAGTGAAATTTATCTTTCTTTGTATCGTCATGTACAATAAAAGTATTTCCAAGAGTAGACTCTCGAAAGTTTTGCTTAACTTTGCAGATGAACTTTTGATAGCATCTCTGCATATTTCCGTATATTGGTTGAGTGGTTCTGATGTCATATAACTTTGAGCTTAGAGAACTATAAAGTTACTGATAATCAGCCACTTAACCAAATTTTATTAGTTGTATTACGTTAATTAACTCTCTCATTTTCAATCGATTACATAAGAATTAACAGAGTATTGATATAAACGTAAATAGTTCATTGTAAACTCTTCTGAATCTTGGTTGAAGAATACCCCTAGAGTGCTTAGGCTTGACATACCTGCATGCTTGAGGTATTCTCTTCCAAAGGTTCTTCTCAATGTTGATGTTGTAAACAACACCTCGCCTCTTAGATAATCTTGGCTTACTTGCTTAAGTAAAACATTGATTCTTTGTATGGAGTATACACATTTCTTCTTGGAAATGAAACAGTGTTCCTCCAGAGATGGTTTACCCAACTCTTGATAGATTTTATTCACCTTTTCTTCTGTCTCATCAGAGAAATTAACCTGATAATATCTATCAGTTGATGATTCTTTGTAGAGAATTTCACCAGACATTATATCTTTCCAGTGTAGAGCTAGGATATCGTTAGCTCTCATCCCCGTCATAAAGCCTATTAAGACAAATAGTCCCATCTTGTAATGTTTGTCTTCTATGAGGTGTTCTATTATATTTTCTGCCTCAATCCATTCTAAGTAATCTCGTTGTTTCATTGCGCTAAATATTTTAAATTCGTCTGCAAATGTACAGATAAAACTGCACATAACCAAGAAAATAGTACAGATATATCTGTACATTAACAAAGTTTTGTATATTTATGTCTGTACAGTACCAGTTTTTTAGTTATTTTTGCAATACAAACATTTAAAATTATGAGTTTACGTATAAAAGAAGTTTTAAAAGAAAAGGGTATTTCTGTAATCCAACTTTCGGAAAAGATGGGTGTAACACGAAGTGCTTGCTATCAATACATCAATGGAAATCCTACTGCAGAATGCCTGGAAAGAATTGCTTTGGCATTAGATGTTGAGATAGGAGAATTGTTTGATATCAAAAAAGATAAAAAGGAAAGTTAGATATGAATTTGATAAGTTTATTTTCCGGGGCAGGTGGATTGGACCTCGGTTTTCATAAAGCTGGTTTTAAAACAGTTGCTGCAAATGAGTTTGATGCCAAGATTTGCCCCACCTTCCGTGCCAACTTCCCCGATGTTCATCTCATTGAGGGAGATATCCGGAAGCTGTCGCCTTCGGATTTCCCGGATGATATTGATGGCATCATCGGTGGTCCTCCCTGCCAGTCTTGGAGCGAGGCGGGTTCGCTGAAGGGAATCAATGATGCACGAGGACAGCTCTTTTATGATTACATCCGCATATTGAAGAATAAGCAGCCACTCTTTTTCGTAGCTGAGAATGTGTCTGGGATGCTGGCTGCCCGCAATGCTGAGGCTGTTAAGAACTTCCTGGCTCTCTTCGATG
The DNA here is from genome assembly GCF_015074785.1 of Segatella copri. Classification (NCBI taxonomy): domain Bacteria; kingdom Pseudomonadati; phylum Bacteroidota; class Bacteroidia; order Bacteroidales; family Prevotellaceae; genus Segatella; species Segatella copri. Next base: position 3,686,419 of record NZ_CP042464.1, read on the forward strand.
AGGCAGGATATGATGTGAATCTTCAGATGTTGAATGCCAATGATTTTGATGTTCCTGAAGACAGAGACCGAGTGTTCTATGTAGGATTCAGAAAAGATCTGGACATCAAGGAGTTTGTTTATCCTACACCGCAGAGCCATCGCCCTACGCTCCGTGAGGCAATCTGGGACTTGAAGGATTCGGCAATCCCTGCCAAGGAGAAGAATCATAGCAATGGTGATGCCTGCAAGGTGCCAAACCACGAATACTTTATAGGTGCATTCTCACCTATCTTCATGTCGAGAAACAGAGTAAGAGCATGGGATGAACCTGGATTTACGGTACAGGCTAGCGGTCGTCAGTGCCAGCTCCATCCTCAGGCGCCGAAGATGATTAAGGTAGAGAAGAATCTGCAGAAGTTTGTGCCAGGTAAGGAGCATCTCTATCGCCGTATGACGGTAAGAGAAATAGCGAGAGTGCAGACGTTCCCCGATGATTTCAAGTTTATCTATACCGATGTGAATATGGGGTATAAGATGATAGGCAATGCCGTGCCCGTGAATCTGGCTTATCACATGGCTAAGCAGATTAAGAGGACGCTTGAGTCTAGAGGCATCAGGAGCAAGAAGGCTTAAGAAAACATTTCTATAGGAGGTAACAATATGAAAGTAGTTTCATTCTTTTCTGGGTGTGGTGGCTTGGATTTAGGGTTTGAACAAGCTGGTTTTGAGGTTGTTTGGGCAAATGACAACGATCCTGCAGTATCAGAAACCTATCAGTTAAACCATCCTAACACATATCTTTGCAAAAAGGATATGCGTGAACTTACTATGGAAGAAATTCCTGAATGTGACGGCTTTATTGGCGGACCTCCTTGCCAGTCTTGGAGTGAGGGTGGAAAGCAGCTGGGCTTGGATGATGAACGAGGCAAGATGTTCTTGACTTACATTGATTTCATCCAATCCAAGCAGCCCAAGTTCTTTGTAATAGAAAATGTAAAAGGCATTTTGGGTGATAAGCATTTCCAGACTTTTATGAAAATGCTTGACCAGCTGAAAAATGCGGGCTATGTGGTGCATTATCAGTTGATGAATGCGATGGATTATCATGTGCCACAGGAGAGATATCGTGTATTTGTAGTAGGTATAAGAAGGGATATTGATGTTAATTATCAATTCCCTCAACCTGATAATTCTTGTTTTATTGCCTTACGCCAGGCTATTGGCGATATAACAGAAGAGCCAAGGAAATATACTTCTGAACGGGTGGATACAAGATATGACAAATGGTTGAATCATGATGTTTACATGGGACCGTTTGATGAACGTTTTATGGCTAGAAACCGTGTACGTGGCTGGAATGAAGTCTCCTATACAATGCAGGCAAAAGCCCGTAACTGTCCGTTGCATCCCCAAGCACCGAAAATGGTTTATGTATCTCGTGATAAGCAGATTTTCCGTCCTGGTTACGAACATTTATATCGAAGGTTTAGTGTTCGGGAATGTGCCAGAATCCAAACCTTCCCCGATGGTTTCCGATTTATTTATCATGATGTATGCGATGGATATAAAATGGTTGGAAATGCTGTGCCGCCAAGATTAGGTAGGGCTATAGCATTATCTGTAAAAGAGGCTTTCTCACATTATAATCATGAAACGTGCTCTGTTCTTGTTGCGACCTATCGCGATGAGAAACAGCTTCGTATGACCTTGGAAAACAAACTCTATTATGTCAGGGCCGGTATCAGAACTGGTGCCATGCAGTTTTCTCTAGGTATGAAAGCTCCTCGTTATCTCTTTCTGCACAAGAAGGATTCATTTATCTTGTTTTTATTAAAAGAGGTAGAGCCCCGATTGGTATCTGCTTCATATCTGCAAAATTTGGGATTCAATCCCTCTGGCGAACAATATTGGACTTTTGAGTTGCTGGATGTTGAAACTGCAGAAAGAACAGAGTATGTAAGAAAGATAGTAGCTAATCATGGTGGTATGAAAATGAAGCCGTATATTATAAGGTATCGCAAATGAAATAAGGATTGTGCATTATATCATAATCACGTTGGGTTAACAGCATGCTTTTGAGGCATAAATTGGGATTATTAAAAACAAATATATTTAAGAAATTCACTTTTTTATGTGATTTCGTTTTAAAACGAAAGAAAAAATGAGTTTTTCTTAGTATTATTTCAGAAATTCTTTGTAATTCGAAAGAATTATTATACCTTTGTAATCGAAAGATAAATGAATGTCCCGCCTCTGACGAGTTTTCACTTGTTGGAGACGGGCATTTTTTTGTCTAGTTATCAACCAAAAACCGATCTTGCATGGGCAATTTTGGTGTAAGGCCTTATGCGAAACTAACACGCCAAAATCGGTATTTATTTAAATAAATACTAAAATGAAGATGGAAACAACAATCTTGACAGGTATCAATAACCTGAAAGCGCAGTTGGAAAAAGTAATGACCGAGGCTAGTAACTTGGAGGTGATGATAAGAGAGATAGAATCTTCTCTTTATGGTGTTGACGATGATGGGGCTTGTGGGAATGAGCCGTTGTTGCCGATGTCTCTGGACTTTCCAGAGATGAGAAACTTGCTGGATAGGCTTGCAGAAGCTGGTATCCTTGAGGCATCCTATGCCTTGAAGAACCAATCGTGGACTCAGCGTAGCGTGATTGTCGCATTCCTGTCGGGGAAGGTGCAGAGAAAGTGTATGTGGAAGCCTTTTGCTGAGTTGTGGCAGTGTGATAAAGGTGCTTTGCAGAGTGCCTATCAGAAGCACTGTGATACTAAAGCTGCTATGCTTTATTATAAGAAATTAGAGCGAATTGTAGGGTAATACCAGTTGGTAGCCTACCAACCGACTACCAAGTAGAAACCAAAAATTCGCCGTACATTTGCCCCCGGAATTCAGAACCGATATGGTCTGAGTTTCGGGGGCTTTTGTGTATAGGCACATCAACCGTTGTGGGAGCGCCCAACTGTTTAAAAAGGAATTTATAAGATGAAAGCAATGAAACCTTTTTATTTTGCTCATCCGCAGTACGGAAAACTGAGGGTGGTGGTGATTGGAGGCAAAATCTATTACTGCCTGATGGACGTGAAGAACATCTTTAAGAAGTCGGTACAGAAACTCTACGAGACGATTGCTGACTCGGAGGGGGAACTGAAAAATCTGAACATCGTGATGATGAAGAATATGAAAATCAAGTATAACCTCTTCTTCGAGAACCAGGAAATGGGGAAGGAAGAAGCGGAGGCTGAAAACGTGAATGCGGATATCAACTTCTGCGATGAACAGCTGGTGAAGGACCTCGTAGACAGGCATGTTGCTGCCGAGAAGATTGCGGCAAAATGGGTAATAGGGTTTGTCAAGAGCAGACTGAATGATGCCGAGAATGCTTCGCTCTTCGAGGCGAACGGGGTTCAGGAGATTTCTGATAACTCGCTGATTCTGCCTATCAATGTAAGCTATGGCTCAGGGTATATCATGATTAACAGTGAAGTGTTCGATTAATAAAAAGATGGAGGTAAAATGGAGATAGTACATGTAGTGGCAATCAATCCTTATCGCAAGGGAAATAAGGGGAAAGTTTTTTCCTATCGCATGGATACTTATGATAAGGTGATTGAATCGGCTGCCGTTAAAAAGATGATACAGCAGATTCGGGGTGAATTGCCGATTGACGGAGTGGATTTGAACGATGCGCAGGCGGTGAAGAAGGCGCAGGAAAGGCTGAAGAGCGAGCTGCCTTTCTTCTGTCCGCACTACGGCATGTTCAAGAATAATGTGCGCAGACAGGAGAATGCGATGCCGGAAAGCTTTCTCTTCCAGACGATTATCGATGTGGATGATAAGGAGTATGTGGAGAAGGCGATTGAGAAGGCGCGCGAGTTGAACTGCTCTTCGGGGATATGGAACGGCTCGTTGCTGCATCTCTGTTATAGCGCTCGCAAAAAACTGCATATCGGGATTAGAATGCCGATTGGGATGACCATCGAGGAGACGCAGAAGGCGTATTGTGAGGCGCTCGGTGTGCCTTATGATGAGAGCTGCATCACACCCGAGAGAATGATTTTCCTGACGGATAAGGACTCGGAAATCTACCGGTCTAAAATGTGGTGCGCGGTGCTGCCGGAGAGCGAGATACAGGCTCGCAGACAAGCGTTCCTTAATCGTGGGCTTACCGTGGACGGCAAGATAGTTAATAGTTTACAGTTTACAGTTAATAGCAATAGTAATGACAACGTTCAAAACAATAGACTTTCGGGCAATCGTGGCGATTATGCTGCTTCTGCTGGCACTGCTCTTCAGCCTGCCCAATCTGGTAATAGCAATCATGCTGATGATTCTCATCTCGGGAATCCTGGAGGCAATCATGGCACTGGTGAACTGGGAGAGGCCAGTGAGAAGAATCTGATAGCCTTTGATCTGTTCGTTCAGTCGGCTGGGCTTGAGGGGATGGCGATTGATACCGTCGGGTCTCGGCACTCTTCGCTGCTCGCTATCATGAGTGCCGGCGCTTCGAGGGTGATGAGCGAGGAGGAACTGAAGAAGGTGGTGAGGACGAAAATGCCAAGCTACTATCAGGAGGATGACTGCCATCAGCTGATTCATGATTTCTATGCGAAATATGCTGACAGCTCCAAGCCGATGTCGAGAGACGTTATCCGCATCAATGCCACCGCAGAACAGGCCAGCCGGCAAGTTAATAGTTTACAGTTAAAAGTTGAAAGGACTGAGCAAGTTAATAGTTTACAGTTAACAGTTAATAGTACCGAGGAGGATTATCCGGAACCGCCGGAGATGCCGGAGAAACTGCCGAAGCTGGTGGAACTGCTGATATCTCGGACACCGGAGATTTATAAGCCGGCAGTGGCGCACGCTATCTTTCCTCCGCTCGCGACTCACCTCTGGCAGACGAGCTTCCGATATATTGATAATGTAGTACATGAGGCTACGCTTTCTACTTGCTTGCTTGCCGGTACGGGCGCAGGTAAATCGTCTGTGGATAAGCCGATTAAGTATATTATGGAGGATATCCGAAAGCGGGATGCGGAGAATCTGAAACGTGAAAAGGAATGGAAGGAGGAGGTGACGCGCAAGGGTGCCAACAAGGATAAGCGTAAACGACCGGATAATCTTGTTATCCAGGAGATTGATGCTGATATGACCAGTCCGGCATTCGTGATGCGAACCGCAGAGGCGCAGGGGCGTTTCCTCTATACTTCGCTTAACGAGCTGGACCAGTTTGATGCACTCCGAGGCAGCGGCAACCAGCAGTTCCGCATCATGTGCCTCGCCTTTGACCCATTCAACCTCTTTGGCCAACAGCGCGTTGGCGTTCAAAGTGTGACAGAAAGGGTAACGATCAGGTTCAACTGGAATGCATCTACCACTATCCAGAAAGGTCAGCGTTACTTCTCAAAAGTTTTGACAGACGGTCCGATAAGCCGTATCAATTTCTGTACCATTCCGGAGCGTGAAATCGGTGACGAAATGCCTGTTTACGGCGATTACGATGATGCTTACCGTGAGGCGCTGAAGCCTTATATCGAGAATCTGAACAACGCCAGGGGACTGATTGACTGCCCTGAGGCATTCCAGCTTGCCCTCAAACTGAAGGATGAGAATGCTGAGTTCTCGCGCTTGTCGCAGGACAGGGTTTACGAGAACCTTTCTTTCCGTGCCAACGTCATCGCCTACCTGAAGGCGTGTGTGCTGTATGTGGCGAACGGTTGCAAATGGGAGCCGGAGATTGACGAGTTTATCCGCTGGAGCGAGCGTTACGACCTCTACTGTAAGATGCGTTTCTTCGGTGATGCCATCAAGAGGGCGAATGATACAGGCGAGAAGTCGAGCAAGCGAGGACCTTCCAACATGCTGATGCAGTTGCCGGATGAGTTTACTTACCAGCAGGTGATAGACTTGCGTGTAGCACGAGGTATGGATAAGAAGGGAACTTCAAGAATGTTAGGTAACTGGAAGGAGCGTCATTACATCAAGGTTAAGGATAGTGACTCGGTTCCTCAGAAATTCAGTTCCTCAGTTTTTATTAAGCTTAAATTCCGAAAAGGAGAACAGTAGTATTATGGAAATAGTAGTAAAAAGAATAGCAAAAAAGAAGACTTATACGATAGGTCATCTTTATATCTTGAGCGATAAGGATGTGAAGCGTACCTGGCGTTCGGGGGTAAAAATAGGCGACAAGCGTATCTTTGAGCATAGCTTCGATAAGGCGAAGTTGGACAAGGAGCATTACTTCTGTGATACCTTGGAGCCTACGTGGAGAAACCTCCTGGGTGTCGAACTGAAACCGGAAGAGGAGGATGGACGGTACAGTAGGGTATCGGGTAAGAAAGCCCGCAAGATACCGGGTCATACGGCGATTCCGGAGGGTTCGTATCCTGTAGTTATCTCGAAATCGCCAAGGTTTAAGAAGTGGCTTCCGCTGGTGCAGGGTGTTCCTGATTTTGAGGGCATCCGCATTCATGCCGGTAATTATCCCGATGATACGCAGGGCTGCATTCTGGTAGGTGAAAATAAATTACAGGGTGCCGTCTTCAATTCTCGCATCTGGCTGCATCGGCTCATGAATGCCATTACCGCAGCGAGAGAAAGAGAGGAGAGCGTTTGGATTACGATTTTGTAATGTTGAATGTTGAGTGTTGAATGTTGAATTTTTAGTGATTAATTTTTAAAAACAAATTATTATGGTAAAGTCAGTTAATACAAATAAAGTAGAAATGGATAAGAAGGCAGCTGCTGCTGTCGTGTTTGAAAACCCTGAATTCGGTAAGATTCGTACCTTGACCGATGAGAACGGAGAACCTTTGTTCTGCGCAAAGGATGTCTGTGATGTGCTGGGGTATAAAAAATCAAGAAACGCTGTAAACCAGTTGGTTAACCCACTTGACGCCCTAAAACAGGGCGCATGGGTAGTGACAGGCATCAAGAAGGATGGAACTGATGCGAAACGTTTCCAGCAGATGATTTACGTTTCGGAGAGCGGTTTCTATGCTTTGGTTCTCGGCTCTAAGCTTTCTACTGCCGTGAAGTTCAAGAACTGGGTTACGGCTGATGTGCTGCCACAGATTCGCAAGACGGGTGGTTATATCCCGGTGCAGCAGGGAGAGAGTGATGAGGAGACAATCCGACATGCAGAAGAAATTCTTCGTGCTACGCTCAAGGAGAAGGAGAATCTGCTGAAGAAACAGCGCCTGCAGATTGAACAGCAGAAGAAGCTTATCGGCGAACAGGATACCGAAATCCGCCGCTTGAATGATGTGGTGGATGAGCAGGTGGTTCGCAACGCCAAGAATGGTGAGAACATCATACAGTTGGAGAATCAGGTGGGTAATCTTCTGCCTAAAGCGCTTTACAGCGATAACGTGCTCGATTCCGTTTCCTGCTTCACTACTACGCAGATTGCGAAGGAACTCGGCATCACAGCCCAGGAGCTGAACCGCTCGCTCTGCGCTCTGCATATCCAGTATTACCAGAGCGGTCAGTATCTTCTCTATGCCGATTACGCCCACATGGGTTTAGCCAAGAGCCGTACCCGCTACAGCGCCTTCCTCGACCCGAAGAGCGATGGCAGACAGGAGAAGATGGGCAGAGCCTACACCCATACCTATCTTGTATGGACCGAGCGAGGACGAAAGTTCATCCATGACCTTGCCCATCGATACTGGGAACTGAGTGAAAAGGTAAAAGGGTAAAAAAGTAAAAAGGTAAAAAGAGCCTAGCGGAATGTTAAGCTAGGGTGCTCTTTTTACCTTTTTTTAGGGGACCAGCGATGGAATCGCTGGGGACGGGGACGAACGGGGGGTAGGCCTTTTTTACCTTTTTACTTTTTTACCTTTAAAAGCCTTTTTACTTTTTGGAAAGCGTGTGGGGTATATTATCTCAAAACATACTTTCCGGCTGGTGTCTTGCTGAACTTCACCTGATAGGCTTCAGAGACAATCTGCAGCGCCTCGGTGAGGCTGTTGTTCGGCAAGGTTCCTGTGAAAGGTTCGATGGTATCCATTTCTACAGCAATCTCTACTCCGTAATTCTTCTCCAGGCTTCTGATGACTCTGCCCAGCGATGCATCACGGAATACCAGCTGCTTCTTCTGCCATGCACAGGCATCCTCGATATGCGATGTTTCGCGGATATCCATCTTTCCAGTCTGTTTGTTCACCACTACGATTTCGTTTGGCTTCATCGTATAGGTACTGCCGTTGGCAAGGGAAGTGAGCATCACGCTACCGTTGAGCAGCGCAACTTCTGCTGTCTGTTCTTTCTTGCGGTTGATGACGTTAAACTCAGTACCCAACACTTTGATTTCCATTCCCTGCATGTGGATGATGAATGGATGTCGGGCGTCTTTGGCTACCTTGTAGTGAGCTTCGCCTTCAAATTCAATCTCGCGATTGTCCTTGCAGAAATCCTGTGGTGCATACTTGATGCTGGAGAGCGAATTGAGCGCTACCACACTCTTGTCGGGCAGGGTGATGCTCACCTGTTCGCCTTCCTGGGTGGTGATTTCTGTCAGCGGAATCGCCGCATATTGCCTGTTTTCCTTATACATCATTCCCATAATCACCATGCAGATAGGCAGGGCAATAGCTGCCGCTATCTGGGTCCACTTGAGGACGCGCTTCAGGGTGAATTGCTTACGGGTTCCTATCTGTTCATGAATTTCGGCCTTGATACGTGCCAAATCTTCGTCGGAGATACCGCTATCCGGGATGATGCCGTGCAGCCATTCCTCTTCCATGGCTGCTGCTAATTCTTCATCTGAACAGTTGTTGATCCGTTCCTTCAGATTAGCTAAGTCTGTACTATTCTTGATGTCGTCTAACATAAAACAATCCTTTTTTAGATTATACACGGTTCGGTAGATAATGTACCGTTAAATTATACTAAAAACAAGAGCCACATCAGGTTGGTGCGGTTGCTGATAAGCTGTCGAAGCTGTTTCAAACCCATCGACAACTGGTTCTTAACGGTCTGTTCACTATAGTTGAGTCTCTCGGCAATCTCCTGATTGTTGAGCATCTCCAACTTGGAGAGTCGGATGATTTCCTGCTGCGTCTTGGGCAGCTTGGCAAGCATCTGGTTGAGCTGTCTGACGAAATCATCATACTCCAGCTGACTGTCTGCAGCGGTACTGTTGTGATGGTCAAGATAATCCATGTAGTCTTCATACACGGGCGAATTGATGACCTTCCTGTAGGCGTTGATGAGGTAATGCTTGGCTCTGAGGAAGAGCAGCGGCTTTACGCTTTCTGCCTCTTCCAGCGTGCTTCTGTTGTTCCAGAGCCATACGAAGGTATCTTCCATGATTTCTTCGGCATTCTCCTTCGACTTGGTGTATTTCAGGCAAAAGGCAAAGAGTCTGCGGGCATATAGCCCGTAGATCTCATCGAATGCCTTCATAGATCCTTTTTTGAGTTGAAGGATAAGTTCTGTTTCTGTCTTTTTAAACATGATAACTATTCACTAAAATCCATCTAAATCATATTCTTCGCTGTCCAAATCCAGACTGTCGTCGTTGTCGTAAGTTGTCTTTGGCGCTTTTTCTTCCTTTATATCCGCATCGGTTCCCTGGGTTCCGGTCGTTCCGTTTTCGGATGTTCCGGTAGTTCCGTTACTGAAAGTTCCGGTAGTACCATTATCGAAAGTTGCGGTAGTTCCGGTTTCTATTTCACCGGTTGTCCCGCTTTCGGCAGTTCCGGTTTCTTCTTCATTTTCTTCTGAATCATCCGTCTTTTCCTGCTGGATGATTTCCTCCGGTTCTTCAAGCAGTGGGTCCTTGCTGATTTTCAGCGGTGCCAGATGCTGGGTATAGAAGAGGGTATAGTCGTCGTAGCTCAGACTGGTGCCCAGCAGCAGGAGGTTTGGTTCGCTGATTACGATGCCGCGGGCTCCCTTTGAGAGGAGCTGGGTGATGGCCTGATGCTGGTAGATGTCGTTGGCATACTGGCGTGCTTCGTCGTAATTGCGGAAGCCCTTTACCTGCATGCGGTGCAGACCATTCTGCTCATCGATGACGAGGTCGAAATTACGCACGAGATAGGAGGTGAAATTATATTTCGCCATCTCGAAGAGCAACTGGTTCTCGTTTACAGAATCGGGAACGTAGGCGAGCATGAAGACGAATGGCTCGTTGCGCTCGATGCTGAATACTTTTGCTTTGGATTTGACATCATCATTGAGTACGGCGTTGCGGCGCGACCATACATTGCTCAGGTCGAATGTGCCGCCCTTGAGCTGTCTGCCGGCTTTCACTCCGTTGAGAATCATTCCTGCCATCTCGCTGAGTCGGCTGTTCGGATATTTCTCTACCACCTGCTGCATATCATCAAGACAAGCCTGGATATTACCCTCGTGGAGCTGGGTGAGTCCGCCGATAAAGAGGAACTTGTCGCGGTTGGCTCCTTCAGGATAGCGCTTGTCTGAGATAGTCCTGTTGTGTACCACCTTATTATATAGGTTAGCCTTGAAGGCATCGTAGGTGGCTGCATAGAGCGAATCTTCGAGATGAATGCCCATCTTCGCATCTTCCTCATAATAAGGAGAGGTGAGCAGGGCGGTCCATTGACTCTCCGGATAATTCGCTTTCAACAGGTCGAGATAGCGGCTGGCGATGGCTGGCTGCTTCCTGATGTTGTAGAGCAGGTAGAGGTGATAGTAGGCATCATCGAGATGTTCGTATGCAGCGTTCTTCTTCACCAGTCGCTGCAGCATGCGTTCGCTTTCGTCCAGATCATTGAGTTTGTCTTTCAGAATGATGCCGGCATGCAGCAGGCCGTCGTCCAGAATCTGATTGCTTTCTGCCATCTTCTCTTCGGTGAGCGGAATCTGAGCGAGATAGTAGGCACGCTGATGCGGATCTTCTTCTGCATTCAGGTTCTTCTCTTTCTCCTTCTCAAGGTCTTTCTTCTGTGCCTCGTTGAGGAGTGAATCGCGCTGTTCGTCGGTCATTTCTTCTACACCTTTGGCATCGGCCACTACGGTCTGGTTGCTCCGTCGCCAGTTGTCTATGTTCTTTCTCTTACCCCAGAGGCGCTCAAACTGCTGTTTGCCTTGGGCTACGGCAGATTGGGAGTAGAAATACCAGTTATTGCTGTTGCCGAAACCGCCGTTGCCCATGGCTCCGTTTCCGAAGCCGGATGAGGCATTGCTGTTTCCCTGATTCCTGTTGTTTCTGCTGTTATTACCATTACCGTTGTTTCTGCCGGCACTTTGGTTGTCTTGTTTTTCTGCCAATTCCTGGTCGGCAAGTCTTCTCTTTTCTTCCTTTTCCTGCTTTTTCAGGGCTTCTATCACCTTGTCAATGGCGACATTCCGTTCTGTTTCGCTCATGCGGGCGAGTGATTGTAGGGAGTCCTGCAGATGGATGGCGTCGGTATAAGGCACCAGTTCATCGAGAACCTTCGAGCGGTCGGAGAGCTGTTTGTAGTCTTTGCGGTCCTGGTCTAGGAGTCCGATGGCAGCATCATAGCATCGCTTGGCATCGCCATAACGGTGGCATTGCCAGTATACATTGCCCAGATGCAGCAGCAATACACCTTTCTCTATTCCGTTGCGGCTTGATTTCGCGGCACCCTTTTCGTATGCAGCAATAGCCTGAAGGGTATCGCCCTGGTTGAGATGTATGTTGCCGATGGCATAATAAACCTGGTCGAGATATTCCTGATTCTTGTCGCTCGCAGCCATTCGCTTCAATTTGGATACCATCTTCCGGGAGTTGTTGGTTGCCAGCACCTCGGTCATGGAGATGCGGGCATTGAACTCCAGTTCGTAAGGCGGATTGAGGCGGATGACATGCTTGAAGGCACGGTAGGCATTCTGGGCATGTCCCTGTTGTGCTTCTACCTGTCCCATCAGATACCAGAGGCGGGCTTTCTGCTTGCGTCGCATCTCATAGCCGATGGCTTTGCGGAGATACGGAACGGCCTCCTGATAGCGTCTGGTCTTCAGATAGTAGAGGGCATAGGTCTTGTCCCATTCCTTCTGGGCACGCCAGTGGATGGAATCGCGCTCGATATTACGGATTACATCTTCGGCATCGTATATCCATCCCGATTCGAGATAACTCTTGGCGAGCCAGGCACGTGCCTTGCCGTAAATGCCGGGTTGGGTGGCGTAGAGACGGCTCATATAGGCGAAAGTAGCTGCTGCCGACTGGAAATCGCCTTCAAAAAACTGGGAACGGCCCATCAGCATCCATGCCTTCCAGAGGAACGGATTATATTCACGGCGATGCAGCCATTCCAGGTCTTTGGCAGTCTTGCGGCGTTTCTTGTCCCATACCGGGCGGCGCTTGATGCTATGCTGGTGAATGGCTTTCTCACATTTCTCGATGGCGCGGTCGTAGTTCGACTTGCCCAGTTCGCGGCTGTTCTTGTTGCCAACCGTATAATAAGGAATCATTTCAGAGTAATTGTCCTTATTTCCGTTTTCCTTTTCGAGCGAGCCTTCTATATAGGCTACGGTACCATTATAATAGGTGTTGTATCGGGCGTTGAAGGCATGCCACCATCTGCTCTTCGCCGTATTCTTCTGCGTAGAGCATCCTGCTATGGTCATTGCGAAGGCAAGGATAACCATAGCTGGCAAGAGGTTTCTGAATGGGAAATGCTTCAACATAAGTTTCTTCTTTATTTTAAATTATACTTTCTGAGCGTGTGAAAGCCTTAGTGCTTTCTGGCTGCCAGTATCCTTGCTGCTGCAAACAGGATGATGCTGACGAAGATGATGGTTGCACCTGATGGCACATTGAGCAGATAACTGGCATAGAGGCCCACGATGCAGTCGATGCAGCCTATCACGATGCTGGCTCCTATCATGCGCTTGTAGCTGTAGGTGAAGAGGTTGGCTGTCATCTGTGGTATGGTGAGCAGACTGATGGCAAGTACGATGCCCACCATCTTGATGGTTGCCACGATGGTCATGGCGATGAGCGTCATCATCATATATTCTATCGCTGTAACCGGCAGATGTTGCGATTTTGCAAAGGTGCTGTCGAATGCGATGGCCTGGATAGGACGCAGCAGAAAGGTGAACAGCAATGCTACAAACAGGGTAAGACCTGCCAGTAGCCAGAGGTCTGTGCTGTCGATGGCAAGTATGCTTCCGAAGAGGAAAGAGGGCAGGTCAGGCATGAATCCAGGAGTAAGGAAACAGCAGATGATGCCCACGCTCATGCCTAGGGTCCAGAACATGGCGATGGCAGAGTCTTTGCGCACATCTTTCTTCCGTGATACCCATTGCACGCCGAAGGCACTCAAGATGGCGAATACCATGGCAGAGAGTATAGGGTTGATGCCTGCAAATACGCCGATACCGATGCCGCCAAAAGAGGCATGCGTAATGCCACCGCTGATGAAAACCAGCCGGCGGGTGACGATGTAGGTGCCTACAAAGCCGCACAGGATGCTTGCCAGTAGGGCGCCAATCAGCGCGTTCTGAAAAAATGTATATTGCAGTATATCCATGTCTTTACTTTGAACTTTAAACTTTGAACTTTGCGCATTGCATGTTTAACTTAGAAAACTGATGACTTCGTCCTTAATCTGGTTGGGCAGGTTGATGCCTCTCAGTATCAGACTTCGGTTCCATCCCGCCACTTCGTCTGGCTGCATCGTATAGAGCACTTCCGAGAATTCCTCTACCTCCTCATCGGTATAGTCATCGGCAGCTCTTCCTGCAAACCGGTCTAGTTCCTCGTCATCGTAGTATTCTATTTCCTTGGTGGCGGCTTCCATCATGCATTCCTGTTCGCATTTGGAGTTCTCTCCGTTGCAGGTATTGCATGATACGCCTTCCTGCAGCGGTTCTTCATCCTCTCCCTTGCGATGAGAGATGATGCCGAAGACTGCGGAAATCAATCCTAGTGCCACCAGGGCCAAAATCAGGTACAACATTTACTTTGAACTTTGAATATTGAACTTTGAACTTTATGATTAGCAAAGGCTGTTGAATTCTTCACTCTTCACTTTTCACTCTTCACTTATTTCAAATCCCACCTTTTTCAGGTCTTCCCAATAATGAGGATAGGATTTGCTCACTACCTCAGGATTGTTGATTTCAATCTGAGGGAACTTGAAGGCAAGAGGGGCGAAGGCAAGTGCCATGCGATGGTCCTCGTAGGTATCGATAGGCTCGAAACTAGGCTCGCAAGTCTCGCCATCCCAAATCAGCGTGTTATCGTTCTCGTCATAAATCACGTAACCCACCTTCTTCAGCTCCTTCTTCAAAGCCTCGATGCGGTCGGTCTCCTTGATCTTAAGACTGGCAAGACCGGTGAACTTAAACTTTACGCCCAGGGCACAGCAGGCTACAACGATGGTCTGTGCTAGGTCTGGAGAACCGCTGAAATCGTAGTCGAAACGAGGCAAGAGACAGCGCTGGACTTTCAACTTGACAGGAGAAAGAACATCACGGTTCTCAAATTCTGATTTCACGCCCAGCAGACTGAAGATGTATTTCACGACAGAATCGCCCTGCTTGGAACTGTCGAACAGACCTTCGAGTCTTACCTCAGAATCAGGGTTTCCGTTCAGCGCCATCATTTCATACCAGTAAGAAGAAGCGCTCCAGTCATTCTCGATGGTGTAGTCGGCTAGGCAGCTGTAAGGTTGTGGCTTAACGGTGATGGTATCCACATCGGTCCATTCTGCACAGGCTCCGAAGTTCTGCATTGTCCACAGCGTGAGGTCGATGTAAGGACGTGATGCTATCTCGCCCGTCAGTTTCAGTTCCAGACCGTTTTTCAGGATAGGACCAATCATCAGCAGCGCCGAGATATACTGCGAACTGATGTTTCCCACCACTTCGAGATGTCCACCTTCCAATGGCTTACCAACGATGTGGAGTGGAGGATAGCCCTCTTTCTTTTCATACTGTATATCAGCTCCGAGGTAGCGCAGGGCATCTACCAGGATAGCAATAGGGCGGTTCTGCATGCGCTCGGTACCTGTGATGGTATGCTCGCCCGGTGTAGCAGAAAGATAGGCGGTCATAAAGCGCATGGCAGTACCGGCAGCCTTGATGTTGATGACATCAGGCATATCGCGCAGTGCCGCAATGATGACTTCTGTATCATCGCAATCGCTCAGGTTGTGGGGCTGCAACTTGCATCCCGCCATGGCATTGATTACCAATGCACGGTTGCTGATACTCTTGGAAGCTGGCAAGTTGATACTTGCATTGAGTTGGCGTGGAGCCTTGATTGTATATTTCATTTTCTTCTTGTTTCTCTTTTTTTTATACTCTTCTGATTTTGCTATTTCTCAGCCTTCAGTATCCGGATGTCCTTGATGCTGACAGCCTTTTCCTTGGCATATCGGATAGGGAGGTCATCTTCCGTTTCCGGCATCTCATCCCATGCACGGGTTCTCGGACGAATCTTCTTCGGACCCGGTATCAGGGGCGAATAATACAGAACCTGACGGATGCGGTTTGCCTGTTCTGGGGTGAAACGCATGCTGTAACAGATGCTGTAGTCCATCAGATTGTCTGACTGCCATTCCCCATTCTTGCTGTTGGTGCGTTTGGCAAGCTCTCGCATGCTGAGCGTGGTATCCTTTTTGATGGCTTGTGCTTTACTGACATAGTCTGTCAGCCATTTGCCGTATGCTATTCGGTTGTAGCTTGGTGTATCATCGCAATAGTCTGAGTCGTCATCATCATCGGCAGCCTCTGATTTGTCTTTCACAGTCTTTTCTGAGAAACTGTGGAAGAGACCCAGATAATGCCCCAGTTCGTGAGCCAGCGTAGCATTCGGGTCGGCTGTATTGTAGGTATATCCCTTATGATTCTTATCTGTGGTATACCGGGTTCCTTCTTGATCCCTTCCCACATAGATAGAATTGAGCGAAACGCAATATGGAAATTTGCCCGGTTTGCTCAGCGGGTAGTTCTTGCCGTTGCTCAAACCATCTATCTGTGGATAGCCGCCTACCTGATAAGGCAGATGACTGATGCCCAGCGTGGTGCTGTTTTTATCGGTCTTCTTGAAGGCATATACCATCACATTGATGTAGTTGTTCTGGTCCCAGCAGTACTTTACATAATTCTTGTCCTTCATGAAACTCTCGCAGTCGAACTCCGATTCTGAAACCTTGATATATTCCACACCCGGTGTACTGAGTCTCTTGCCGCTCTCATTCTTCTCAGCCAGTTCGAACAGGATATGCAGGTTCTCGCTCGGGATGGTATCCATCTGATAGTTGTAGACATCACCCTGATAAAGTTCGTTCACATTGGAGAGAATCTCCTTGAGACGGGTATACTCGATGTATTGCGTGGTGTTACTGTAGAAGACATGGAAGATGACAGGCAGATGATAAACATAATCATCGCCTGTAATGATATCTGTGTCACGGTCTTGCCCGTTGGATCTGATAGGGTCGCCGATAGAGCCTTCGGTATCCTTGCATGATGCAAAGCTGAGGACGGTGAGGGCGATCATGAAATAAAGAATTTTTCTCATGCGCGTACCTTATATTATATATTTTCGTGCAAAAATACAAAAATAAAAGAAGATAGGCGAGAAATATCCTGAAAAAGTTTCTCAAAATGCCAAAAAACTTGTGCTTTCATCTTCTTGATGTATGTCAATTCAGTTACATTTTGTAAACTTGGCTCCATGAAAATAGCGTTTTGTAAGGTATGTCTTCGTGCAATATGCGAAATTTTAGGCTATGAAATTGCAAATTGTAAGATTGTGTGCGTTCTAAAGCAAAAAGTATAACTTGACCAAAAAATAAGATAAAATAGCGTTAAGGAATTATGAACTTTTCGAAAATCGTTGTATCTTTGCACCAGAAAAAGAAACAATGACAATAAAAATAACATCCTAAAAATAAACGATATGAAACGAATGATATTATTCTCATTGATGGCTTTGATGACCATAGCAGCTTTCGGTCGTAAGCACGTAGAGAATGCAACAGTTGTAGCTGACACTATTTTCTATGCAGAAAATATGAGCAATGTAACCAGTGCAGATCAGGCTAGTTATTACAGACTGCTGATGACTACTGGTTCAGGCCTTAACAAGAAGGACGTTTTCCAGGACTTCTATATGAACGGTAATCTCCGTGCTGAAGGTGGTTATAGTTTTATCGACCTCGGCAACGATCGCAATACTATCTTTAATGGTGAGGTTACTACCTATTATAAGAATGGTAAGGAGAAGTGGCATGGCAAGTATGTCAATGGCAAGCGCGAAGGCTACTTCACACTCCAGCTCCGTGAAGGCGGTGTAGCTGTCGTTCAGTTCAAGAATGGCAAGTCAATTCACGATTACTTCATGGTAACTTACAAGGACGGTACTTCTGAGAAGAGAAATCTCTCTGAGTTGAAGCAGTTCATGTAATCAGAAATAAGCAACTATGTAGTTTTTGTTACTTCATTGAATTAGAAGAAAATCTCTCTTATATAAATTAAAATTTTATGTTGATATGACCAATATGGGGATGGCTTCCGTGAGGAAGGTGCATCCCCTTTTTTTGTTGGGGGTGTGCCATAAGTCTGGACAATAGTTGGTGCATAACAGTTGGGCAACGCATGCACAACAGCTGTTGTGCATGCGCATATCAGCTGTTATGCAAGCGCACAACAGCTGTTGTGCGGCCGAAGATACTGACTGTCTCAACAACATATCCTATCTCTTCCAGCAACTTATCCTATCTCTTTCAACAACTTATCTTATCTCTTCCAGCAACAGATTCTATCTCTTTCAACAACATGACCTATATTTACCAACAACAAGAAGGAGGGTGTGTCATAAATCAATAGCTCGCATACTTCTGGGCTGCATTGAACTTGATGACAGAGAAGAAACTTTACAATCACTGCGTTCAGAAAGGCGGCAGAAGATCGTCCGTGAGAAGTTGGATGAATGGTGTGCTACCAAGGGTTATAGGGATACGTCGCTGAATATGATTACCCTGTCACGTTCGTTGGATATCAGCAGATACGAGTTGTCGCGCTACCTCTCATCCTGTCTCAATACCACCTTCCGCCCCTGGCTTGCCGAGGTGCGTTTTGAGGCTGCCAAGAAGATGATGTTGGATAACCCCGACTTCGGTAATGACATCATTTCTGCCGAGTGCGGCTTCTCTTCCCGTACCCATCTCTACCGTATGTTCAAAGAGAAAGAAGGCTGCTCTCCTACGGCTTGGAGAGAGAAAAACTGTTAAAAAGTATGTATTAGGTGTCGCATTCCCCACGAATGAGACACCTTTTTTGTAGGAATGCGACACCTATGTGGGGGAATGCGACACCTTGTTTCAAAGAAAAACACTATATTTGCACCATGAAAAGTATAATAGAATCATTAGCCAAAGAAGAACAGGCTATCCTGATAGTAGCTCTGTTTCTCCTCATTTATGTTGGCATCATGATTAATGTCATGGTGAGGGAATATAGGACCTATCTTGATGATTACCCGATGTGTCATTTCAGCCTGGGTGATTTCATCAGGAGAGGGCGTTTCTATATCTGCCTCATTCTCGGCGTAGTGTTTATCACGTTCGTGTGTCTGGTAGTCAGTCTGATGGCAATCAGTATTCAGTAATTTCTTGATAAAAAATAATAACAAATATAATATTTAATTATGAAACATTTTTCAAATCAATCCAATGGGTCGCACGTCGGCCGTATGAACAATGGGGGGGTAATCCGTAGATTCGCTCTGTTCCCATTGATGTTGCTCATGTTGTTGCTTCTGCCAGCCAATATGGTGGCGGAGACTGATTACGACACGTCTGTAACGCTTAAAGAGTTAGCAGGTAACCCTGTGGGCTACAAGGGTGAGACTTACGCTAATCTCTTTGATGGCAAAAAGGAAGACGGCAATTTCTCTAAGTGGTGCTGCGAGTTTAGCGGCAGCGCCTATGTCATCTTAGAAGCCAGCAAGGCAGGAATTCCTGTGGGCTACATCATCACTACGGGTAATGACAATGCAAATCCTAAATGTGGAGGTCGCAATCCGTTGTCATGGAAACTCTATGGCAACAACGAAGGCAAAGAAGGCGCTTGGACGCTTATCGATAAGGTAGAAAATGACAAGGTGCTCCAGGATAAGAACTATGCTTCGTACAACTTCGACTGCAAATGTTCTACCTCTTATCAATATTTTAAATGGGAAATCTCGGCTATTCATAGTGGAAGCCTATTGCAGGTAGGCGAGTTTGAACTCAAACTCAAAACCTGTACTCACCTGAAAGCCGATGGCTCGTCTGCTCTTGGCGCAGCAATCAAAACCGTAGAACCTACTTGCACAGAGCATGGCTATACCACAAAAGAATGCTCTCTCTGTCATTTAATTGTGAATGAATATTTGAATCTTAAGCCACACACTCTCACTCATCATGCACTGAAAGCTGCTACATGTACAGAGGCTGGTAACATAGAATACTGGCAGTGCAGTGTATGCAACAAACTCTTCAGCAATGAAGCCGCAACTCAAGAGATTACTGATGCTGCCAGCCTTGAGATTCAAGCAAAAGGTCATCAATACAACAGTGAAGGCACTTGTACAAAATGTAACGCAAAAGGACCTCGCTATACTTTGTTCGATGGTTTGGATGGTATAACCGATGTTACCTTTACTTGCAATGGTGATTATCCTTGGAAGATGCTGGACTTGGGAGACGAAGGAATGTCTGAGGTCTCTTCCTATATTACAGATGAAAGCATAGGACTGATGTCAAATAATTATGAGATGGATTACAGTACATCTGAAATTGTAATCAAATTCAATGTAGAAAAGCCTATATTATTTTCATTTAAATATCTAATTTCGGCAGAGTATTTTGACAAATTCATTATTACTTTAAATGGCAAAATGCTTGATGAAATTAGAGAAACAAACCAAAAAGTGTATAAAAGCATTTTAAATAAGGGTGAATATTCTTTGACATTATCTTACGAAAAAGACGGGGATATAAGTGATGGTGCTGACCGCGCAATCATATACGATCTGAACACGGCAACCACTATTGATGACTATATCGCAGATTATGAATCGTCTAACAATACAATTACATTCAAAAAAATCAATTCTGACAATCTGGGAGCTCTTGATTCAAACCATACAGTTATAGTGTGTAATGAACCGACGGTGAATGATGTGTGCTCTTTTTTAGGGATAAAGTACTCAGATATCAAGAGTGTCGTTTTCGATGAGAGTTTCATTACATACACTCCAACATCGTTGAATAGTTTCTTTAGAGAACTCAATAGCTTGCAAACTATTACAGGTCTTAAATATTTGAATACAGCGAATGTGACGGATATGGGATGTATGTTCTATAATTGTCAAAATCTCAATTCGCTCGACCTTACTAGCTTCAACACTCCGAAGGTGGAGCATATGTCCTATATGTTCCTTAACTGCTACGCTCTCACAACCATCTACGCCAGCGACAATTTTGTTACGGGAAAGGTTACTGATGGTTCTAGAATGTTCTCGGGCTGCACAAACCTCAAAGGTTTTATACATTATATGAGTAACCCAGACAAAATCGACCAAACCTACGCCAACTACAAGACTGGCTATTTCACCAAGCTGGTAGGCAAGAATGGCGATGAGAAGATAGGAGCAACGGGAGAAACTCTTGCTACGGATAATCTCGTTCTTGACGATGGCAAGGACTTCGTGGCTTACGAGCCATTCGCAGCCAAGGCTGCATCTTACAGCCGCACTGTAGAAGGTACTACCTGGGCAACGCTCTGCCTGCCTTTCGAGGTATCTCTCGATGGTCAGAACTTCCGTGCCTTCAAACTCCTTTCGGCTGATGAGGGTACAGAAACCGTAGAACTCGAAGAGATAGAGACAAGCATCGAGGCTGGTACTCCTGTTATTATCAAGATGAAGGATGGAGAAACAAAGCTCGACTTCACTGTAGCCAACAAGGAGATTGCAAATGAAGTAAAGACAGCAGAAACAGATAATGGCAACTATCAGCTCCAGGGACTCTATACCCAGAAGGAGTTCAGCAAGGATACTGATAACAACTGCTACATCGTGAAGGGCGACAAGCTGATGAACCCAGCCAAACTGTTGGGTACATCAACAAAGTCTGTGGGCAGCAAGCCTTTCCGTGCTTACATGGTAGATAACTCTTCTGCTCCTGCAGCTGGTGCCAGAATGTTCAGCATCAGCGTCGGCGGCAGCACCACAGCCATCGAGCAGTTGGAGTCTACAGCAGATAGCAAGGCAGAATACTACGACCTCCAGGGCCGTCGCCTACAGAATTTGCAGAAGGGTGTGAACATCGTGAAGCGTGGCGGCAAGACCATGAAGGTTATCATCAAGTAATAAAAAATAGTAATAAAAATAGATATGAAAAAGAAAAGATATATCAAGCCAGTGGTTAGCGTCATGGAAATGGAAACCACAGCCATCCTCGCCGGCTCTGTTATCCAGAAGGCGTCAGAAGCGGATTACAGCGACGAAAAAGTGAAGGATTTCTGGGATAATGAAACTAATAAGGGAATTTGGGCAGACTAGCCCCAGATTCTCTATCGTACCCCCAGGCTTCACATCTGATGCCTGGGGGCAACATAAAAAGAGGGTGTGTCATAAACCACATCCCATACGCCCTGTTTTACTCTAATTGAGCAAGCTTTGAGCGTATTTTTTAACGTTAATTATATTTAACGACCCTTGGGTCTTGCCTAATGAAGTTTGCGTCATAGTATTCACCTTTTTCCACGAGGGTGAATATGATCCTTAGCAACTTGTTTGCTATGGCATTTAGTACATAATGACGCGGCTTTTTATCTATTAAAGTACGTCTCTCGTAATACAGTTTAATCTCCTTGTTGTGCAATCTGGCGCTTTCTGCGCAGATGTACAACAAGGTCTTTGACCGTCTATTACCAATCTTGGATATATGTGCTCCCTTGTCCATTTTCCCCGATGATTTTTCGTATGGCGCAGTTCCTGCATAAGCAGCATATTGGCGCGCTGTAGTTATTTTTGTGAAATTCTCTGTTTTTACCAATAGTTCTACTGCGGTAATCAGCCCAACTCCATCGACACTTTTAACAAGCTCATAGTTGTGGCGAATGCTCTCATGTCCATTTATGACTTTCAACATTTCTTTTTCCGTCTCTGCAATTTCCGTGTCCAACATCTCTTTGATGCGGTCCATGCTTCGCTTGACGGTAAGACTTCTGATAGGACGACAATCCTCGCTCTTGTCGGCTGTTATTAGCTGCTTACGCTGTTCTACAAGCATTTCCCGGTGGCGTGCCAATTGACGAAGCTCATATAGAGCCTCTTCTGGAAACGTCTTGTATTTCAGCTTATCAGGATATCTCTCTCCAAAATCTCTGAGCAGTGCACAATCCAGGACATCCGTCTTGGCACGGTCAGGGGTAGCTCTGTATCTATGGATGACATATCCACCCACAAAGGCAATCTTCACATTGCTATCCATGCAGCACTTCAAGAGAGTATCACCATAAACTCCGGTATGCTCAGCAACCAATACAGCATCGCTTGGAAGGGTTTCTAAAAACCTTCCGATACTCTTAAAATTGTTCTTTACAACCTTATGTGAAGGGTGGTTTGATACTTTTTTTGATGTCAAGTCGAAAAAACTTACGTCAAATTTCTCTTTTGCCAAATCTATTCCGTATATTTGCATATTGAATAAAGTTTTTAATAAGAAGGGTGCTCCGTTCTGAGCGGCTACAACTATACTACGAGTCCTGTCTTGTTCTACACAAGCAGGCTAATTTACTCTCAAGCTTCTGCTCAGAAAATATCCAGTTCCCCAAACAGGGCTAAGCCTTTACTATGCTAGAAAGGGCACAGGGTTAACGCTGGATATGGAGTATTCTTCTTTTTTTATTGTACTTATCTAATTTTCTGCAAAGTTAACAAAAGTTTGCAGATATAAAGATTTTTACCTCTTTATTTTTCCAAGTGCAAATATAATAGAAAGGGCAGAAGCTCCTAGCCCAGGGCATCGCCCTGGGTTTTAATACAAATACAAAAAAATCGCCCTGAAAGGGCAAAAGCTTTCAATATCAAAGCTTTTGCCCTTTCAGGGCGACTTTGCTTTTGGTCAACATTACCCAGGGCGATGCACTGGGCTAGGAGCTTTTGGGCTTTCAGCCCGACCTTGCTGCCATTATCTGGACTTATGACACACCCTCTTCTGATTATTCTTATTGCTGTTGGATGAAAGGTTGGATTAGAACGTTAAATCTACTTCTACCGGACAATGGTCGCTGCCCATGATTTCTGTATGGATTTTAGCTTCTGTAATCTGTTCCTTGATACGGTCGGAGACAAGGAAGTAGTCGATACGCCAACCGGCATTCTTCTCGCGCGCCTTGAAACGGTATGACCACCACGAATAGGTTACCTCATCAGGGTGGAGATAACGGAAGCTGTCGGTGAAGCCATCATTCAGAAGAACGGTCATCTTTTCGCGCTCCTCATCGGTGAAACCGGCATTTCGGCGGTTGGTCTTCGGATTCTTGATATCTATCTCTTCGTGTGCTACATTCAGATCGCCGCAGATGATAACAGGTTTCTTGGCATCAAGAGATTTCAGAAACTTGCGGAAATCGTCTTCCCAAGTCATGCGATAATCCAGGCGCTTGAGTTCTGTCTGAGAATTTGGGGTGTAGCAGGTAACGAGATAGAACTGGTCATATTCCAGCGTGATGATTCTGCCTTCATGATCATGTTCCTCTATGCCCATGCCATAGCTTACGCTCAAAGGCTTGTGCTTGGTATAAATGGCTGTACCAGAGTATCCTTTTTTCTCAGCGTAGTTCCAATAACTCTCGTAGCCCTCAAACAGAAGGTCGAGCTGTCCCTCCTGCATCTTTGTTTCCTGCAGGCAGAAGAAGTCGGCATCGAGTTCCTTAAACTGGTTCTCGAAGTCCTTGCCTACGCAAGCGCGCAGGCCATTTACATTCCATGATATAAACCTTAACATTGTGTTTATTGATTATTTAGTAGTGATTATTGATTATTTAGTATTGATTATTTAGTAGTGATTAGTGATTACTTATGGACTCTAACGATTATCACTAATAACTAATAACTAATCATTATATTTAAATTCTCTTCGTTTCTCCTCTCAGCAGACTCATAAACTCCTGGCGGGTGTTCAGTGAATTGAAAACTCCGCTGTAGTCGCTGGTGGTGGTAATAGAATTCTGTTTCTCTACACCTCGCATTTGCATGCACATGTGCTTGGCTTCTATCACAACCATCACACCCTGAGGATTCAATGTTTCCTGAATGCAGTCTTTAATCTGCTGGGTAAGACGCTCCTGTACCTGGAGACGGTGGCTATAGATATCAACCACACGGGCTATCTTGCTCAGACCGGTAATCTTTCCGTTTGGGATATAAGCTACATGCACCTTGCCATAGAAAGGAAGCATGTGGTGCTCGCACATCGAGAAGAAATCAATATCTTTCACGATGACCATCTGGTTGTATTTCTCTTCGAAGAGGGCATCGGTCAATACCTTGTGTGCATCCTGTGTATAGCCACGAGTCAGTATCTGCATAGCCTTGGCTACTCGCATCGGCGTTTTTACAAGTCCTTCACGTTCAGGGTCTTCTCCCAAGAGCTTTAATACTTCAGTATAGTGTTCTGCGAGTTCGTCCAATCCCTCGCGAAATTCTGTTTCTGTATTCATCTTATTTATTTTATAATTCTTAATAAATAGTCAATAATTTACAATTAATAGTTTATAGTTAGACCTACGGCATCAATGCTGTAAACTGTTAACTATCACTATAAACTATTAACTAGTACTGTACCGTAATCAGTCCCTTTACAAGGCATGCCTGTCTGTATCCCAGGGAGCGAACCTTGGCGAGTATCTTCTGGGCTTCAGCTAAGCTGCGGAAGTTGCCCATTCGGCAAATCCATCTTGGTGAGTAG
The DNA here is from genome assembly GCF_015074785.1 of Segatella copri. Taxonomy (NCBI): domain Bacteria; kingdom Pseudomonadati; phylum Bacteroidota; class Bacteroidia; order Bacteroidales; family Prevotellaceae; genus Segatella; species Segatella copri. Next base: position 3,711,336 of record NZ_CP042464.1, read on the forward strand.
AAATGAACATAAACCGGCTGTTCTGGGAAATGAACTTTTAGCTGGTTGCCTGTCCGTTCTGCTTTCAGACGGTCGTTACGTGAATTGCCGCCAGCAAAAGCCTGTACTCTATATCCTGTAACCTTATAGCTTTTGCGCATCACTTTCTTGCGCATATCCACTACAGGTGTCTCTTTTTCTTCGTTTTTGTTCTCTGCCTTTTGGGCATTGTTCACGTGGGCATTCTCTCGGGTTGCCTCACGATGCTGTGGCTCAGCCTTTTTCAGGGAATCAGGACCCTGCTTGTGCTGAGTTTCAGGCTCTTTTTCTTTTTTCTGTGGGGTAGTCTTAGTCTTGTCGTCTTGTGGAATCACTTGTTTGCCGTTTACCAGTTCATCAATCGCCTTACTTTGGTTCACGGTTACAACACCCTTTCCCGGTTCCTTCTTTTTGAGATGGTCCAGGTAGTTCTGCGCATTAGCTGTGAATGTTGAGCAGAGGATCATAATCAATAATGTGACGAATTGTTTCATGACTATTCCTTTTATTTTTTTGTCATCTTGTTTTAAAACAGCACCTTATTTTTGGATCTCTATATATAATAAGGTGTAATGAAGAATGAAGGGATGCGCTTCACGAGAAGGCATCCCTTCGGGAAATGTAATATCCTTATGAGATTACTTCTTCCAAGCGTCGATGATACCCTTGAAGTCAGCAGCCTTCAAAGAAGCACCACCGATCAAACCACCGTCGATGTTTGGCTTAGCGAAGAGCTCAGGAGCGTTGCTAGCCTTGCAGCTACCACCGTAGAGGATTGAAGTCTCCTCAGCAGCCTCGTTGCCATACTTCTCTGCTACGATAGAGCGGATGTATGCCAACATCTCTTCAGCCTGGTCAGAAGTAGCAGTCTTACCTGTACCGATAGCCCAGATTGGCTCGTAAGCAAGGATGATGTTCTTCCAAGCGTCAGCGCTCAAGTGGAATACTGAACCTTCCAACTCAGCCTTTACTACCTCGTTCTGCTTCTCAGCCTCACGCTCCTCGAGAGTCTCACCGCAGCAGAAGATAACCTTCAAACCGTTAGCCAAAGCCAACTCTACCTTCTCCTTCAAGATCTCTGCTGTCTCGCCATAGTACTGACGACGCTCTGAGTGGCCGAGGATAACATACTGAGCACCTGTGCTCTTTACCATCTCTGCTGAAACCTCACCAGTGAAAGCACCCTTAGCCTTGTCTGCGCAGTTCTCTGCACCAAGACCTACAATCTCTGAATCCAAAACCTGAGCTACTGAAGCCAAGTGGATGAATGGAGTACAGATTACTACGTCGCAGTTTGGTTTGTCTGCTACCAATGCCTCGTTGATCTCCTTGGCGAGAGCAACACCGTCCTGCAGGTTCATGTTCATTTTCCAGTTACCTGCTACAATTTTCTTTCTCATTTTTCTTTTCTTTTTAAAAGTTGATAATATTCTGTTCGAATTCTCTTTCTTTCTGATCCAGGCGCCCCAAGCCCAGAGCCGGTCGGCAATGGTGAGGAGTACCAGTGGAATGATGAACCAGGAGATGATGCCGGCTATCTTCTTGGCGGCACTTACTTCCGGCATCTTGCCTATCTCGGTCTTCTCCAGTGGCTTGTCACCAATCTCTGCCATGTCAGGCAAATCGTTGTGGCTCCATTTCTGGATGATGGTTCCGTTCTTCAGCAGAAGAAGACCTGGGTTGCTGCGGATTACCGTTTTCAGCGTAGTCTCGTCTGTGACATAGAAGGGATATTCCGCTCCTGTTATGTCCTGCCAGTGCTTGATGGCTTTCTCCGTACTTGCCGTGAGGCAGAGAAAACGGTAGTCATGGTCATTGGCATATTCGTAAATCTCATCGATATTGCCGAAGTTGCTGTCATCGGCAAATTCAAGATGTGGCGAAACCAGGAGGAAGGTATAGCCTTTATCGTGAATCACTTCCTGGGTAATGTCTTCTCCCGTCTTGGCATCAGCTATGCTGAAGTCGTGGATTGGAGGTACGTAACCTTCTTCGGTCTGAACCGTCTTGCTGTCGATGAAGGTCCAGGTAGAGTCGGGATAGTTGTCTATCGTAAACTCCTTCCGCTCTCCGTTCTTCTCCAGGATGAAGGTGGTATCAAACTTGGGTTGCTTGGCTCCTTTCGGTATCTCCATGCCCTTGGCGATGTTGACACCTATATGATAAGGACGGAAGTCGAATTGCGGAAGATACCACAGACTCCAGATACTCATCACGATGGAGAAGAGGAAGGTGTAGTTGATCACCACCCACTGGGTCTGTCTCGAGATGAGTCTCTGCATCTCCAGCGGCTTTCTCCAAAGCAGGACGGCGAATATCAGGAGGATGATGTTCTTGATGAATGTCTCCATATTGGTGAGCACTACGGCATCACCGAAGCATCCGCAATCCTTTACTGGGTCTGCGATAACGATCCACAGGGTAATCAGCGTCATCACGCTCATCACGGCAAGGGTGATCTTGCTCATCAGTCTCCGTCGGATGGCGAAGAGGAGGAAGATACCGATGGCAAACTCTGCAGTGGCTAGTAATACCGACATCACCAGGGTGCTCCATGAAGGGAACATCCAGTCGATGTGCAGCGCCTCCAGATAGTCGGTTATCTTGTATTGCGTGCCTAATGGGTCAATTCCCTTCACAAATCCTGAGAAAATGAAGGTTATTGCCATCAGCAGTCGCCCGATATTGACCGCTATCTTTGTTAATATGTGAGTTGCCTTATTCTTCATCATTTTATATTTTTACTTCTCGCTCATTTTGATGGCACCGAAGACGGCATAGTTGATGATGTCCATATAGTTGGCATCAATACCTTCAGAAACGAGGGTAGCGCCTGCGATGTCTTCAATTTCCTTTACGCGCTGAATCTTGGTCAGGATGAAGTCTGTATAACTGCTGACTCTCATCGAGCGCCATGCTTCATCATAGTCATGGTTCTTCTTGAGCATCAGTTCCAGTGCCTCCTTTGCATGGAGGTCGTATAGTTTCATAGCCTCTTCGGGTGTCATATCCACCTCATCCACGAAAGGCTTTTCTAGCTGGATGAGTCCTATGATACCATAATTGATAAGGGCAATGAACTCCGGACGGATACCTTCGCCAACCAGAGATTCTTTCTTGATTTCGAGCGAGCGGATGCGCTTCGCCTTGATATAGAGCTGGTCTGTCAGAGAAGAAGGGCGCAAGATTCTCCAAGAGGCTCCATAATCATGAAGCTTCTTCTCAAATAATGTCCTGCATTCACTCATGACATCCTTAAACTGCTGTTCTGTTTTCAATAAATCTGCCATAATAATTTCGAAATTCGGTGCAAATTTACGCATTTATTATGAAATAGCCAAATAATTATTTTGTTTTTCGCTTAAAATACAGTAACTTTGCACCCCGAAAGTAAAAAGAGTATGAGAAATTTGACCAATGCCGAACTGGCACAGATACTGGATAAGGATATATTTCATAAGATTTCAGAGGCAGCAGATGGGCTGTCTGTGGAGTGTTATGTAGTAGGTGGATATGTGCGTGACCTCTTCCTGGAGCGACCTTCCAATGATATTGATGTCGTTGTGGTTGGTAGCGGTATAGAGGTAGCTTCTGCCTTGAAGAAGATGCTCGGGAGAAAGGCGCATCTCTCTGTGTTCCGTAATTTCGGAACAGCACAAGTGAAATATCAGGATACAGAAGTGGAGTTTGTTGGCGCCCGTAAGGAGAGCTATCATCGCGATTCCAGAAAGCCTATTGTGGAAGATGGAACGCTGGAGGATGACCAGAATCGCCGCGACTTTACCATCAATGCGATGGCTATCTGCCTGAACAAAGACCGTTTTGGAGAACTCGTAGATCCTTTTGATGGTGTCTACGATATGGAAGATGGCATTATTGCCACTCCGCTCGACCCGGATATCACTTTTTCTGATGACCCGCTGCGTATGATGCGTTGCGTGCGTTTTGCTACCCAACTCAATTTCCAGATAGAGGAGGAGACCTATGATGCGCTCTCCCGTAATGCCGAGCGCCTGAAGATTATCAGTGCTGAGCGAATCTGCGACGAGATGAACAAGATTATGCTCTCCAAGCACCCAAGCAGCGGTTTCTATTACCTGAAAGATACAGGTCTGCTCGATCTCATTCTGCCAGAACTGGTTGCGATGGACAAGGTGGAAACCCGTAACGGTAGGGCACATAAGAATAATTACGACCATACGATGGAGGTGCTCGAGAATGTGTGTAAGCATTCAGATAACCTCTGGCTCCGCTGGGCTGCTCTCTTCCACGACATCGGTAAACCGAAGAGCAAGCGCTGGGACAACAATATCGGCTGGACATTTCACAGTCATAATATAATAGGTGCAAAGATGATTTCGGGTATCTTCCGCCGTATGAAACTTCCGATGGATGCGAAGATGAAGTATGTGCAGAAACTGGTAGAACTCCACATGCGTCCGATTGTGATTGCTGATGAGGAGGTTACCGACAGTGCCGTTCGCCGCCTGCTGAATGATGCCGGCGATGACATCAACGACCTGATGACGCTCTGCGAGGCTGATATCACCAGCAAGAACCAGGTGCGCAAGCAGCGCTTTCTGGATAATTTCAAGATGGTGCGCGAGAAACTGGTTGATTTGCAGGAACGTGATTACAAGCGACTTCTCCAGCCATGCATCGATGGTAATGAGATTATGGAGATATTCCATCTTACACCTTGCCGTGAGGTAGGCACCCTGAAGCAGTATCTCAAGGATGCTGTATTGGACAATAAGGTGGCTAATGAGCGTGAACCGTTGATGGAGCTTCTGATGAAGAAGGCTCAGGAGATGGGATTGGTAAATGCAGAAAACTCAAAATAGAGAATAATTTTTGTTAAATAACGGCTCCTTGCGAGCCGTTATTCATTTATTATTAGTACTTTTGCAACGCTTTTAAAACTTAAAGGCGTATGAAAGTTTTCGTTAGAGGACGGAAAGAACTTTTGAATAAGAGAAGATAAAAGATTAAATAATAAATTATAATATAAAATAGGTATGAAAATTAAAAGCGTTTTGTTTGTTGCAGCAGTTTGTGTTCTTGCTGCGTTGACATCATGTGGTGGAAGTAAGAAGGGCGGTCTGCCTGACTTCAGCGACGATGAGTTCGCTGTGGCTACTATCGGTACTTCCAGCGCCGCATTGCAGACTACCTATCCTGCTACCATCAAGGGTATTCAGGATGTAGAGGTACGTCCTAAGGTTTCTGGTTTTATCACTAAGGTTTTTGTACACGAGGGACAAACTGTATCAGCAGGTCAGGCTTTGTTCTCTATTGATAGCGAGACCTATCAGGCTGCTGTCCGTTCTGCAGCTGCCGCTGTAAATACAGCTAAGGCACAGGCTAATACAGCCAAGTTGACCTATCAGAACAATAAAAAATTGTATGATAGCAAGATTATCGGTGAATTTGAACTCTCTACAGCAGCTAACAGCTATGCAACAGCTAAGGCTCAGGTAGCTCAGGCAGAGGCAGCATTGGCTTCAGCCCGCGAGCAGTTGGCTTGGTGTACCGTTACCAGCCCTTCTGCTGGTGTAGTAGGTAGCCTTCCTTTCAAGGTTGGTGCTTTGGTCAGCGCTTCTGGTCAGGCTTTGACTACTGTTTCCAATATCAGCACCATGGAGGTATTCTTCTCACTCTCTGAGTCTCAGATTTTGAGCATGTCTAAGACCAATGGTAGCGTTCAGGCTGCTATCGCAGCGTTCCCAGCTGTTAAGTTGCAGTTGGCAGACGGTTCTATCTATAATCACCCAGGTAAGGTGGTTAAGATGAGTGGTGTCATCGATGCTACTTCCGGTTCTATCTCTCTCATCGCTCACTTCGCTAACCCAGAGAAGTTGCTGAAGAGTGGTGGTGCAGGTTCTATCGTCGTTCCTAACGATCATAACAGCGCTATCGTTATCCCTCAGGAGGCTTGCTCTCAGGTTCAGGATAAGATCTTCGTTTATATCGTAACCAAGGATAACAAGGTGAAGTATTCTGAGATCAAGGTCAATCCACAGGATGATGGCAAGAACTATATCGTAACTGCAGGTCTTCATGTAGGCGATCGTATTGTTTTGAAGGGTATTACCAAGTTGACCGATGGTCAGCAGATCAAGCCTATCACTCTGGAGCGCTACAATCAGAAGATTGCTGAGGCTGCCAAGTTGGCTGAGTCTCAGGATAACGCTCATGCCTTCGCTACTGCTATGGGCGGAAAGAAGTAATATATAATAAGGTATAAAGAAAAATAGTAAATTATGTCATTTACAAACTTTATAAAGCGCCCGGTACTTTCGACGGTGGTTTCCATCTTCTTCGTCTTGCTGGGTATTATCGGCTTGGTATCGCTGCCTATCGAGCAGTATCCGAATATCGCGCCGCCTACCATCACGGTAACTGCTACCTATACGGGTGCAGATGCCCAGACGGTGTTGAACTCTGTCGTTGCTCCGCTGGAGGAGAATATCAACGGTGTGGAGAACATGACTTATATGACCTCTTCTGCGTCTAACTCTGGTTTTGCTCAGATTACCGTTTACTTCAAGCAGGGTTCCGACCCAGATATGGCTGCGGTCAACGTACAGAACCGTGTGTCTCAGGCGCAGTCTCTGCTGCCTGCCGAGGTTACCAGGGTGGGTGTCACTGTAACCAAGCGTCAGAGTTCCAACGTTATCATGTTCGCTCTGACTACAGACGATGGCCGTTACGACGACCAGTTTGTTACCAACTATGCCCTGATTAACGTCATTCCTCAGTTGAAGCGTATCAGTGGTGTGGGTGATGTGCAGAGCCCTTCTACCCGTAACTACTCTATGCGTATCTGGTTGAAGCCAGAGAAGATGAAGGAGTTCGGACTGGTTCCTTCTGATGTTTCTCAGGCTTTGGCAGAGCAGAATATCGAGGCTGCCCCTGGTAGCTTTGGTGAGAGCTCTGATATGCAGTATGAATATACCTTGCGTTACAAGGGGCGTTTGAAGACTCCAATGGAGTATGAGAACATCCTTATCAAGAGCAATACTTCCGGTCAGACGCTCCGTTTGGGCGAAATTGCCAAGGTTGAGTTGGGTGGTTTGCAGTATAATGTAAACCTGCTCAATGATGGTCAGCCTGCCGTGCTGGGTATGGTTCAGCAGATTGCCGGATCCAACGCTACCCAGATTGCAAGCGACGTAAAGAAGACGTTGGATGAACTGGAGAAGAGTTATCCTCCTGGGTTGAAGAATGTCATCCTGATGGATGTTACCGAATTCTTGTTCGCATCTATCGAGGAGGTTATCTTCACCTTGATCATTACCCTGGTACTGGTGTTCATCGTAGTGTATATCTTCTTGCAGGACTTCCGTTCTACGCTGATTCCTATGATTGCCGTACCTGTGGCTCTGGTCGGTACGTTCCTCTTCCTTTGGATCTTCGGATTCTCCATCAACCTGCTTACGCTGTCAGCCCTGCTGCTGGCTATTGCGATTGTGGTCGATGATGCCATTGTGGTGGTCGAGGCGGTTCACGCCAAGCTCGACCAGGGTTACAAGAGTGCCCTTACTGCATCTATCGATGCGATGAACGAAATTTCAAGCGCCATCATCTCTATAACATTGGTGATGTCTGCCGTGTTCGTTCCTGTATCATTCATCGGTGGTACTTCCGGTTACTTCTACCGTGAGTTCGGTGTAACCATGGCGGTATCTATCGTTATTTCGGCTATCAACGCGTTGACTTTGTCTCCTGCGCTCTGTGCCGTATTGCTGAAGCCACACGAGGAGGGTCACGAGAAGAAGATGTCTTTCGTAGACCGTTTCCACGCTGGATTCAACTATCAGTTTGATAAGATTACCAATAAGTATAAGGGTGGTGTCAAGTGGGTTATCAATCATGGCGTCATCGCTGGTAGCCTCGTGGCTGTCAGCATCGTAGGTCTGGTTGCCCTGATGGGTACTACCAAGACGGGTCTGGTGCCTGATGAGGATACCGGTACTATCTTCGCTTGTATCTCTACAGCTCCTGGTACTTCTCAGGAACGCACAGCCGAGGTCGTTAAGCAGGTAGATAAGATGCTGGCTAGCAACCCAGCCATCGCAACCCGTAATGCCATCATGGGTTATAGCTTTATCGGTGGTGCCGGTTCTAACCAGGGTACCATCATCGTGAAGCTGAAGCCATTCGAGGAGCGTCCGGGTGGATTCTTCCACCGTATCAAGGAGGCTTGTACAGGTGGCGGTATCGAGGCGCTGTTTGTCAACCCAATGGAATATACTTCTGTATTGGGTATGATCTACAAGCAGACTGCTACGATCAAGGATGCACAGGTTCTTGCCTTTGCTCCACCTATGATTTCCGGTTTCTCTATGCAGAATGGTATCACCATGACCATGCAGGATAAGACTGGTGGCGACTTGAACAAGTTCTTTGATAATGTGAAGAAGTTCCTGGCTGAGTTGAACAAGCGCCCTGAGATTCAGACCGCTCAGACTCAGTATAACCCTAACTATCCTCAGTATATGGTGGATGTAGATGTTGCCAAGACCAAGCAGGCAGGTATCTCTCCATCTTCTGTATTGGCTGTGATGCAGGGTTATCTCGGTGGTCTCTACGCATCTAACTTCAATGCTTATGGTAAGCTCTACCGTGTGATGATTCAGGCTGGTCCTGAGAGTCGTATGCGTCCAGACGATCTGAGCAAGATTTATGTGCGTTGTGCTGATGGCACCATGTCTCCTGTAAGCGAGTTCGTGAACTTGAAGAAGATTTATGGTCCTGCTAACATCACCCGATTCAACCTGTTTACCTCTATGGATGTATCTGTAACTCCTAACAGTGGTTACTCTACCGGTGACGGTATGAAGGCGATTGCTGAGGTTGCCAAGGAGACATTGCCAGAGGGTTACGGCTATGAGTACTCTGGCTTGACCCGTTCTGAGGCTGAATCCAGCAACTCTACAGGTTTGATCTTTGCACTCTGTATCGTATTCGTTTACCTGATCTTGAGTGCCCAGTACGAGAGTTACATCTTGCCATTGTCTGTAGTGCTGTCTATCCCATTCGGTTTGGCAGGTGCGTTCATCTTCACCAACCTCTTCGGTCACTCTAACGATATCTACATGCAGATTTCGTTGATTATGTTGATTGGTCTGTTGGCTAAGAACGCCATCCTTATCGTACAGTTTGCCCTCGAGCGTCGTCGTACGGGTATGGCTATCAAGTACTCAGCTATCCTGGGTGCCGGTGCCCGTCTCCGTCCTATCCTGATGACCTCTCTGGCGATGGTTATCGGTCTGTTGCCTCTGATGTTCGCATCAGGTGTAGGTAAGAATGGTAACCAGACCTTGGGTGCTGCCGCCGTAGGTGGTATGTTGATCGGTACTATCTGTCAGATCTTCGTGGTTCCTGCTCTCTTTGCAGTCTTCCAGTGGTTGCAGGAGAAGTTGACCCCAATGAAGTTCGAGGACGAGATGAACGAGGAGGTAGCTGCCGAATTGGAGCAGTATGCCAACGCCGCTCACGAAATGAAGGGTATCGAGAAGAAGTAATAACGCAATGTAACTTCAAAGGAAACAATGAAAAAGAATTTAAATATCATCATATTGGGTCTCGCAGCGCTCTCCCTGAGCAGCTGCAAGACACTCTACGGAAAGTATGAGCGTCCGGAGGTGAAGACCAGCGGTATCGTTCGCGATGTAGCTTCTGATACAGATACATTGGCTGTAAAGGATACTACTACCTTCGCCAATATCCCTTGGCGCAGTGTCTTTACCGATCCTCAGCTCCAGTCAATCATTGAGAAGGGATTGAACAACAATGTCAACCTCCTCAATGCGGCTTTGAACGTGAAGATAGCAGAAGAGCAGCTGAAGTGTGCCAAGTTGGCATTCGTGCCTTCTCTGGCTTTCACTCCTCAGGGAACCATCGCTTCCTGGGATGGTCAGGCTGCCACCAAGACTTACACGATGCCTGTTACAGCCAGCTGGATGGTAGACCTTTTCGGCAACCTGCTCTCTCAGAAGCGCAGTGCCCAGATGGCGCTGCTCCAGTTGCAGGATTATCAGGTATCTGTCAAGACCAACCTCATCGCCAACATCGCCAACATGTATTATACTCTGTTGATGCTCGACAAGCAGGTGGAGTTGGTTAACAATATGGAAGGATTGACCAAGGATACTTGGGAGACTATGCAGAAGATGCACGATCTCAGATTGGGTTACCGTACACCAGCCATCCAGTCAGCTGAGTCTAACTACTATTCTGTGTTGACCCAGAAGACCGATCTGTTGCGCCAGATTCGTGAGACAGAGAACTCTCTGAGTCTGCTCATCGGCGACCAGGCACATAGCATCGCCCGTGGCAAGTTGGATAACCAGAGTCTTCCATCTAATTTCTCAACCGGTGTAGGCATCCAGTTGCTCAACAACCGTGCTGATGTCCACGCAGCCGAGATGAATCTTGCCCAGTGCTTCTATGGTGTAGAGACCGCCCGCAGCAAGTTCTATCCATCTATCACAATTTCCGGTACAGGTGCCTTCACCAATTCAGGTGGTATGGGCATCGTGAACCCAGGTAAGTGGTTGCTCTCAGCTGTAGGTTCTCTTACCCAGCCAATTTTCCAGAACGGCCGTATCATTGCCGGTTTAAAGGTGGCTAAGATGCAGTATGAGCAGGCTTACAACACCTGGCAGAATACCGTGCTGAAGGCTGGTAGCGAGGTGAGCAATGCGCTTGTTCTCTACAACTACTCTGATGAGAAGAGCAAGATAGAGCAGAAGCGAATAGAAGTACTCGAGAAGAATGTAGAATCTACCAAGGAATTGATGGGTATTGCAGGCAGCTCTTACCTTGAAATCATCCAGGCACAGTCTTCACTCCTCAACGTACAGCTTTCTAAGGTAGCTGATGACTTCTACAAGATGCAGGCAGTAGTAAATCTCTACTATGCATTGGGTGGAGGAGCTAAGTAGTTTATAGTTAATAATTAATAGTTTATAGTTATGGCTAGTATAATAAGTCCAAAGGCAGAGGTTTCTCCAAAGGCTAAGATTGGAGACAACTGCAAGATATATCCATTCGCCTATATTGAGGACGATGTGGTCATCGGCGACAACTGTACCATCTATCCATTCGTGAGCATTATGAACGGTACTCGCATGGGTAATAATAATAAGGTGTTCCAGGCAGCCGTTATCGCTGCGCTCCCACAGGACTTCCACTTTACAGGTGAGGAGAGTGAGGTAGTCATCGGCGATAACAATACCATCCGTGAGAACGTGGTTATCAACCGTGGTACCCATAAGGGCGGCAAGACCGTTCTGGGCAACAACAACTTCCTGATGGAAGGTGCCCATGTCTCTCACGATACCGTAATCGGCAACGGTTGCGTATTCGGTTATGGTACCAAGATTGCGGGCGACTGTGTGATTGGTAACGGTGTCATCTACTCAACATCTGTAGTAGAGAACGCCAAGACTAGAGTAGGCGACTTGGCGATGATTCAGGCAGGTACTGCCTTCTCTAAGGATATTCCTCCTTATATCATTGCCGGTGGAAAGCCTGTGAAGTATGCAGGTCCTAACACCATCATCATGGAAGCAGCTGAGCTTACCGAGAAGGTTCGCAAGCATATTGCTAATGCCTACCGACTGGTATTCCATGGTCAGACATCCCTCTTCGATGCCATTAACCAGATCAAGGATCAGGTGCCAGATGGACCGGAGATTCAGAACATCATCCAGTTCCTGGAGAGTTCAAAGAAGGGTGTCATCACTAAGATGTAAAGATTGTGTAGATGTTGGGATTTTTTCATCCCTAATATTGTATTTGTAAATTAGTAAATTCAAGTCATACCTATTTGAATTTTACTTAGTATGTGAAGGGCTGGCCGTGAGGTTGGCCCTTTTCCTTTTTCAATTGAACTTAACTTTTGCCTGTGGTTCGATTAATTAATTGAATAAATGTAAATAAATGCTATTTTATTTTGTAATTTCTTCGTTTATGCGTATCTTTGCAGACAATTTGGGTCATTGTGCCCTTTTGGTTTTAAGTTAGTAAAGATTTTTAAAAATGAGAAAGAAACAATATAAGCCTAGCAATCATCGTGGATTGCAGGTCATTACTTTGTGTATCAGTACCGCTATGGTGCTCATTTTGTTGGGATTAGTTATCTTCTCTGTCCTCATGGGACGTAATCTATCTTCCTATGTGAAGGAGAATCTCGTGGTACAGGTGATGCTCGAACAGGATATGACTAACCCGGAGGGATTGCAGATGTGTAAACGCCTGAATGCAAGACCTTATGTCAATACGCTGACTTATATCACCAAGGAAGAGGCACTGAAAGAAGCTACCCGCGATTTGGGTGCCGACCCGAGCGAGTTTGCCGGTGTCAACCCTTTCCAGCCTTCCATAGAGATTACGACGAAGGCAGATTACGCGAACAATGATTCATTGAAGTGGATTGCCAAGGAACTGAAGGCATATCCGCGTGTTACCGAGGTTACTTATCAGCACGACCTGATAGAACAGGTGAACAATTCGTTGGCAAAGATCAGTATCGGATTACTGATTGTAGCAGCCCTGCTCACCTTCATCTCGTTCTCGCTGATTAACAATACGGTGCGTCTGGGCATCTATGCCCGCCGTTTCTCCATCCATACGATGAAGTTGGTAGGTGCATCCTGGGGCTTTATCCGCCGTCCGTTCTTGCGCAAGGCTGTGCTTGTGGGTGTTGTTTCAGCCCTGCTGGCAGATGGTTTTCTGGGCGGTTGTCTCTATGCATGGTCGCTCCACGAACCGGAACTGATGAATGTTTTGGGCTGGCAGGAACTTGCCATCACCGGCGGCTCCGTCTTCCTATTCGGTATCATCATCACCGCCTTCTGCGCCTGCATCTCAGTCAATAAGTTCCTGAAGATGAAGGCGGGAGACTTGTATAAAATATAAGGGAAGAGTGAAGAATTCTCTTGCTTTATTAAACATTAAACATTACACATTAAACATTAAAAATAATGGATAAGAAGAATTTAGCATTCGACAAGATGAACTTTATCTTGTTAGGCATCGGAATGGCGATTATCATCATCGGTTTTCTGCTGATGAGTGGCGCCGGTTCTAACGAGCATACCTTCGATACTGATATTTTCAGTACCCGTCGCATCGTTGTAGCACCAACTGTAACATTGATAGGTTTCCTTTCAATCATCTATGCGGTGATTCACAAACCGAAAGACAATGAATAATTTATAATTAATATACATATTATTATTAGATGGATTTTATTCAGACTATCATTATCTCTATCGTAGAGGGACTGACCGAGTTCTTGCCTGTATCCAGTACGGGCCACATGATTATAGTAGAAAATTTGCTGGGTGTAGATATCCAGGATAAGTTTGTCAACGCCTTTACTGTCATCATCCAGTTTGGCGCCATCCTTTCTGTCATCTGTCTGTATTGGAAGAGATTCTTCTATCCAGAGGCTGTGAAGACCGGTGAGAAGACCTATTGGAAGGCGATGTTCGATTTCTATGCCCGTCTGCTTGTAGGTACCGTGCCTGCCGTGGTATTGGGTCTTGCCTTCAATGATTTCATAGAGTCAAACCTTGGCAATGTACAACTGGTGGGCTGGATGCTTGTCATCGGCGGTATTTTCATGCTCTTCTGCGATAAGATATTCAATAAAGGCAGCGAACAGACCAAGCTTACTTACAAGCGTGCCCTGATTATCGGTTTCATCCAGTGTATAGCGATGATTCCTGGTGTATCGCGCTCCATGTCAACCATCGTGGGTGGTATGTCCCAGCGTCTTACCCGCAAGGCAGCAGCCGAGTTCTCATTCTTCCTGGCAGTGCCAACCATGTTTGGCGCCACCTGTCTCGAGGTTTATAAGCTCATCAGCCATGGCGGCGGCTCATTGCTCACCCAGGGCAACAACCTGTTCACATTGATATTAGGCTCAGTGGTGGCATTCATCGTTGCCATTCTCGCCATCAAGTTTTTCATCAATTATGTCACCAAGTACGGTTTTGCAGCTTTCGGCTGGTACCGTATCGTAGTAGGACTTATCATTATCATCTGCGGCCTTTGCGGTGTAGATATGCAGATGGTTGACTAAACATATACTATGGATTTCAGAAAAGGAGAAATTATTGCCATCGACAAGCCTTATCGCATGTCGAGTTTCGGAGCCCTGGCACATGTTCGCTATCTGCTCAGCAAGAAGCTCGGTTTTAAGGTGAAGATAGGACATGCCGGTACGCTCGATCCCCTTGCCACTGGCGTGCTGGTGCTCTGCACCGGTAAATGTACCAAGCAGATAGAACAGCTGCAGACCCATACTAAGGAGTATACAGCTACCCTGCAGCTCGGTGCTACTACCGCCAGCTACGATAAGGAACACAGCGTGAATCACACCTATCCTACGAAGCATATCACCCGCCAGCTGGTGGAGGAAACGCTTAAGCAGTTTGTGGGCGAGATTCAGCAGGTTCCGCCTACCTACAGCGCCGTAAAGGTGAATGGCGACCGCTCTTATGCCTTGCGCCGGGCAGGCGAAGAGGTTCAGCTCAAGCCGAAGACCGTGCGTGTAGACGAGATAGAACTCACCGATTATAACGATGAGGAGAAGACCGCCAGCATCCGTGTGGTTTGCGGCAAAGGCACTTACATCCGCTCCCTCGCCCGTGATATCGGCAGGGCTCTCGATAGTGGCGCCTACCTTACCGCCCTCCGCCGTACCAAGGCAGGAAGTTTCGCAGTAGAAAACTGCATCAGTTTTGATCATTTCCAGGAATGGCTTGATGAGCAGCCTCTCGAAGACAGCCTTCAGCCATCCAAGTAATAAAAAATATAACATGAAGCTATCACAATTTAACTTTAAGTTGCCAAAAGATCAGGTGGCACTTTATCCACATAAGGCAAAGCACGTGGTAAAAACGGCTAGTGGTGAACGTACATTCGAGATTACTCGCCGCGATGAGTCCCGACTCATGGTTCTCCACAAGAAGTCAGAAACCATCGAGATGTACAAGAAAGATGAAAA
This sequence comes from Segatella copri, assembly GCF_015074785.1. NCBI lineage: Bacteria > Pseudomonadati > Bacteroidota > Bacteroidia > Bacteroidales > Prevotellaceae > Segatella > Segatella copri. The sequence continues at coordinate 3,726,382 of NZ_CP042464.1, forward strand.
CGGCAAGGATATGGTTGATGCCGATGGCAATCCAGTATTCCTGCAGTTCAAGGATATCGTGAATTACTTCGAAGAGGGCGATACCTTCATCTTCAACAATACCAAGGTTTTCCCAGCCCGTCTTTATGGTACCAAGGAGAAGACCGATGCCAAGATTGAGGTGTTCCTGCTCCGTGAGCTCAATCCTGAGATGCGCCTTTGGGACGTATTGGTAGAGCCTGCCCGCAAGATCCGTATCGGCAACAAGCTTTTCTTCGATGATGTCAACGAGATGGTTGCCGAGGTTATCGACAATACCACCAGCCGTGGACGTACCCTCCGTTTCCTCTATGATGAGGATGGCAATCATGATGTCTTCAAGCGTTCGCTCTTCGCTCTAGGCGAGGCTCCGCTTCCTCGCTACGTTATCGATGCACGTGAGGATCATCACGCTACAGAGGATGATATGGACGATTTCCAATGTGTTTTCGCTGAGGTAGAGGGTGCTGTTACTGCACCTGCTACCGGTCTTCACTTCTCACGCGAGCTGATGAAGCGTATGGAGATCAACGGTATCAACGAGGCTTATATCACCCTGCATTGCGGTCTGGGCAATTTCCACGATATTGAGGTGGAGGACCTTACCAAGCACAAGATGGATTCAGAGCAGATGATGATCAGCCAGGAGGCATGTGATCTGGTTAACAAGACCAAACTTGCCGGCCATCGCGTCTGCGCTATCGGTACCAGTGTGATGAAGGCAACAGAAACGGCTGTAGGCACCGATGGTATGATGAAGGCTTTCGATGGATGGACCAACAAGTTCATCTTCCCTCCATACGATTTTGGTCTTGCTGACTGTGCCGTAGTCAATTTCTATCATCCGGAGTCAACCCTGATGATGAGTACTGCAGCCTTTGGCGGTTACGAGTTGGTTTACGAGGCATACAAGATGGCTGTGAAGAATGGCTATATGTTTGGCTGCTATGGTGATTCATTGTTGATGCTTCCAGATTAAACAGTGGTATAAACAGTTTTTCTACACATAGAAGTTGTTGATATTCTAGGTTTTAGCTTAGTTATCCACAATTTTATGAAAGTGTGAATAAGTATGTATCAGGTATATTTAAGTCTCGGTACGAATTTGGGCAACCGAAAGCGCAACATTCGCGAGGTAATAGAAAAGATAGGAGAGCAGATTGGTGTGGTAGAGCGCCAGTCTGCTCTTTACGAAACCAAGCCTTGGGGCTATTCATCTCCCAACGACTATATCAATGCCTGTGTGCTGGTTCTCACCACGATGGCCCCGCGCCAGGTGCTGGAGGCTACGCAGCGCATAGAGCGCGAAATGGGGCGTACCATGAAGTCGGTGGATAGCGAATACCATGACCGCATCATCGACATTGATATCCTGATGATAGATGACTTGGTGATAGATGAGCCCGATTTCAAGGTTCCTCATCCGTTGATGGAGGAGCGTGAATTCGTGATGAAACCGCTGAAGGAGATACTCAGGTAATTTAAATTTAGTAAGTATGCAAAAACGGGCTAGGAGTTTTTGGTAGAGCAACAGGATGGTTGCCAGCGTCAGATAGATGATGCTGGTTTGTGGTTACAAGTTCTACAAAGTGCTGTTCTAAGAAATGAATCATATTCTTTTTTTATGCAAGAAAAATCCCACCGCTCTTGCGAACGATGGGATTCTGTTCTGTTAAGCAATGTGTCTGCCTAAGCTGATTACTTACGAAGACCGAGGGCCTTGATGATAGCACGATAGCGATTGATGTCGCGATCATACAAGTAATCGAGCAATGCACGACGCTTTCCTACAAGCTGTGTCAACGCACGTGTTGTAGTATAATCTTTACGGTTCTTCTTAACATGTTCCGTCAAATGAGCAATACGGTATGAGAACAATGCTATCTGGCTCTCAGCTGAACCAGTATCAGAGTTAGACTTTCCGTACTTGCTAAAGATCTCTTCTTTTTTTGCTTTGTCTAAATACATAGCTGTAAAAACTTAATTTAATAAAATATGAATATGTTTAATTTTGTGCATCTGATGACCTTCCTCACGGTGGTTTCATTAAAAATGCGGTGCAAAGATACAACTTTTTGCCGAATTATGCAAACATTTCGGGATTTTTTTGTAATTTTGCACCCAAATTTAAGTATTTAAGGTAAAAATTAAAATGCAAGACATTAGAAACATTGCAGTTATTGCACACGTTGACCATGGTAAGACTACATTGGTCGACAAGATGATGCTCGCCGGTAAGCTGTTCCGCGACGGCCAGGATAACAGCGGCGAAGTGCTCGATTCCAACGACTTGGAGCGCGAGCGTGGTATCACCATTCTCTCAAAGAATGTATCTATCAATTGGAAAGGTACTAAGATTAATATCCTCGATACTCCTGGACACTCTGACTTCGGTGGTGAGGTTGAGCGCGTGCTCAACATGGCAGACGGATGCCTCCTCCTCGTCGATGCTTTCGAGGGTCCGATGCCTCAGACCCGTTTCGTGCTCCAGAAGGCATTGCAGCTCGGACTGAAGCCTATCGTCGTTGTTAATAAGGTAGATAAGCCTAACTGTCGCCCTGAAGAGGTGTACGAGATGGTATTCGACCTGATGTGCGACCTCGATGCTACAGAAGAGCAGCTCGACTTCTCAGTAGTTTACGGTTCTGCCAAGAACGGCTGGATGGGCGAGGACTATAATCATCCAACAGACAATATCGATTATCTGCTCGATAAGATTATTGAGGTTATCCCAGCTCCTAAGCAGCTCGAGGGTACTCCACAGCTCCTTATCACATCACTCGATTACAGCTCTTATACTGGTCGTATCGCCGTAGGTCGTGTACACCGCGGTACATTGAAGGATGGAATGAATGTTACCATCTGCCACCGCGACGGAACCCAGGAGAAGACCAAGATCAAGGAGCTCCACACCTTCGAGGGTATGGGCCACAAGAAGACCGATCATGTAGATTCAGGCGATATCTGTGCCGTTATCGGCTTGGAGAAGTTCGAGATTGGTGATACCATCTGCGATTTCGAGAATCCGGAGCCACTGCCTCCAATCGCTGTCGATGAGCCTACCATGAGCATGCTCTTCACCATCAACGATTCACCATTCTTCGGTAAGGAAGGCAAGTTCTGTACATCACGCCACATCCAGGAGCGCTTGAACAAGGAGCTCGAGAAGAACCTCGCTCTCCGCGTACAGCCTTACGAGGATTCTACCGATAAGTGGATTGTATCAGGCCGTGGTGTGCTCCATCTCTCTGTACTCATCGAGACCATGCGCCGCGAGGGCTATGAGCTCCAGGTAGGTCAGCCTCAGGTTATTTATAAGGAGATTGACGGTGTGAAGTGCGAGCCTGTAGAGGAGTTGACCATCAACGTACCAGAGGAGTTTGCTTCTAAGATGATTGATATGGTAACCCGCCGCAAGGGTGATATGACCTCTATGCTGAACATGGGCGAGCGTGTAGACATCGAGTTCGATATCCCTTCACGTGGTATCATCGGTCTGCGTACCAACGTGCTTACCGCTTCTCAGGGCGAGGCTATCATGGCTCACCGCTTCAAGGAGTATCAGCCATACAAGGGTGAAATCAGCCGCCGTTCTAACGGTAGCATGATTGCGCTCGAAACCGGTACTGCCTTTGCTTACGCTATCGATAAGCTGCAGGATCGTGGTAAGTTCTTCATCGATCCGGGTGAGGAGGTTTACGGAGGCGAGGTTGTAGGTGAGCATGTTCACGACAACGACCTGGTAGTCAACGTAACCAAGGCTAAGCAGCTTACCAACGTACGTGCTTCCGGTTCTGACGATAAGGCTCGCGTCATCCCTAAGACCGTGATGAGTCTTGAGGAGTGCCTGGAGTATATCCGTGAGGACGAGTACGTAGAGGTAACTCCAAAGAACATGCGTATGCGCAAGATTGAGCTCGATCACCTGAAGCGCAAGCGCAGCAACAAAGACTAAGCAGAAATGTTTTTGTGGAGATTTTTTAGAAAATTTTCATTGCCCTGCTCCCTGGTTATGGGAGCATTGGGCTACCTGATATTCGCCAATGTGCCCTTCCTGGTGCCCATTGGCGATTATTGTGGTCCGAGGTTGGTAAGTCTGATGCCGGTAGTGCTGTTCTCCCTGCTCTATGTTACTTTCTGTAAGATAGAAATCAAGGAGATGAAGCCTAAGGCGTGGCATTTCATCCTCCAGCTCATCCGTACCTCGCTGTCATTGATGATGGTGGTGCTTATCTTTGAGTTCGGCTCCGATTACAGCACCAAACTGATTCTCGAGGGTGCCTTCATCTGCTTCATCTGTCCTACGGCAGCCGCCGTGGCTGTGGTTACGGAGAAGTTGGGCGGCAGTATCGGTTCGCTGACCACTTATACGGTCATCGCCAACATTTTTACGATGGTCATCATTCCGAGTCTTTTCCCGATGGTAGAGAAAGGGGCAGACGTATCGTTCCTCATGATGAGTGCGATGGTGTTCCGCAATGTCACTACCGTGCTGGTGGTGCCTCTGCTGCTTGCCTTGCTGAGCCGCAGGTTCCTGCCAAAATGGGTGGATAAGGTGAAGAATGTAAAGGATTTAGGCTTTTATATGTGGTGTTTCAACCTCACGATACTGATGGGCGAAACGGTTCGCAACATGCTCCATGCCGAGGTATCGGGCGTAACGATGCTTCTGCTGCTCTTTGTACCGCTGCTGGTATGTCTCCTCCAGTTTGCCATCGGCAAGGCGGTAGGCAGGCATTTCGGTGCGAGTATCAGTGCCGGTCAGGCGTTGGGACAGAAGAATACGGTAGTGGGCATCTGGCTCACCCTCACCTTCCTGAATCCTCTTGCTGCCGTAGCACCGGGTGCCTATGTAGTATGGCAGAATCTGGTCAATGGCTGGCAACTTTGGTATAAAGAAAAATATGGCAAGCTTAAGTGGTAAGCTTGCCATATTTTTTGTTTCTAATCCTGGGTAGGGTAGATGAGGTTTTCTTCCCTGATGCAGCAGAGCACCTCATCCAGATATTTTCTGGCTTCATATTTCGCCATAGGCAGGTCGTGGAGCAGGTAGTTGCCGCAGTCCTTTGCCGCCTGTCCCGGAATCTCGCCCTCGAAATCGGCGATAAACTTAAAGGTGCGCTTCATCAGTTCCACGATGTCCTTGCTCTCCAGGTCGCCCTTGATAAGGAGATAGTTGCCCGTGAGGCATCCCATCGGTCCCCAGTAGATGATGCGGTCCTTCCACTCCTCGTCGTTGCGCAGATAGGTGGCAGCCAGGTGTTCGATGGTATGGATGGCACCGTTGTGCAGACAAGGCTCCTGGTTAGGCACCTTCATGCGGATATCAAATGTTGTGATGACTTCTCCGCCTACTTCGTCCTTACGGCTCACGTAGATGCCGCGGAGCAGCTTATTGTGATTGATTGTAAAACTTGGAATCTTATTCATCTTGATAATTAATAATTTACAGTTTACAGACTTTCGAGGAAAGCCTTGGTAACATTGAAAGAGCCTTCAGCCATTTTAGCCCAGAAGTCGAAATACTGCTGTGCCTTGGTATCTTTCAGCGGTACATCGCTGATGATGCGGAAGGAGATGAAAGGCGTCTTGTAGATGTGGCAGGTCTGGGCGATAGAGCAGCTCTCCATATCCACCGCCATCGCCTGAGGGAAGTGTTCCAGGATAGAGCGCATCTTCTCCTTGTAGTCTACAAACCATTCGCCGCTCACAATCTGTCCGGCGTGGATCTTCGGGTGCCTGTTGCCCGGCAGGTTGTTGATGGCGAGTGCCTTCTCCACATATTCCTTAGGTGTTTTGAAGAAAGCAGGCATGCCTAGAATCTGTCCGAATTCGCATTCCTCGCCGCAGTAGGCATCGTGGTAAACGCAGTTGGTTGCCACCACCACCTCAGTCACGTTGAGGTTGATATCAGCGCCTCCAGCCACGCCTGAAGAGATAACAAGGTCTGGGTGATAGTTGTCAATCATTTCTACGGCACCTATGGTACTGTTCACCTTACCGATGCCGCATTGTTGCATCACCACCTCGTTATTGCCTATCTTTCCGATAACGAAGTCCTTATAGTTTTTTCTCTCAACCTGCGATTCGGTCAATAATGTTTTGAGTTGCGCAAACTCCTTGTCCATCGCAACGATAATTCCTATTTTCATATTGTATACTAACTTTTGGGTGCAAAGTTACTAAAAATATTGCAGAGAGTAGCAAAGTTTAAGGAGTTTTTAAGGAAAAAGGCTTTTAAAGGTAAAAAGGTAAAAAAGTAAAAAGAGCCTTAACCCTTTATAACCCCATTCCCTCGTAAATTTATATAGCCCCTGGTGTGTTCTTACATCAGGGGCTTTTAACATTACGGGGGACCAGCGATGGAATCGCTGGGAACGGGGACGAACGGGGGTAGGCTCTTTTTACCTTTTTACTTTTTTACCTTTTTACCTTTAAAAGTTTCTAGAAGTTAACTCCGAAATTGAGCTGGAGGGCTCCATTGCGCGATTTGTCGAAACTGTCGTGGCAGATGTTGGCAAGACCGATGTCGTAGGTGAGATCGGCATAGAACATGTCGTAGCCGATGCCGCAGCCGATGCGGATACCACCATCAAGGCGGCGGAAGTTTGCATCCTTGAACGAACTCTCTGCTTCACGCTCGGCAAAGTTCTTGATCTTGCCTCCTACACCAACGGCAAAATAGCCGCCTACCTGAGGCTGGATGGAGAAGTGGTCGTCTACTTCGTACTTGTACTTCAGTACGGCTGGAATCTCAAGATAATTGAGATCGTAGGTCATCTTCTTGCCTTCAGGAAGTTCCTTCTTGCCACCTTTCTCTATATATGAAAGTCCGGTCTCGAGATAGAGTGGGGCGCTGTCGGTCAATGGGATGCCGGCTACTACGCCCACATTCAGTCCGGTCTGCCAGTCGCCACCATCCAGACGGGAATCGTCGGAATTGACAAAGGTGAAGGCAGGACCGATGCGGAATCCGTAATATGGGCTGCCGTAGTTGTGGTTGTAACGGTAGTCGAGATGCCCCGTCTGCTTGTTATAATATCTGCTGTCACGATAATTCTGTGCTGTTGCCGGCATCAGAGCCAGAAGCAATGCCATCATGATGAATGCTAATCTTTTCATAATTCTTATTCTTTTATACATTAATATATTCTGTTTGAAGAAACTTGTTTTACGGTGCAAAGGTAGGGATAAAAAACGAAACGGCAGCGAGCGTTTCCCTAAATGATAGAGGGGAACCCCTATTTCTGACCTAATACAACTTTCTCAACAAAAAAAATATAAATTTTTGCTATATTTTTTTGTTTTGTCTCCAATTTGTGCTATCTTTGCCTTCAAATTATAAACGTTTATATAGAAATATGAAATTTTTGAAGAAGTATCTACTGGATATTCTGGTAGTTATTGCATTTGCAATCATCTCCTTCGTCTACTTTATGCCTGCCGATATGGACGGACGAATCCTCTTCCGTCATGATGCAGCGGCAGGAAAGGGACTGGGACACGAAAAGGAACTCTTCCAGCAGCAGACGGGAGAGACTACACGATGGACGAACTCGGTGTTTGGCGGTATGCCTACCTATCAGATGTCGCCTTCGTATGACAGTAATCAGGTGCTCAGCCAGATTGTGAAGGCATATCATCTGTGGTTGCCAGACTATGTTTGGTATGTCTTTGTATACCTCCTGGGCTTCTATATCATGCTGCGTGCCTTCAACTTCAGACAGTCGCTGGCGGCGCTGGGAAGTATCATCTGGGCATTCTCGTCCTACTTTTTCATCATCATCGCTGCCGGACATATCTGGAAGGTATGGGCGCTGGCTTATCTGCCGCCGATGATTGCGGGCGTGGTGCTTGCCTATCGGGGCAAGTATCTCAAGGGACTGCTCCTTACTGCCATCTTCTCGGCTTTCGAGGTGCAGGCTAACCACGTGCAGATGACTTATTACTACCTCTTTATCATCCTCTTCATGGTGATTGCCTTCCTGGTAGATGCCATCAAGAAAGGTGAACTCGCACGTTTCGGAAAGGCTACGGCGGTATGCGTGGTGGGTGCCCTCATCGGTATCTCGCTCAACCTCTCGAACCTTTATCATACCTGGCAGTATGGTCAGGAAACCATGCGTGGAAAGAGTGAACTTGTAAAGAAAAATGCGGCTAACCAGACCAGCAGCGGTCTGGATAGAGACTATATCACACAGTGGAGCTACGGTATCGACGAAACCTGGACGCTGATGATTCCGGATGCCAAGGGCGGTGCCTCCGTGCCGCTGGCGCAGAACCAGCAGGCTATGGAGAAGGCAGATCCTAACTTTGTGCAGATTTACCAGCAGCTGGGACAGTACTGGGGCAACCAGCCGGGAACGAGCGGACCGGTATATGTAGGCGCTTTCGTCTGCATGCTCTTTATCCTCGGTCTGTTTATCGTGAAGGGGCCGATGAAGTGGGCGCTGTTCGCTGCCACCATTCTGAGCATCCTGCTCGCCTGGGGTAGAAACTTCATGCCGTTTACCAATTTCTTCCTCGATTATGTGCCGATGTATGCCAAGTTCCGAACGGTGGCATCTATCCTGGTTATCGCAGAATTCACCATCCCGCTCCTGGCGATGATGGCGCTGAAGAAGATTGTAGATGAGCCGGAGATTCTGACAGAGAAGATAAAATATGTATATGCCAGCTTTGGTCTGACAGCAGGCTTCTGTCTGCTCTTTGCCATCATGCCGGGCGTATTCTTCCCAGATTTCGTATCGGTACAGGAGACACAGGCGCTGCAGCAGTTGCCTCAGGAGTATATCTCTCCAATCATGAGCAATCTGACGGATATCCGCAAGGGCATCTTCACATCCGACTGCTGGCGTTCGTTCTGGATCATCCTCATCGGTTCGGCACTGCTGATGCTCTTCAAGATGAAGAAGCTGGGCAAGGAATATATGATTGCCGGTATCGCTGTGCTCTGTCTGGTGGATATGTGGATGGTGAACAAGCGCTATCTCTACGATGATATGTTCGTAGACAAGGCGCAGCGCGATACACCGCAGCAGATGACCGAGACCGACAAGATTATCTGCCGTGACAAGGCACTCGACTACCGTGTGCTGAATCTGGCATCGAATACATTCAATGAGAACGAGACCTCTTACTACCACAAGAGCATCGGCGGTTATCATCCAGCCAAGCTCCGTCGCTACCAGGAGATGATTGATGCTCACATCGCTCCTGAAATGCAGAAGACGATGCAGGCGGTAGCTGCTGCGGGCGGCGATATGACCAAGGTGAACGGCGACAGTATCTATCCGGTATTGAACATGCTGAACACCAAATACTTCATCATGCCGCTGCAGGGCGGACAGACCGTTCCGGTTCAGAATCCGTATGCCTACGGCAATGCATGGTTCGTAGACGAGGTGAAGTATGTGAACAATGCCAACGAGGAAATCGATGGTGTGGGCAAGGTGAACCTCCGACATGTGGCTGTGGCTGATGCCAAGTTTAAGGAACAGCTGGCGCAGAGCGTGAAGCAGGATGATACTTCGGTGGTGAAGATGACGCAGTATAAGCCGAACAACCTGACTTACGAGGTGAAGTCGAGCAAGGGCGGCGTGATCGTATTCTCTGAGATTTACTATCCGGGCTGGACGGCTATGGTTGATGGACAGCCGGCTGAGCTGGGCAGAGTGAACTATATTCTGCGTGCGCTGAACGTGAAGGCTGGTAACCACAAAGTGGTTCTCGATTTCCATCCTCAGTCGCTCAAGAATACCGAGACGGTGGCTTACATCGGTTATGGCGTTCTGGCTCTCCTTATTATAATAGGTGTAGTGGTTGAGGTGAGAAAACGCAAGAAGGCTTCTCCGGAAGTGAATGAATAAAAAGGAGAAAGACTTATGCTGTTTCGCACAGAAATAGATATTCCGAAGGCCGACTTCGAGATAGGGGCGGCAGAGCGGATGCTCTTTGTGGGCAGTTGCTTTGCCGACAATCTGGGTAGGCGGTTTGTGGAGAACCGCTTCCGGGCTACGGTGAATCCCTTCGGGGTGATGTATAATCCGGCAAGCATTCTCCATACGGTAGAGAAATGTTCCGAGGTCCGTCCCCGTGTGGCTGTCTTTACGCTGGGTACCAACCATGTGTATATCCTGAAGGAGACAGGCGAGATAGTGGACAACTGCCAGAAGCGCCCGCAGCGCCTCTTCGAAGAGCGGGAACTGAGCGTGGACGAATGTGCCGGCTATCTGCAGAAGGCTATCAATCTGCTGAAATCGCAGACCGCAGCATCTGATGGCAGTGAAGGCTCGCTGAAGGTCATCATCACGGTAAGTCCTATCCGCTATGCCAAATACGGCTATCCCGGGAGTCAGCTTTCGAAGGCTACGCTCCTGCTGGCAGCCGATAAGCTGGTGAAGGAGAATCCCGGAGTGGTGAGCTATTTCCCGGCTTACGAGATCATGAACGATGAACTCCGTGACTACCGCTTCTACAAGGAAGACATGCTGCACCCGAGCGAACAGGCTGTGGAATATATCTGGGAGCGGTTCCGGGCAACTTACTTCGGCAAGGCAGCGGAGCAGTTTCTGGAAGACTGGAGGCCTATCCGCGAAGCACTCGGCCACAAGCCCTTCCATCCCGAGAGCGAGGAACATCAGAAGTTCATCGCCAGGACGGAAGAGAAGAAAAGACAATTTGAGGAGAAATATCATCTCTTATAAAATAAAGAATATTTAAATAACAAGACAATGACATATACTATTGAAAAGGTAACCACACTGATAGGTGCGCGTCGCTATGGAGACAATGATACCAACATCGGTTTTATCCTGACCGATAGTCGTTCACTTTGTTTCCCAGAGGAAACTCTGTTCTTTGCGCTCAAGTCGGAGCGCAATGATGGTCATAACTACATCCCTGAGCTGTATCGCAGAGGTGTGAAAAACTTTGTTGTAACGAATGTGCCTAAGGGCTATGCTTCTGATTATCCGGGAGCCAACTTCCTGAAGGTAGTAAACACGCTCGAGGCTCTCCAGCGTCTGGCTGAGCGCCATCGTGACGAGTTCAACATCCCTATCGTAGGCATCACGGGTTCAAACGGCAAGACCATGGTCAAGGAGTGGCTCTACCAGCTGCTCTCGCCAAGCATGTTTGTTACCCGCAGTCCGCGCAGTTACAACTCTCAGATAGGTGTGCCATTGTCGGTATGGCTGATGAACGAGCAGACCCAGGTGGGCGTTTTCGAGGCAGGTATCAGTATGCCTGGCGAAATGCTTGCCCTGCGTGACATCATCCAGCCAACCATCGCCGTACTGACCAATCTGGGTGCTGCGCATCAGGAGAACTTCTCTTCCATGGAGGAGAAATGCCGGGAGAAACTCATCCTCTTCCATGATGCAGAGACCGTAATCTATGATGGCGATGACGAGGTTATCAACAAGGTGATAGCCGAATATCCCGACTATAAAGGCGAGAAACTCTTCTGGTCGCTCAAGAATGCGGAGGCTCCTTTCTATGTGAAGAACATCGAGAAGCAGCAGAGCGTGAGCGTGATTACCTATATATATAAAGGTGAGGAAGACAGTTTCTCTATCCCGTTCATCGACGATGCATCTGTACAGAATGCCATCATCTCTGCTGTCGTGGCATCGAAACTCGGTCTTTCGGCTGAAGATATCGACAAGCGCATGGCACAGCTCGAACCTGTGGCAATGAGACTGGAGGTGAAGGTTGGACAGCACGGATGTACGCTGATCAACGACAGCTACAACAGTGATATCAACTCGCTTGATATCGCCCTCGACTTCATGAACCGCCGTCCAGACCATCGCGGTCGTCGCCATACACTGATATTGAGCGACATCTACCAGAGCGGTCAGGAACCGGAGGCTTTATATAAAGAGGTGAGCGATTTAGCCCGTAAACGTGGCGTGGTAAAGTTCATCGGTATCGGTCCTGAGCTCTGCAAGCAGCACGATGAGATTCAGATTTCAGAGAAGTTCTTCTTCCCGAATGTAGAGGAATTCATCGCCAGCGAGGTGTTTGCTTCCCTGCGCGATGAGGTGATTCTGCTGAAGGGCGCCCGCCAGTTTGGCTTTGACCAGCTCACCGAACTGCTGGTACAGAAGGTACACGAGACTACGCTGGAGGTGAACCTGAATGCCGTGGTAGCCAATCTGAACTACTACCGTGCGTTTATGAAGCCGGAAACCAAGCTGGTATGCATGATCAAGGCAGACGGCTACGGTGCAGGTGCCGTGGAGATAGCCAAGACCCTGCAGGATCATCGTGTAGACTATCTGGCTGTGGCTGTAGCCGATGAGGGCGTTACGCTGCGCAAGAACGGCATCACCAGCAACATCATGATCATGAATCCGGAGATGACCGCCTTCAAGACCATGTTCGATTACGACCTGGAGCCGGAGGTTTACTCTTTCCGTCTGCTCGATGCGCTCATCAAGGCAGCTGAGAAAGAGGGAGTAACCGGTTTCCCTGTCCATATCAAGCTGGATACCGGCATGCACCGCATGGGCTTCGACCCTGAGAACGATATGGAGGAACTCATCGGCAAGCTGAAGCACCAGAATGCCATCATCCCACGTTCTGTGTTCTCTCACTTCGTGGGTAGCGATGACGACAGCTTCGATGATTTCTCAGCTCATCAGTTTGAACTCTTCGACAAGGGCAGCAAGCAGTTGCAGGCAGCCTTCGACCATAAGATTTTGCGCCATATCTGCAATTCGGCAGGTATCGAGCACTTCCCGGAGCGCCAGCTGGATATGTGCCGTCTGGGACTCGGACTCTATGGCATCAATTCGCGCAACAACAAGACCATCAACTGCGTGAGCACCCTGAAGACAACCATTCTGCAGATGCACAACGTGAAGGCAGGTGACAGTGTGGGCTACAGCCGCAAGACCATTCTCGACAGAGACAGCGTCATCGCAGCCATCCCTATCGGGTATGCTGACGGACTGAACCGCCGTCTGGGCAACCGTCATGCCTACTGTCTGGTGAACGGTCAGAAGGCAGATTATGTGGGCAACATCTGTATGGATGTGGCTATGATAGACGTGACCGACATCCCTTGCAAGGAAGGAGATTCGGTAGAAATCTTCGGCGAGCATCTGCCTGTCCAGACTCTGAGCGATATCCTCGAGACCATCCCTTACGAGGTGCTGACCACCATCAGCAACCGTGTGAAGAGAGTTTACTTCCAGGACTAGGAAGTGAAGAGGGAAGAACGAAGAGGGAAGAACGAAGACCGATTCGGTAAAAATCATTTAAAAACGTATAAAAATAGAGAAATCCTATCAGAAATGTTCTGATAGGATTTTTTTTTGCGTAAATTTTTCCATCAAAACGTATTGTAATTGAAGAAAAAAGTGTATCTTTGCACACAACAAATCATTAAAAGACAAAAGAGGGTGCTCTTTGTCGTGTATTTTCTAACAATTAAACAATACTACAAATTAAAATGGAACAAGTATTTAGCTATATTATCAGTCTCGGTGCGAGCGTGATGATGCCTATCATCTTCACGGTCATCGGTCTGTGTATTGGCATGAAATTCGGAAAGGCTCTGAAGTCGGGACTCTTCGTAGGCGTGGGTTTCGTAGGCTTGGGCGTGGTAACAGCATTGCTGACTACCAACTTCAACGACCCATTGAAGGCTATTTCTGACATCTACCACCTACAGTTAAACGTTTTTGACATGGGATGGCCTGCAGCTGCAGCTGTAGCTTACAATACAGCAGTGGGCGCATTGATTATCCCAATATGTCTGGGTGTCAACTTCTTGATGTTGATTACTAAGACAACACGTACAGTGAATATCGACCTCTGGAACTACTGGCACTTCGCCTTTATCGGTGCGGTGGCTTACTTCGTGATGGGCCAGAGTTTGCTCTGGGGCTATTTCGCAGCCATCGTCTGCTACATCAACACGCTGGTTTGTGCAGACCTGACAGCCGACAGATTCCAGAAATATTATGATTTGGATGGTATCTCAATTCCGCAGCCATTCTGCCAGAGTTTCATGCCATTCGCAATCGTTTTCAATAAACTCTTCGATATGATTCCGGGCTTCTCTAAGCTCGATATTGATGCAGAGGGACTGAAGAAGAAGTTTGGTGTGCTCGGCGAGCCACTGGTACTCGGCGTTATCGTAGGTGCCCTGATAGGTTGGGCAGCCCAGCTCGATATCAAGAAGATTCTCTTCCTGGGTGTAACGATGGGAGCCGTGATGGAGTTGATTCCTCGTATTACAGCCCTGTTTATCGATGGTTTGAAGCCTATCTCAGAGAAGACACAGGAGTTGGTGAAGACCAAGTTTAACGGCAAGAAGGTTCATATCGGTATGAGTCCTGCCCTGGTTATCGGCCATCCTACTACTCTGGTAGCATCTGTGATTCTGATTCCGGTTATCCTGGCTATCGCAGTCTTCCTGCCAGGCAACCAGTTCTTGCCTTTGGCATCGTTGGCAGGTATGTTCTACCTCTTCCCAATAATTCTGCCGTTTACAAGAGGTAATGTGGTGAAGACGCTTATCATCGGTCTGGTAACTCTCGTCATCGGTCTCTACTTCGTTACCGATATGGCACCCGACTTTACGCTGGCAGCCAACCAGGTTTATGCAGCTACAGGCGATAATGCCGCTCATATCCCTGACGGATTCTCAGGCGGTGCACTCGATTTCGCATCCTCTCTCTTCGGATGGGTTATCTATCGCGGTGTGAAGCTTTCATACGTAGGTATGGGTGTTCTTGCAGTCATCACGGTAGCCATGATGGTTATCAACCGTCAGCGCATCGTGAAGGAGGAAAAAAGTAAAAAGGTAAAAGGGTAAAAAGAGCCTTAACCCCTTCCTCCCTCTTTGCGCCCCCGTTCCCAGCGATTCCATCGCTGGTCCCCTAAAGATAAAATATCAATAATAAACAAGATATATGAAGAAATTAACATTAATATTAGCAGCAATGGTATTAACAGCAAGTCAGGCTTTTGGCCAGTGTGGAAAATGTGGTTATGAAGTGAAGGCAGAAAATACCTACACTAACTACAACGTTCGTTATGCAAGCAATCCGATGGATGCAAAGCACTATACAACAGATCGCCTTCGCGGTGAATTCGCTATCGAGAAGGTGTTTGCTCCAGGCGAGGTAAACTGGACATACACCATGTTCGACCGCTTCCTCATCGGTGGTGCTGAGCCAACAACCGCTCCTCTGAAGCTGACTTCTATCGCTCCTCTCTATACAGACAAGCCAAACGATCAGAAGAATCTGCTCGACAACCGCGAGTTGGGTATCATCAACATCGGTGGCGAGGGTACTGTTACCGTTGACGGCAAGAAGTATACACTCGGTTTCCAGGAGGCTCTCTATGTAGGTCGTGGTGCCAAGAACATCGAGGTAAGCAGCAAGAATGCAGCTAAGCCAGCTAAGTTCTATATGAACAGTGCTTGCGCTCATCAGACATATCCTACCAAGAAGGTTACCCTGAAAGATGCCAACAACATCAAGGCTGGTAGCCTGAAGGAGAGCAACGACCGCGTAATCCACCAGTTGATTATCGATGGTGTAGCCGGTGTTCGTACCTGCCAGTTGCAGATGGGTGTTACTGAGTTGAAGGAGGGTTCTGTATGGAACACTATGCCAGCTCATACTCATCTCCGCCGTATGGAGACTTACCTTTATTATAATGTACCAGAGGGTCAGAAGATTCTCCACGTAATGGGTGAACCACAGGAGACACGTCCTATCTGGTTGAACAACGAGCAGGCTGTGATTTCTCCAGAGTGGTCTATCCACTGTGCAGCAGGTACCAGCAACTATACCTTTATCTGGGGTATGGCAGGTGAGAATCTGATCTACAACGATATGCAGGTAGTGAAGATTCCTACATTGGAATAATAAGATACATGATATGGCAACCTGGTTCATGATTAATATGAGCCAGGCTTTGCCGTCCAAATAGTAATCTAAAATAAAAATAAGTATAACGCTTAAAAACTTTTTGTAAAATGAGTCCTATTACAACAAGCAAAATGTCCAACTTCCGTTGGGTAATCTGTGCGCTGCTCTTCATCGCAACCACAGTCAATTACATGGACCGTCAGGTTCTCTCTTTAACATGGAAAGACTTTATTGCTCCAGAATTCCACTGGACAGATGATCACTATGGTACCATCACCGGTCTTTTCTCAATCTTCTATGCCATCGCCAACCTCTTCGCAGGTAAGTTCGTTGACTGGATGGGCACCAAGAAAGGTTATCTCATCGCTATCTTCGTATGGTCAACAGGTGCTGTGATGCACGCCGGTTGCGGTTGGGTAGCTATGCAGATGGAAGGATATGATTCTATCGAGGCGCTTCGCATTGTGCAGGCTGGTAGTGATGCAGCCGTAGCGATTGCTACAATCAGTGTATGGCTGTTCCTCTCTTGCCGTTTGATTCTTGCTGTGGGTGAGGCTGGTAACTTCCCTGCAGCCATCAAGGTAACAGCAGAGTATTTCCCTAAGAAAGACCGTGCTTTCTCTACCGCTATCTTCAATAGTGGTGCTTCTGTAGGTGCTTTGGCAGCTCCAGCTACCATTCCATTGTTGGCTCGCAGCATGGGCTGGGAGTGGGCTTTCATCATCATCGGTGTGCTCGGTTATATATGGATGGGCCTCTGGGTATGGCTCTATGACAAACCATCTGAGAGCAAGCATGTAAACAAGGCTGAGCTTACTTATATTGAGCAGGATGAGGACCTCGAAAAGGTTGAGGCTGAGAAAGAGACAGAAACTGCCGCTGAGGAGAAAACTATCGGCTTCCTGAAGTGCTTCAGCTACCGTCAGACCTGGTCATTCATCGTAGGTAAGTTGATGACTGATGGTGTTTGGTGGTTCTTCCTTTTCTGGGCACCAGCTTATTTCTCTGACCAGTATGGTTATTCTTCAGATTCTGGTATGGGTATCGCCCTCATCTTCACTCTCTATGCTATTGTAACCGTATTGAGTATTGGTGGTGGTTACTTGCCAACCTACTTTGTAGACAAGAAGGGTATGAATCCATATATCGGTAGAATGCGTGCGATGTTGATATTCGCTTGCTTCCCATTGCTCGGTCTGATAGCCCAGCCTATGGGTGCGTACAGTGCATGGTGGCCAGCTATCATCATCGGTTTGCTCGGTGCAGGTCATCAGGCTTGGTCTGCTAACCTCTATTCTACCATCGGTGATATGTTCCCTAAGTCAACTGTAGCTACCATCACCGGTATTGGTGCAATGGCAGGTGGTATCGGTTCCTTCCTGATTAACAAGGGCTCCGGTATGCTCTTCACCTATGCAGAGGGTCAGGGTTCTGCCTTCAGTTTCATGGGCTTCGATGGCAAGCCAGGTGCCTACATGATTGTATTCTGCATCTGTAGTGTTGCTTACCTCGTAGGCTGGTGCATCATGAAGGCATTGGTTCCTAAGTACAAGCCAATCGTTGTAGAATAATGAAAAGGTAAAAAAGTAAAAAGGTAAAAAGGTAAAAAGGGCACCTCGCTGGTTAACATTCCGCTAGGCTTTTTTACCTTTTTACCTTTTTACTTTTAAATAAATCCTTGTTGCTTGAGGGCTTCGATAAACCCAACGCTCATCGCCTCGCAATCCTTCTTTGTGTATCGGATGTCGGTAAAAACCTGGGCTAGGGTCTCTACGTTGTTGATGCGAACGAACTCCTTGTTTTCTTCCAGAGCTTCCTTCTCTGCATAGAAATCGTCAATCTTCTCTGGGGTATAATCCTCGAAATGCTCGTGGTGGATGATGCTGCGCAGAGGGAGACGGTCGCTCAGGGCTGGATGTTCTGCCGGCCATCCGATGGTCAATGTGGCTACTGGCATTACAAGCTTAGGGAGTTTCAGGGTGTCGATGATCATCTTTGGCATATAAACCGTAGTTCCCAGGAAGCAAGTACCCAAGCCAGCCTCTTCTGCCAGATTGGTGAAGGTCTGGGTAAAGAGAAGGGCATCGGTAGCTGCATTCATAAAAGAGAGAATGTTGTCATAGCCCGGGGTTCCCTTGCGGTTCTCTGCCCAGAGGGTTGTGCGGCGATAATCGGCACAGATGGTGAGGACGACAGGGGCTTCTGTTACCATCGGCTGGTTGAAGTGGGCTGGCGCCAGTGCCTTCTTTCCTTCTTCACTTCTTGTTACCACAACGCTGTAAAGCTGCAGGTTTCCCATTGTCGGGGTGCGCTCTGCCTCTTCCAAAAGGCGGTTCAGGAGTTCTTCAGATACTTCCTTCTCTGCATATTTTCTGATGCTTGTTCTGTTCTTAATTGATTCCATATCTTTTTTATTTTATCATTATACCTTATTATATATATAGGAGTTCTGTTCCATTTCAGAACCCTATTTTGCTGCAAAGTTAGTGAAAGTTTCCCAAAAAGTTGTCTTTCTTTCGCTTTTTTAGTGAAATATATGCCAAAACGTTTCAGATTTTAGAAATAAAAGTTTAATTTTGCACCTAAATATGAAACGTTTGATATGAAATATACTGAAAATATGACTTTTGAAGAGGCTTCCAAGGCTCTTATAGATGAATTGAATGCTAATCTGGCAACACTTCATCAGAATTATCATGTAGAACAGTCTGATTGGAATAAACTCTATGATCAGATAGCCAATGTTGTTTCAGAGGAAACTCATCTTCCTGTTTTCTCTCCTGAAGTAATGGAGGTGCGACCTCGAGAACTGGAATGCGATGTGGTGCGATTCCAGAATAATAAGGAGAAATGGGTGGCTCTGGTAGGACTGCTCGATGGTCATCCATACGAAATCTTTACGGGTTTACAGGATGAGGACGAGGGTATCATGCTGCCTAAATCTGTAAGCAAAGGCAAGATTGTGAAGACCATTCTGGATGGAGGATTGAAGCGATACGACTTCCAGTTTGTGAACAAGCGAGGTTATAAGATTACGGTTGAGGGATTGAGCGAGAAGTTTAATCCTGAATACTGGAACTATGCCAAGCTGATTTCCGGTGTGCTGCGCTACCGTATGCCTATCGAACATGTCATCAAACTCGTTTATCAGCTCCAGCTTACTTCAGATAACATCAATACCTGGAAGAAAGGTGTTGTGACAGCCCTGAAGAGATATCTGAAGGATGGTAGCCTGATGAAACTTTACGATGATAGCGATTCCGAATCCTAATCCCCAAGATAGAACTGATATAAACTATGCTTTTCCGTAGTAAGATATACTTGAAGAATGTCCGTTTCCATGCATATCACGGCGTTCTGCCACAGGAAACCCAGGTGGGCAACGATTATGTGGTGAATCTGGATGTGAGCTATGATTTCTCCAGAGCCATGGAAACCGATGAACTGGCTGGAACCCTCAACTATGCAGAACTCTATGAACTCGTGAAACAGGAGATGGAGATACCTAGCAAACTGCTGGAACATGTAGCCGGAAGGATAGGAAAGCGACTCTTTGCAGAATATCCGACTATTCAGAAAATACAACTCGCCATTACCAAAGTTAATCCTCCTTTTGGAGCAGATTGTGACGGCGCAGGGGTAGAAGTTGTATTAACAAATGATAAAACTTTATAGTAGATTTAGGTTTTCTGATACAAAAGTAGTAATTTTGCAAAATCATCAGAAAGTTATGTTGAAGAAAATAACACTCATATTGACCCTATTGTGTATGTTGGTGCTGACAGCGACAGGCGCCAACCGCCGTTTCACGCTCGTCATCGACCCAGGTCATGGCGGTCATGATGCGGGTGCACTTGGTGCTATTTCCAAAGAAAAGAATATCAATCTCTCTGTGGCATTGCAGTTTGGCAAATATGTTGAGCGCAATATGCCGGATGTGAGAGTCATCTATACCCGTAAGACGGATGTCTTTATTCCTCTGAAACAGCGTGCCAACATTGCTAACCGCGCCAATGCCGACCTGTTTATCTCGGTACATACCAATGCGCTGCCAGCCGGTAAGATAGCCCGCGGTTTTGAAACCTATACGCTCGGTATGCACCGTGCCAAGGATAATCTCGATGTGGCTATGCGAGAGAACTCTGTTATCTCGATGGAGAAGGGCTATCAGCAGACCTATCAGGGTTTCAACCCAAGATCTTCTGAAAGCTACATCATCTTCGAGTTTATACAGGGTAAGAATATGGAGAGAAGCGTAGAACTGGCGCGCAATATCCAGCGAAAGGTATGCAACGGTGCCAACCGTCCGGATAAGGGTGTACATCAGGCTGGATTCCTGGTTCTCAGAGAAACCTCGATGCCAAGCTGTCTGATAGAGCTCGGTTTCATCACCACTGCTGATGAAGAAAGACTGCTCAACGATGCCAGCAGGGTGGATGATATCGCCCGAGGTATCTACGAAGGTTTTGCGCAATATCGCAATAAATACGATAAATCCATCTCGGTTCCTTATCGTGCTGCAGATACCGAATCGGTGTCGGTTGCCAAGATCGTTTCTGATACGAAGCAGGAGAAGGACGAACGCCGTGCAGAGAAGGCGGATACTGCTCCGGGAAGAACGGTGAAGCAGGTGGAAACCAGAGCAACAAAGGCTAAAACGGTTCAGCAGAACAGAAGACAGAACCAGCAGGATAAGCCGGCTCAGCAGAGCAGACAGACGCAGCAGAACAGACAGAACCAGCAGAACAGAACTGTAGCTCAGAACAAGCCGGCACAGCAGAAAGCCAATGTAGCCGATGCGCCTGTCTTCAAGCTTCAGATATTTGTCAGCAACCGCACGCTCCGCAAGGGCGATGCCCATTTCAAGGGCGAAACCGGTTATGACAGTTATCAGGAAGGCAATATGGTGAAATATACGATGGGAGCCTCTACCAACTATAATGAGATTTTCCGCTTGCGCAAGACGCTTGCCGAGAAGTTCCCGGAAGCTTTCATCATAGCTTTCAAGAATGGAAAGAAATATGATGTGAATCAGGCTATACGTGAGTTCAAACAGAACAGAAACCGCTGATTGACCTGAGTAAGGATAAGATATAAGCACGAATATATAAAGAGATAAATATGAAGCTAACAAAAGAAATCAAGATAGCTCTTGTAGCTATTGTCGGTATTTTGGTTATGTATTTCGGAATCAATTTTCTGAAAGGCATGAATCTGTTCTCTACCAACAACGCCTACTATATGACGTTTGATGACATCCAGGGACTGGGTGCCTCTACGCCTATTTATGCGGATGGTTATAAGGTAGGTACCGTGGATGGTTTGGAATATGATTACAAGGAGAATGGTCCTATCAAAGTAAAGGTGGATATTAACAAGGATTTGAGAATCCCGCAGGGCAGTAAAGCCGAGATAGTAAAAGACCTGATGGGTAACCTGCAGGTGAATCTGCTTCTGGCAAACAATCCGCGCGAAAGAGTAGAACCGGGTGGTATCATTCCGGGTGCTGTAAACGGAGGCATGATGGATAAGGCTGCCAACCTGGTTCCGGTAGTGGAAAAGATGTTGCCAAAACTGGATTCTATCCTTACCAGCGTGAATGCGCTGCTGGCTGACCCGGCTCTGGCTGCTTCGCTGCATAATGTGGAAACCATCACAAGCAACCTCACCGTTTCTACACGTGAGTTGAATACGCTGATGGCGGGACTTAACAAACAGGTTCCGGGTATGATAGGAAAGGCAAATGGCGTGCTGGATAATACCAACCGTCTCACAGCTAATCTGGCCAGTCTTGATGTGCAGGGCACTTTGAACAAGGTGAACCAGACTTTGGAGAGTGCTCATCAGTTTACTGAGAAGCTGAACAGCAACCAGGGCAGCCTCGGATTGCTGATGAACGATACCAAGCTGTACGACAATCTGACGTCAACCATGAGTCATGCCGACTCTCTGGTTATCGACTTGAAGGCACATCCGAAACGCTATGTCCATTTCTCTGTTTTCGGCAGAAAAGACAAGTAAAAAGAGTTCGAGCTAAATAAATTTAGTCTAAATAAGATTCGGTATGTTTCACGCCCCGAAATGACTCGCAAACTGTTTGTTTGTTAGCCGTTTCGGGGACGTTACATTATTGTTTCACTGAATTTCAGTCTGCTATATTTGTATTTTAGACAAGTGTTTGGTATTCAGTAATTTAAAGACTATCTATTAAAATGTTTTAAATAAGGGGATTTGCATTTCTCCTATTTTTTTTGTAACTTTGCACGTGATTTCACATCTTTCGGTGCGTCCCATCATTTGTGAATTAAAGTATTAATAATATTAGTAATCA